>JAAYEI010000057.1 GCA_012728815.1 Clostridiales bacterium
CCGGCGCCATCCGCCACGGCATCAGCCGCGCGCTGTGCAAGGCCAACCCCGAGCTGCGGGGCGAGCTGAAGCGCGCCGGCTTCCTCACCCGCGACCCGCGGATGAAGGAGCGCAAGAAGTACGGCCTGAAGGGTGCGCGCCGCGCGCCGCAGTTCAGCAAGCGCTAAACCAGCGGCCCTTTGCAAAACCCGGACGCCACCGCGCCCGGGTTTTTTGTTTGTTTAGGTTCGTATCGCCCATGTTTCCGGGTGGAAACATGGTGGACCAGGAGAGGCACAATCAACAATAACGCTATATAAACCCCTGCCTGATCAGCTGATGATGATGGTGGCGCCGTCGCGCGTGTCCACCAGGGCTGCCTGCTGCCAGAGGCAACGGAGCTTTCCCTGGGCCACATCCTGGTGATGGTGCCCAAAGAACCACTGCCCAAAGCGCTGGGGCTGGCTGTACAGCTCATCCAGCAAAAAGGCCGGGTGGGCCCGCCCGCCGGGGGGCACCTCCAAGTGACGCCAGTAGTGGTCGTGGGGCTGGGAGATGGGAAAGTTGAAATGCTGGGTCACAAAGCTGCGGGGACCGTCGTGGGTGACAATAAAATCCGTATACGTCCGGTCCAGCACCCGGTTCAGCGCGCGCCGGGCCGCGGGCGGCTCCAGCATTTCCTCATGGAAGACGTTGCGCCCCGGCACCCGGAAGTAGAAATCAATGGAATAGCCGCCCGGATAGAACCACAGGCTGCGGCCGCCCAGGCGGGCCACCTGCCCGTGCAGGGGGGCGAAAATCCTGCCGCCCAGGTCATGGCCCAGGGCGCTGTAGCGGGATACCCGGGGCTGGCTGTACATCCAGCGGTAGTTCTCATGGTTGCCAAGGCAAAACACCACCTTCTGGGGCAGGGCACGCCAGAAACGCAGCGCCTCGTCCTCCTCTCCCAGCCAGGCCACGCCGGTATCACCGCAATGGATGACGGCGTCCTGGGGCGTCAGGCGCGCCTGCGACAGAAAACCGGCCACCTTCTCCAGGTGCTTGGTGCCGTGGGTGTCCCCCACAAACAACAGCTTCATAACACACCCCCGCAACAGCAGGGGCGCGGCAGGCGCCACGCCCCCTGACAGATCAATCCAGGCCTCAGGGCTCTTCCTCCAGCAGGCGCCGGCACTCCGCCAGCTGGGCGCGCTCAGCCGGCGCCAGCTCCGGGATGCGCGGGTTGATGTCCTGCAGCACCTCCAGCACAAGCTGGCTCACCAGGTAGCGGGAGAACCACTTGTTGTCCGCCGGCACCACATACCAGGGCGCCTCTTTGGTGGCGGTGTGCTCCAGCATGTGCTCATAGGCGCTCATGTATTTGTCCCAGTGGCGGCGCTCCTGGATATCGCCGGCGGAGAACTTCCAGTTTTTGTCCGGCTGGTTGATGCGGTCCAGCAGGCGCTCGCGCTGCTCTTCCTTTGATAGGTGCAGGAAGATTTTGACCACCCGGGTGCCGTTCTCATGGAGGTACCGCTCAAAATCGCGGATCTGGCGGTAGCGCTGGTCCCAGATGTCCGGCGTGACCAGTTCCAGGGGCATCTGGGAGGAGCGCACCAGGTCGTGCACACGGGCCACCAGCACGTCCTCATAGTGGGAGCGGTTGAAGATGCCGATCTCCCCCCGGGGCGGCAGCGCCTTGTTGATGCGCCAGAGGTAGCCCTGGTCCATCTCGTGGCTGGTGGGCACCTTGAAGCTGACCACCTGGGTGCCCTGGGGGTTCAGCCCCGTCATCACATGGCGGATGATGCCATCCTTGCCGGCCGCGTCCATGGCCTGCAGCACGATGAGCAGGGCATGGCGGTTCTCGGCGTAGAGCTTCTCCTGCAGCTGGGCCATGCGAAGGATGTTGGCGGGCATCAGCTGGTCGCGGGCTTCCTTTTTGTTGATGTCCCGGTCCGCGCGGGTGGAAAACTGCCCCAGGTTGACGGGCCTCCCGCCCTCGACCCTGTATCTGCCTGTGTCCATGCGCACCTCCCCTTTCTTTCTCCTGATTATACACACAAAAACACCCTGTTGCCGCGGGCCGGGATCGTTTCAGTGGGCAAGCCGCGATGGCCGACAAAAAGAGAGCAGCCAGAACGGCGGCTCCTTTTTATATCCTGCGGCTGCTATGAAACATGTGCAAGGGGTTCAGGGTGCGCCAGCGGATGCACATCAAGTGGATATGCCGGGCTGCTTACTGCGGCCAGTGCAGCAGGGCCGGGCTGATGCGCTCGTACAGGCCGGCGGCGCGCAGGGCCGGGCGCAGCAGGTTGTAGAGCACCGGGGCGATGAGCACCGCCAGCCCGGCGTTGATCAGGCTGCTGGCAGCGCGGGCCGGCACCACCACCCGCAGCGTGTCCGGGGTGAAAGCCAGGGCATAGAGGTTGGTTTTAATCAGGAAAAGCGCCACATAC
This sequence comes from Clostridiales bacterium, assembly GCA_012728815.1. Classification (GTDB taxonomy): domain Bacteria; phylum Bacillota; class Clostridia; order Christensenellales; family Aristaeellaceae; genus UBA6115. Next base: position 2,418 of record JAAYEI010000057.1, read on the forward strand.
AGCAAGGCGCCGGCGGCCGCGCCCAGGTAGGCGGCAAAGGTGCGGCGCTTCTCATTGGCCAGGTCGTTGACGATGACCCCGCAGGCCAACGCCATCAGCCCCTTGTTGATGAAGGTGACCACCGCCTCCACAATGGGCGGGATGGCGCCGCCGGCCACCGGGTCGGCAAAGCCGTACACCACGTCAAACAGCGCCGAGCCCAGGCCCGCCGCCAGCGCGCCCAGGGGCCCGCCAAACAGCATGCCCGCCAGCAGGGCGATGCTGTTGCCCAGGTGGACACGGGAGGTGCCCACCGGAATCATCAGGTAGTTGGAAACAAAGGCGGCCGCTGCCATCACGCCGATAAAAGCCAGCAGGTAGGCCGGTGATTTTCTGGGCTGGGTCATAGCTCTCCTCCTTGACAAAGCATCATTTCATGTTCATCATACCCTCATCTGGTATTTTGTAAAATACCAAATGCCCGAAGATTGACCATACCAGAGGAGTGCCATGCGGGATTTGACCTATCAGCTGGACCCAGCCCTTGACCACCCGATGTATGAGCAGCTATACCGCCAGATCGCGCGGGACATCCTGCAGGGCCGCCTGCCCGGGGGCAGCAGGCTGCCCTCCCGCCGGGTGCTCAGCGCCCATCTGGGCATCAGCGGGCAGACAGTGGACAGCGCGCTGGACCTGCTCAAGGCGGAGGGCTTTGTGCGCTCCAGCGCCCGCAGCGGCTATTTTGTGGAGGACATCCTGCCGCTGCCAGACACCCCGAAACCGTCAGGCAGCGCGCGGCCAGCGGCGCAGGCCCCGCCGCGCCATGACTTCTCCCCCCAGTCCACCGACATCCAGCTCTTCCCCTACCGGGTGTGGACCCAGTTGATCCGCGAGACGCTGCTGCGGGAAAGCGAGCTGATGAACCGCGGCCATCCCCAGGGCGAGCCTGGCCTGCGCCAGGCACTGGCCAGCTTCCTGTACCAGTACCGGGGCGTGCGCACCCAGGCGGAGCAGCTGGTCATCTCCTCCGGGGTGGACCAGCTGCTGGCCACCGTTGCCGCGCTGTTTGACCAGCCGCAGCTGGTTGCCTGTGAGGATCCCGGCTACGTGGAGGCGCGGCGCGTGTTTGGCCGCAGCATCCACAGGGTCTGTGCCCTGCCGCTGGATGAGCAGGGGCTGTCCATCACGGCGCTGGAAGCCTCCGGCGCCCAGCTGGTGTACCTGACACCCGCCCACCAGTTCCCCACCGGCATCAGCATGCCGGCCGGCCGCCGGGCTGAGCTGCTGCACTGGGCGGCGCGCGGGGAGGGGCGCTACCTGATTGAGGATGACTATGACTCCGAGTTTCGCTACACCAGCCGGCCGCTGCCCGCCTTGCAGGGCATGGACGCGCACAGCCGGGTGATCTATATGAGCACCTTCTCCCGCACGCTGGCGCCGGGCGTGCGCATCGCCTACATGGCGCTGCCGGAAGACCTGCGGCGGCGCTATCAAGCGCTGCAGCTGCGCAGCGGCGAGGCGGTCTCCCGCTATGAGCAGCGGGCCATGGCGCGGTTGCTGGAGGAGGGCCACTACACCCGCCACCTGCGCAAGGCCAGCCGGGTCTACCAACGGCGCTGCGAGGCGCTGTGCGGGCTGCTGCAGGACGTGCCAGGCGCCTGGCTCATGGGGCAGGAGGCCGGGCTGCACTTTTTGTTTGGGGTAAAGGGCAGGTCAGAGGAGGCCCTGATCCAGCCGGCCGCGGCAATGAACATCCCCCTGCAGGGGCTGCGCCAGCACTGCCAGGCAGCCAGGCCCAGGCCCGCGCTGGTGCTGGGCTTTGGGGGGCTTACGGACAGCGAGCTGGTGCCCGCGGTGGGCACGCTGCGTGCCGCCTGGGGGCTGTAGGCCCGCGATTGCTATGCGGATGCGGTTTCCGGTATGATGCGGCTGGAGGATGCCATGCGACAGATGCTTGTACAAGGCCCCATGCACCAGGCAGACGGCAGCCTGGCGGAGCAGGGCTATGCCTTCAGGGCGCTGAAAAGCTATGACCTGGGCCGCATCAAGGCCCCCGCGGGGCATCTGCGGGAGCTGGAGCGCTGCCTGGTGCTGGGCGAGGCCGCTGTGCTGGACCTGGCCATCCTGAACCTGGGCGGCAGGCGCCTAGGCAGCATCGGCCTGTATGACCTGGCCCGCAAGGAGCGGGTGGAGGCCCACTGGACCACCAGGGAGGCCAGCCACCACCCCGGGCTGTCCCCCGGCGCGGGGGAGGGTACCCTCCGCGCGGGCAATGCCCTGTGTGACCTCAGGCTGGAGCTGCGCCCAGGCAGCCGCGCGGTCTATGGACACATCTACAGCCTGCAGGAAGGCGGCAGGCAGCTGCTGTTTGACCTGGAGCTGGCCCTGCCCCGGCAGGACCAGCTGATGACCCTGGCGGCCTGTCCTGGCAGGCCAAGGCATTTTGCCTGCCAGCAGCTGCTGACCTGCCTGCCCGCCAATGGCCGCGCCATCTGGGGGGAACGGGACTACCTCTACTCCCCTGCCTCCTCCCTTGCCATGGTGGACCGGCGCTGGCGCGCCTGGCCCCGCCCCGCACGGCAGGCCTGGGGCCTCATGATGGGGCCGTCGCAGCACGGGCTGCTGTGCCTGGCGTTTACCCAGAAAGTGGGCGGCAAGGCCGGTCAGTTTCAGGGCTGGCTGTTTCACCGGGGCCAGGCGGAGGCGCTGGGCCCGCTGCGCCTGGAGCCGCCAGGGCCTGACGGCCCCAGGGCGCGTCTGATAGACCAGGCGGGCCGGGTGGACCTGGGCTTTGAGCGGGAGTGGGAGCGTCAGGCCAGGGCGGGCAGCCGCTTCAAGCCCTTTGTCAGGCACACAAACTTCGGCCATTTCACTGGCCGGGCCCTTACCCGGGCGGGGATGACCCTGCGGGCCGAGTGTCTGCCCGGGCTGATGGAAACAATGGTTCTATGAGATATTGCCTGATGCAAGAAAACGCGCGGTTCGCGCGTTTTTATGTTGAATGGCCGCCTGAACCGGCCGAAGCGGCGCGGCGGTCCCGCTCCAGGCGGGAAAAGACGCAGCCGCAGTAATCCTGGCGGTAGAGCCCGTGCTGGCGGCTCAGCCGCAGGGAACGGAGGTACCCGTCCTGCTTTTTGAAGTCACTTGGCAGGAAAGCCAGGCCGGCCGCCTCGCCTGCTTGCTGCCCCAGATGGTTCAGCAGGGCGGCGTCCTTGCGGGGGCTGACCGTCAGCGTGGTGGTGAACCAGTCGCAGCCCCGCTCACGCGCGGCCTGGGCTGCCCGGTTCAGGCGCAGCGCGAAGCAGGCCCGGCAGCGCCAGCCACCCTCCGGCTCGTCTTCCAGCCCGGCCACAGCCTCAAAGAAGGCCCGCGGCTCGTAGGGCGCGATGATGACCTGCTGTGCCCAGCCGGTGCGCGCCAACAGGCGGCTAGCCTCCGCCGAGCGCCTGGTGAACTCGGCCTGGGTGTCCAGGTTGGGGTTGTCAAAGTAGACCAGGATGTCAAAATGCTGTGCCAGGCGCTCCAGCACCGAGGTGGAGCAGGGCGCGCAGCAGACATGCAGCAGCAGCCGGGGCTTGACTTCCCCGGGGGGCAGTTGCCCCAGCACCTCCATCATGGCCTGGTTGTAGTTCCGCTTCCTTTCCATCGCCTGCCCTCCTGCGCGCATTGTACCACAGCGATTGAAGAACCAGCCCAACGGTTATATTCAACAAGAGAGCGACCTGAACCGCCGACTGATTTTACATGAGAGGAAAACAAGATGAACAAGCCATCCAACAGAATCATCGCCCTCCTGCTGAGCCTTGTGCTTCTGCTTGGCGTGACAGGCGCCCCGGCTTTTGCTGATGGTGACTATCTGGTGGGTGAGGTAACCATCACCGCCATCACCAATGTCAACCTGCGCAGCGGGGGCAGCACGGACTACCCCGTTGTCTACCGCGGCCAGCCGGGTGAACTGTTCCAGACCACCGGCCAGGTGGCCGGCGGCTGGTATGAGGTGTTGCTGCCAGACGGCACCTACGCCTACGTCTCAGACCGCCTGGTGTATTTTTACCCCTACCAGACGCCGGTGCCCATCGGCACCCAGTTCACCGTGCCGGTGTACTACCGGACCCAGCAGGGCCAGAACCTGAAGACCCTCAACGTGCCGGTGCGCACAGGGCAGAACATCATCACCGCGGATGACAGCCAGGTGCCCGGCTACCGGCTGACCAGCACCCGCAGCATCTATGTGTATGTGGACGCGCAGGGCCGCCCGGTGCCCAACGGCGTCATCTTCACCTATGAACCCCTGTACGGCCAGACGCCGGTCCCCATCAGCGCCACCATCACCATCTACTACAAGGACATCTACAACCAGGTCATCGCCAGCGAGTACCGCAGCCTGGCCCCGGGCGCCCAGCTGGTGCGCGCGGACGCCACCAAGCTGCCCCAGGGTTACTATGTGTCCGGTGCCAGCGACGCGGTGGTGATCGTGTCCAACTATGGCACAGCATCGCCCACGGAACTGACCTTCACCGTCACCCGCACCAGCCAGGGCACCCAGCCCGGCACCTTCAGCGTGCCGGTCAGTTACCGGGACGCCTACGGCCAGGTGCTGGTGAACACCAGCGCCGTGGTGCAGGCGGGCTATACCACGGTCAGCGCCAACGACAGCCTGGTGCCCGCGGGCTACTCCCTGGCCTCTGAGCGCAACATTGTGGTGTATGCCTCCAACCAGGGCGTCACCTTCCCAAGCACCGTGGTCTTCACCTACAACCAGCCCGTGCGCGCCACCATCCAGATCATCTACCAGGACCAGTCCGGTGGCATCCTGCACACGGAAACCGCGCAATACGCGCCGGGCACCCACACCGTGACCGCCAACAACGCCAAGGTGCCCAGCGGCTACCACCTGCAGGGCAGCGGCAGCCAGCAGCTCACCGTGTACAGCAACGGCACCGTGTCACAAAACCAGGTGCGCTTCACCTACGCCAAGCAGGTGAGTGTGGACTTCCCCATCGAGTACCGCGACAACAACGGGCGCACCCTCTACTCAGAGACCCGCACCCTGAAGGAAGGCACCCATACCATCACCGCGGATGACAGCAAGGTTTCCCGCGGCTACCTGCTGCAAGACGCACGCAGCGTGCAGGTGACCGTCTACGCCAATGGCTATGTGCAGCCCAACCGCGTTATCTTCCTGTACGCGCAGCCGGTGACGGCCTCTGTCACCATCCGCTACAAGGACAACGCCGGCGGCGTGCTCTTCACCGAGACGCGCAACTACCAGCCGGGCACCTACACCGTCTCCGCGGTGGATTCCCGCGCGCCCAAGGGCTATGTGCTGCAAAGCGCCCGCGATGTGCGGGTAAGCGTCAGCCAGACCGGCAGCGCCAACCCCAGCCTGGTGGAGTTCATCTACGCCCCCCCTGGGCCGCCGATCACAGTGAATGTGCCGGTCATCTACAGGGATGAGCAAGGCACCATCCTCTTCCAGTCCACGGTGTCCGCCAGCTCCACCGAGCCCAAGGAGGTCACCGCCTACAGCGCCAACGTGCCCAAGGGCTATACCCTGGTGAGCGACCAGCGCGTCACCGTCCGTGTGGAGAGCCCCTCGGGGATTGTGACCCCCAGCCAGGTGGTGTTCACCTACCGGGCGCCGCAGGGCCCGCCCATCACGGTCAATGTGCCGGTCTACTATAAGGACCAGGCCGGGAACATCCTGCACCAGGCCACCGTCGCGGTCAGCTCCGCCCAACCCACCGAGGTGCGCGCCTACAACACCTACGTGCCCAGCGGCTATCAGCTGATCAGCGATTCCCGGGTGATGGTCAGTGTGGCAAGCCCCTCCGGCATCGCCACACCTGCTGAGGTGGTGTTCACCTACCGTGATCCCTCCGCCTCCAGCGACCCCATCAACCTGCCCCGCCACAAGGAGTTCAGCTACAAGGGCAAGTCCCTGCCGGTGTATTCCGGGCCTGGCTCCAGCTACTACCGCGCGGCCAACAACCGGGCCACCCTGGGCGGCGGCCGCATCCGGGTCTGGGGCACGGTGGGAAACTGGGCCATGATTGGCTACGGCCTGAGCAACAACCTCTACCGTGTGGGCTACATCAGCAAAAGCGCCCTGCCGGCTGACCTGGACGTGCCGGAGCTCTACTTTGGCTCCAAGGTCGGCAAGATTGTGTCCAAGGCTTCGCTGACCGATGACCCCATCGTGAACCCGATCTGGCTGATGGAGATCCCCAAGGGCACCGAGGTCACCATCCTGGCCTACGCCAAGCTGGGCCACCCCGAGGGCTGGGCCTACATCGAGACCACCCTCAATGGCAAGCCCATCCGCGGCTTCATTAACAGCATCCGCGTGCGCTGAGCCAAGGGGCGTCAAGCGTAACGCCAGCAACCCAGCCGCCATGGCCCGGACGCGAACCGTCCGGGCCGTGGCCATCCTGACCCCGGGTGCAAGCCACCCGGGTTTCTGCTATGATGGGAAAGACAACAAGACAAGAGGAGACAGCCATGCGGATACGGTTTGAGGGCCTGGAGCCCCGGGAGCTGGCCAGGCGGGAGACGCTGTTTCATGTGGCCAACGGCTACCTGGGCATGCGGGGCAACTTTGAGGAGGGCGTGCCCGGGAACCTGCGCAGCATCCGCGGCACCTACCTCAACGGCTTTTATGACAGCGCCCCCATCCACTATGAGGAGCGGTTGTACGGCTTCGCCCGCACACAGCAAAGCATCGTCAACGTGATCGATGCCCAGGGCGTGGACATCAGCCTGGGCGGGGAGGCCTTCAGCTGCTTCACCGGCACCCTGAACCGCTTTGAGCAAGCGCTGGACCTTGCGAAAGGCATCTACACCAGAACGGTGGACTGGACCTCCCCCGGCGGGCGGCGCAGCCTGCTGGTGTTTGAGCGGCTCGCCTCCTTTGACATGCAGCAGCTGGCGCTGATCCAGGTGCGCGTGACGCCCCTTGACTGGGGCGGGCGGGTGGAGCTGGTCTCCTTCCAGCACGGGGACGTGGTGCAGGACCATGACCCCAATGACCCGCGCAAGGCCTCCACAGGCAAGAAGATGATTGACATCACCCTGGCCTCCCGCGAGGGCAGCGCCATGCTGATGGCGGCCCGGACCACCCAGTCCGGCCTCATGATGGCCAGCGCTGTTGCCCACCGCTGGCAGGGCGCCTTTGGCCAGGAAGTGCAGTCCAGCAAGCAGGTCAGCCAGGCCATACTCATGTGTGAGGCAGCCCAGGGGCAGGAGGTGTCCGTCACCAAATACTGTGTGTTCACCGATTCCAGGCGGGAGGCGGACCCTGTGACCCAGGCCCTGACGCTGCTGGACCAGGCGCTGGCCCAGCCCTTCGCCTACTGGGCGGACCGCCAGGCGGACTACCTGGCCGCCTTCTGGCGCGGGGCGGACGCCGGCGTGCGCGGGGATGAAGCGCTGAACGCTGCCCTGGCCTGGTCCATGTACACGCTGCTGGCCTCCGCCGGCAAGGACGGCATAGGCAACATCGCCTCCAAGGGGCTGTCCGGGGAGGGCTATGAGGGCCACTATTTCTGGGACACCGAGATCTACATGTTCCCCTTCTTCCTGCTGACCGACCCCCGCCTGGCCCGCCCATTGCTGGACAGCCGCGCGGCCATGCTGGAGGAGGCGCGGCTGCACGCGAGGGAAATGGGCCATGCGTCTGGCGCGCTCTACGCGTGGCGCACCATCACCGGCAGCGAGTGCTCCGCCTATTTCCCCTCCGGATCCGCGCAGTACCACATCAACGGCGCGGTGGCCCATGCCTTTTTGAGCTACTGGCGCGCCACGGGTGACCTGGCCTACATGGCCGGCACCGGCGCCCTGGTGCTGGTTGAAACGGCGCGGCTGTGGCTGGATGCCGGCCACTGGCATGAAGGCAGCTTCCGGATCGACAGCGTGACCGGGCCGGATGAGTACAGTTGCGTGGTCAACAACAACTACTACACCAACCGCATCGCCCAGCACCACCTGCGCGGCCTGGCCGCGCTGTGCCGGGCGCTGGACCAGGCCGGGCTGCTGGAGCAGGTGAAGGCGCAGACCGGCCTGACCCGGCAGGAGCTGGACAGCTTTGCGCTCGCGGCGGAAGGCATGTACCTGCCCCAGGACGAAAAGCTGGGCATCAGCGCGCAGGATGACGCCTTCCTGAGCAAGCAGGTGCTGGACATCGCCGCCATTCCGCGGGACAGGTTCCCCCTGCTGCTGCACTACCACCCCCTCTTCCTCTACCGCCACCAGGTCTGCAAGCAGGCGGACACGGTACTGGCGCACTTCCTGTTTGAGGAGGGGGAAAGCGAGGATGTCATCAACAAGAGCTTTGATTACTATGAGCGGATCACCACGCATGATTCCTCCCTGTCTGAGTGCGTCTTCTCCATGATGGCGGCCAGGACAGGGCAGGTGGAAAAGGCGTACAGATATTACCGCGGCAGCGCGGCCCTGGACCTGGAGGACACCCACGGCAACACGGCGGACGGCATCCACGCCGCCAACATGGGCGGCTGCTGGATGGGCATCGCCTTTGGCTTTGGCGGGCTGCGGCTGTTTGGGGAGGGGCCGTCGCTGCGGCCCTGCCTGCCCGCGCAGATGGCGGGCTACCACTTCACCTTCCTCTGGCAGGGCAGCCGGGTCAGGGTGGCGGTGGAAGCAGACCAGGCACAGCTGACGCTTATGGAAGGCCCAGCCATCAGGCTAAGGGTGTTTGGCCAGCCCCATGAGCTGGCATCCACGCTGACGCTGCCGCTGAACGGGTAAATACCCATTGCACAACAAAGAACGCAGAGGGATGGACGCATTCAAGATGAGCCAGGATGACAACAACAGGAACAACCACAAGCAGCCGCTGACCCTGATGATTTTCGGCGCCACCGGCGACCTGAGCCACCGCAAGCTGCTGCCGGCGATGTACCACCTGATGGCGGAGAAGCAGTTGCCTGAGCAGACCACCGTGCTGGCCATTGGCCGGCGCGACCTGACCAGCCAGACCTTCCGGGAGCAGGCCCGCGCGTCCATCGCGGAGCATTCCCGCAGCGGGGTGGATGAGGAGCAGCTGAACGCCTTCCTTAGCAAACTGGAATACTACCAGATGGAGTTCATCTCCCAGCCAGACAGCTACAGCGGCTTCAGGGAGCACATCGAGCAGATTGAGCGGGGCTATGACCAGCCGGCCATCCGCCTGTTCTTCCTGGCGGTGGCGCCGGAGTTCTTTGGGGTGATTGTGTCCCATCTCAGCCAGCAGCACCTGGCCGAGCGGCGCAACCCCAACCACCGGGTGATGATTGAAAAGCCCTTTGGCTCAGACCTCAAAAGCGCGCGGGAGCTGAACGCCACCATCTCAGAAGCCCTGGAGGAGCGCCAGGTCTACCGCATTGACCACTACCTGGGCAAGGAGATGATCCGCAACATCCTGGCGCTGCGCTTTGGCAACTCCCTGTTTGAGCCGCTGTGGAACCACCACTACATTGACAACATCCAGATCACCTCCGCGGAGACCCTGGGGGTGGAGGGGCGGGGCACCTACTACGAGCAGGCCGGCATCCTCAAGGACATGCTGCAAAACCACCTGCTGCAGATGCTGGCGCTGATCACCATGGAGCCCCCGGCGGACCTGATGCCGGAGTCCATCCGGGACGAGAAGGTCAAGGCCCTGCGCGCGCTGAGGCGCTATGAGCCGGTGGGCTCCTGCGACGGCATCGCGCTGGGGCAGTACGGCGCGGGCCAGGTGCGTGGGCAGGACGTGCCCGCCTACCGGGATGAGCAGGAGGTGGACCCCGCCTCCCTCACCCCCACCTTCATCGCCCTGCGCGCCAGCGTGGACAACTTCCGCTGGGGCGGCGTGCCCATCTACATCCGGGCCGGCAAGCGCCTGGACAAGCGGCGCACCCAGGTGGTGGTGGAGTTCAAGCGCCTGCCCGGCATCAACTTCTACCAGGAGTTCAAGACCCAGCCGCCCAACCTGCTGGTAATGGAAGTGCAGCCCAATGAGGGCGTGTACTTTCAGATCAACGCCAAGCGCCCGGGCAATGATTTTGCCATTGACCAGGTGGAAATGAACTACGCCCAGAGCACCCGCTTCCAGGGCAACGTGCCCGAGGCCTATGAGCAGCTGATCCTGGAGGCCTACCGGGCCAACTCCTCCCTGTTTACCCGCTGGGACGAGCTGGAGCAGTCCTGGCTGTTTGTGGAGAGCGTGGAGAAGATGTGCAGGCCGGCGGGCAGCGACTACCCCAACTACCAGGCGGGCTCGCGCGGGCCGGAGATGGCCGACCGCATGCTGCGGGAGGACGGGCGCACCTGGCGGGAGATCGAGCTGCCGCAAAGCCAGATTGTACATACAGAAAGTGAGGAAGCATGAAGATTATTGACATTTCCATGGGCATCCATGAGCAGATGGCCACCTACAAGGGCCGCGTGGAAAAGCGCCCGACGCGGGTGATTGAGCAGCAGACGCCGCAGGATGCCATCAACGAATCCAGCATCCAGATGAACCTGCACACCGGCACCCACCTGGACGCGCCGCTGCACATGATGCATGGCGGCTGGACCATTGACAAAATGCCGCTCAAGCGGCTGATCACCCCCTGCAAGGTGTTCGACCTGACCCAGGTGGAAGAAGCCATCACGCAGGACGACCTGGCGGGGCTGGACATCGCGGCCGGGGACTTCGTGCTGCTGAAAACCCAGAACTCCTTTGGCAGGGTTGCCGGGCCGGACTTTGTCTTTATCCGGGAGGACGCGGCCAGCTACCTGGCGGGGCTTGGCATCTCGGGCATCGGCACAGACGCGCTGGGGGTGGAGCGCGACCAGCCGGGGCACACCACCCACCTGGCCTTCATGCGCAAGGATGTCATCATCCTGGAGGGGCTGGACCTGAAGGAGGCGCAGCCGGGCAGCTACACCCTGATTGCCCTGCCGCTCAAAATCCTGGGCGCGGAGAGCGCGCCTGCCCGCGCCGTGCTGGTGGAAGGCATGGCTGGTTTGAATTAATCATCCCGTAGGTATTGTTGACAGCGCTGTGCACACAGCGCTGTTTCTTGGTCTTGACAAGACAGGGGTTTGGCGAATATGATAGGTCATATTAATCGTTTACTTGGTTAGGAACGCGCCATTTCGCAGGATTTCCATGGACGCTTGGTTGTTTTAGCGGGAATTTGCTTTCCAAACCGCTGCGCACATCACGCCTGATTTGTATATATCAAACAATTACGCCGGACGTCCGGTTACACCACACCTGAAAGGAGGCGCGCGGATGCGAGACCGGCTGCGGGAGCGTTGGCCCGCCTACCTGGTCAGCCTGCTGCTGCTGGCCGGTCTGCTGCTCTGGGTGGGGCTGTCCGGCGGTGGCGGCAGCTTTGAGGACAAATACGCGGGCCTGGACCTGGCGCGGGGCATCGGCGGCATCGGGCGGGAGAACACCTACACCCGCTACCTGGCTGCCCATAGCCAGGCGCCGCCTGGCAGCCAGGACATTGAGGTTGACCTGATGAACCCCCTGCGCATGCGCGGCGCCAGCCGGCAGGTGGGCGAGGATGGGCTGCCCCTGCTGATGACCGAGGAAGGCGCTGACCTCACCTGGCAGGTGGAGGTGCCCGCCGGGGGCATGTACCAGCTGCATCTGGACTACCTGGCCACGCCCTCACGCGGGGTGGACATTGAGCGCGCGCTGTACATCAATGGCCAGACACCCTTCCTGGGGGCGGACACGCTGCTGTTCACCCGCATGTGGACCGATGCCGGCCTCCCCCGCCTTGACAACCAGGGCAACCAGATCCGCCCGCCCCAGGCCGAGGTGCAGGGCTGGCAGGCCGTGGACCTTCGGGACCCTCTGGGCTATGAGGTGGAGCCGCTGCGCTTTTACTTTGAAGCCGGCACCAACGAAATCCGCCTGGTGGCCACCAACGAGCCGATGGCGCTGCGCGCGCTGTCGCTGCGCGCCATCCGCCCCCTGCCCAGCTACGCGGAATACCTGCGGGCCGCCCCCGCGCCGCGGGCTGATGCCCCCCGGCAGGTGCGGCTGGTGGTGGAGGGTGAGGCGGCCATGCTGCGCTCCAGCCCCTCGCTGTACGCGCGCTACGACCGCTCCTCCCCGGCAACCCAGCCCAATGACCTGCGCCGGGTGGTCCTCAACTACATTGGCGGGGATCCCTGGCGCGCGCCCGGGCAGTGGATTGAGTGGCAGGTGGACATCCCGGAGGACGGCTTCTACCACCTGACCCTGAAAGGCCGCCAGCGCTACCAGCGCGGCAGCGTGTCCAGCCGCCGGCTGCTGATTGACGGGCAGGTGCCCTTCGCGGAGCTTAATGAAATCCCCTTCGCCTTCGCCAACGCCTGGGAAATGAAGACCCTGGGCGACGCCACGGGCCAGCCATATGACATCTACCTGACCCAGGGCAGCCACCGCCTGCGCCTGGAGGCCACCCTGGGCGGCATGGGCGGCATCCTGACCCAGCTGGATGACAGCGTGTACCGGCTCAACCAGATCTACCGCCGCATCCTGGTGCTCACCGGCGTCAACCCCGACCCCTTCCGGGACTACAACATCCACCAGGTTTACCCCGAGGTGGTGGAGGCCATGGCGCTGGAGAGCGCCCGGCTGTACAAAATCGTGGATGAGGCAACCGCCTATACGGGGCAGAAATCCGACAAGATTGCCGCCGCGCAGACGCTGGCCACCCAGCTGGAGGAGTTCGCCAGGAACCCCTACCGCATCACCGCCTCCTTTGTCAACTTCAAGGACAACATCACGGCGCTGGGCACCGCCATGCAGGCCATGAGCGAAATCAAGCTGGACATTGACCTGGTCAGCGTGCACAGCGCGGGGCTGGCGCCCGTGGCGGGGCCGGAAAACGCGCTGAGCGGGCTGCTGCACGAGGGGCGCTCCACCGCCATCTCCTATTTTGTGGATTATGACGCCCTGGGGGACGTCTACCTTCAGGAGGAGGCGCTGGAGGTCTGGCTGCTGACCGGCCGGGACCAGTCCATGGTGCTCAAGACCATGGTGGATGACAGCTTCACCCCGCAAACGGACATCAAGGTGAACATCAAGCTGGTGGACCCCACCGCCCTGCTGGGCGCGGTGGTGGCCGGCAACGGCCCTGACCTGGTGGTGTCCACCGATTCCTGGAACCCGGTCAACTACGCGCTGCGCAACGCCGCAGAGGACCTGACCCAGTTTGAGGATTTTGACAGCGTTATCTCCGCGTTCAACCCAAGCGCCTACGCGGCGCTGAGCTGGGAGGGCGGGGTATACGGCCTGCCGGAGACCCAGGTGCTCAGCGTCCTGTTTTACCGCCAGGACATCCTGGAGGAGCTGGGGCTGGAGGTGCCCGCCACCTGGGATGAGCTGATCGGCATCCTGCCCACCATCCAGGGCAACAACATGTCCCTGGGCATCCCCTACCCCACCATCACCGCGCCCAACCAGTCCACCCTGTATGCCCTGATTTACCAGAACAACGGGCAGATTTACAACCAGGAGGCCACCCGCACCCTGCTCAATGAGGAGAATGCGGTGCAGGCCTTTGATTTCTACACCGCGCTGTATACCGACTACGGGCTGCCCATGGAGTTTGACTTCATCAGCCGCTTCCGCTCCGGGGAGATGCCCCTGGGGATCGCGGATTTCACCACCTTCAACGTGCTGGCGGTGTCCGCGCCCGAAATCCGCGGGCTGTGGGATTTCACCCGCATCCCCGGCACGCCGTTCACAGGCCCTGACGGGCAGCCGGGCCTCAACCGGGCGGCCCACTCCCAGGGGGCCAGCTGCATGATGGTGGCCACGGAGGACGAGGCGGTGAAGGAGCAGGCCTGGGCCTTCATGAAGTGGTGGGTCAGCAAGGACGCCCAGGTGCGCTTTGGCCGGGAGATTGAGGCGGTGCTGGGCGCCTCCGCGCGCTACCCCACCGCCAACATCCAGGCGCTGCGCGAGCTGTCCTGGAGCGCGAGGCACCTGGTCATCCTGGAGGAGGCCATGCGCGAGGCAGTGGGCTTCCGGGAGATCGCGGGGGGCTACTACACCGCGCGCAACATCACCAACGCCGTGCGCCGGGTCATCAACACCAACAGCGACCCGCGGGAGACCATCCTGGATTACGCGCGGCTGATTGACAAGGAGATTGAGAGCAAACGGCGGGAGTTTGGCCTCTACCAGCAAAGGGGGGCGGGCGATTGAGCACGATGGGCAAATACCTGGCGCTGAAGCGCCGCAACCTGGAGACCGCGCGCTACAAGGCGCGGCAGATGTGGGTGTGCTACCTGTTTTTGCTGCCCTTCGCCACGCTGTTCATCACCTTCTACATCCTGCCGATGGTGACCTCCATCCGCTACAGCTTCACCTATTACAACATCCTGGAGGCGCCGCGCTACATCGGCCTGGCCAACTACATCAACCTGATCCTGCAGGATGACATCTTCCTGATTTCGGTCAAGAACACCTTCATCATCGCGGTCATCACCGGGCCCGTCGGCTATATCCTGAGCTTCCTGTTCGCCTGGTTCATCAACGAGCTGCCGCGCTGGCTGCGCTCCCTGGCCGTGGTCATCTTCTACGCGCCCTCCATCGCCGGCAACGCCTACTTCATCTTCTCCATCATCTTCCGGGGCGATGTCTATGGCTACCTCAACTCCTTCCTGGTGCGGGTGGGCATCATCAACGCGCCCATCCTGTGGCTGACAGACCCCAGGTACATGATGCCGGTGGTGGTGCTGGTGCTGCTGTGGATGAGCATGGGCACAGGCTTCCTGGCCTTTGTGGCGGGGCTGAAGGGCGTGGACCAGGCCCAGTATGAGGCGGGCTATGTGGATGGCGTGCGCAACCGCTGGCAGGAGCTGTACTACATCACCCTGCCCAACATGCGCCCCATGCTGCTGTTTGGCGCGGTCATGTCCATTACGGCCGCCTTCTCCGTGGCCGACCAGACCATGGCGCTGTGCGGCTTCCCCTCCACCGATTACGCGGCCCACACCGTGGTCACCCACCTGTTTGACTATGGCTACACGCGCTTTGATATGGGCTACGCCTCCGCCATCGCGACGCTGCTGTTCCTGACGATGATTCTGACCAACAACCTCATCCAGCGGTTGCTGCGGCGTGTGGGGACCTGATGATGAAGAGACGACAGGAACCCAAAACGCAGCGGATCAGCAACCGCCGCTCCCCCAACCGCTCCCGGGGCGGGGACGCCATCATCTACCTGATGCTGGCCGCCACCGCCGTGCTGATGGTCTACCCCCTGGTGTTCGCGCTGGCCGCCTCCCTCAAGCCCCTGGACGAGCTGTTCCGCTTCCCGCCCCGGCTGCTGCCGGTAAACCCCACCTTTGACAACTTCGCCGACCTGGTGGTCACCATGGGCCAGTCCTGGGTGCCCTTCGGACGCTACCTGAGCAACACCGTGCTGATCACCGTGGTGGGCACCGCCGGCCACCTGCTGGTGGCCTCCATGGCCGCCTTTGTGCTTGCCAAATATGACTTCCCGCTGAGCAAGACCTTTTTCCGCCTGGTGGTGGTGGCGCTGATGTTCTCCGGCTATGTCACGGGCATCCCCAACTACCTGGTGCTCACCCGCCTGGGGCTGGTGGACACCGCCTGGTCGGTCATCCTGCCCGCCTTCGCCGCGCCCATCGGCCTCTTCCTCATGAAGCAGTTCATGGAGGGCATCCCCATGGCGCTGCTTGAGTCGGCCAAGGTGGACGGCGCCAGCGAGATGCGCATCTTCCTGCAGATCGTGATGCCCAACGTGAAGCCGGCCTGGATGACGCTGATCATCTTCTCGGTGCAAGGCCTGTGGAACGCCCGCGCGCAGACTGTCATCTACTCCGAGGCCAAGAAGACCCTGACCTACGCTCTGCAGCAAATCCAGCTGGGCGGCATCGCCCGGGTGGGGCAGGCCGCCGCGGTCACCGTGATCATGATGCTGGTTCCCATCACCATTTTCATCTTCTCCCAGACGCAGATTCTGGAGACCATGGCCTCCTCAGGCATCAAGGAGTGAGCATGCGCAGCCACCACAGGGGGATCGGGGAAGACGGCAAGGCCAGGATGGCAGCCGCGCTGCTGGCCTGCCTGCTGCTGGCCTGCCTGCTGACGCCGGCGGCCGCCCAGGTCGGCTATGAGTACCAGTATTCCTACACCTATGACTACTGGGGCTACATCCGCCACGCGCCGGACGCCTACCGGGTGCGCGCGGTGTTCAACGCCGGCGACCTGGGGCTAACCACCCCGCTGCTCACCCCCTCCAGCCTCTTCATGAAGGGCGAGCGGCTCTACCTGGTGGACAGCGGCAACCACCGGGTGCTGCAGCTGGTCAAGGACGGCAAAGGGTTCCGGCTGGAGCGGGAAATCACCGGCTTTTCAGATGGCGCAGCGGGCTCCACCCTGCGCTCGCCCAGCGATGTGTTTGTCACCGACAGCGGTGAGCTGTTCATCTGTGACACGGGCAATGAGCGGGTGGTGAAGCTGGACCCGGATTTGAACCTGCTGCTCACCCTGACCAAGCCCACGGACGAGACCTTTGACCAGCGCCTGGCCTTCCTGCCCACGCGGGTGGTGGCCGACGCGACCGGGCGGGCCTTTGTGCTGGCCCGCAACGTCAACAAAGGCCTGGCCAAGTTTGAGCGCGACGGCGCCTTCACCGGCTTTATCGGCGCGATGCCGGTCAGCTACAGCCTCACCGACCAGATCTGGCGGCTGCTGTCCACCCGCCAGCAGCGCGACCAGCAAGCCTCCTTTGTGCCAACGGAGTTTGACAACATCTTCATTGACGCGCGGGGCTTCATCTATTCGGTCACCACCACCTTCCAGGAGTATGACCTGCTGTGGGACAACGCGCGCCCCATCCGCAAGCTCAACGCCCTGGGCGATGACATCCTGGTGAAAAACGGTGAGTTCCCCCCCATCGGGGATGTGGACTGGGGCGTGGCGGCCGGCTACAGCGGGCCGGCGCGCTTCAGCGACATCACGGTGCTGGACAACGAGGTCTATGTGGCGCTGGACAAGGTGCGCGGGCGGCTCTTTGGCTATGACGACCAGGGGCGCAACCTGTTCATCTTTGGCGGCTCGGGCAACATGGCGGGGTATTTCCGCGGCGCGGCCTCCATTGAGCGGGATGGCTATGAGCTGCTGGTGCTGGACAGCTTGGAGGGCTCTGTCACCGTGTTTGAGCCCACGGAGTATGGCCGGCTGATCTACCTGGCGACCGAGCAGTACCAGCGCGGAGAGTACGCGCTGTCCGCTGAGAGCTGGCGGCGGGTGCTGCAGCTCAACGGCAACTTTGAGCTGGCCTACATCGGCGTGGGGCGCGCGCTGCTGCGCGGGGAGCAGTATGAGGAGGCCATGCGCTATTTCAAGCTGGCCAACGATGAGCGCAACTACTCCAAGGCCTTCCAGGAGCAGCGCAAAATCTGGGTGGAGCGCAACATCACCTGGCTGTTCGCGCTGGTGGTGCTGGTGCTGGTGGTGCCCATGGCGGTGGGCCGGATCCGGAAAATCAGAAGGGAGCTGGGTGAGGCATGAGCGCAGCGGGCCGTGAGACCCTGATCAGACACCTGGGCAGCCGCGCCTGGTGGCAGCGCTATGGCGCCAGCCTGCGCTACGCGCTGCACGCCATCGTCCGCCCCTTTGACGGTTTTTGGGATTTGACCCGCGAGCGCCGCGGCAGCATGGCCGCCGCCAACACCATTGTGCTGCTGGCCATGCTCACCCGCGTGCTGAGCCTGCAGTACACCTCCTTCCTGTTCATGCGGGTCAACTGGGCCAGGGTGAACGTGTTCACCGAAATGCTCGCCATCCTGTTGCCCATCCTCATCTGGTGCGTGGCCAACTGGAGCCTGACCACCCTGTTCGAGGGCAAGGGGCGCATGCCCGACATCTACATGGGCACCGCCTACGCGCTGACCCCCTATGTGCTCATCCAATTGCCCCTGATCCTGCTGAGCAACGTGGTGACGGTGGAGGAGGGTGCCATCTACTCGGTGCTCTCGTCCATCTCCCTGATCTGGTGCGGGTTTCTGATTGTGGTGGCCATGATGATGATCCACGACTATACCCTGGGCAAAACCCTGGCCTTCATGGTGATGTCGCTGTTTGGGATGCTGGTCATCGTGTTCCTGATGATGCTGTTCTTCTCCCTGATTTCAGACGGCATCGCCTACCTGGTATCGCTCTACAAGGAGCTGACCTTCCGCCTGTATTAGGAGAGGTATGAGAACGTTCGCCCTGAAACACGCTTTGAAGGCTGCCCTGGTGCTGGCGGTGCTGCTTGGCATCGCGGCCCTGGGCTGGGCTTTGTACGGGCGCGGCGGCGACGCGCGGGAGGGGCAGCAGGTGGAGGCCGCCTTCTACAAGGAGGAGCCCGGGGCGACCTACAGGCTGGAAAACGAGCACCTGCTGTTTGAAATGGACGCGGACAGCACCCAGTTCACCCTCACCAACAAGGCCGATGGCCAGGTGTGGCGCTCCATTCCTGAAGGCGCTGACCAGGACCCGCAGGCGCTGGCGGGCATGAAGAACCTGCTGCAGTCCACCCTGGCGCTCACCTACTCCACCACCAATGGCGTGCGCACGCTGTATGACAGCTATGAGTACGCCATCAAGAACCAGGTCTATGAGATTGTGGCGGACGGGGACCACATCCGGGTGGATTACACCCTGGGGCGCATCGCGCGGGCTTATTTCATCCCCAGCGTCATCGCCGTGGGAAAAATGGATGGCTTCCTGGACCAGCTGACCAAGGCACAAAAGCGCAAGGTGCTGGATTCCTACCGCAAGCATGACCCGGAACGCATCAAGGAAAACCAGCGCGAAGCCCTGTTGGCCCAGTACCCGCAGCTTGAGGACGGCGCCATCTATGTCATCCGTGACAACGTGCGCGATTTCCTCAAGGAGGAGTTTGAGGACCTGCTGGCCCAGGTGGGCTACACCTACCAGGACTACCTGGAGGACCAGGCCGAGGCCGGGGGCGTGATGGGCAGCCAGAGCGCGGTGTTCAACCTGAGCCTCGTCTACCGCCTGGAAAACCAGGACCTGCTGGTGGAGGTGCCGCTGGACGCCATCCGCTATACCGACGATTTCCCCCCCGTCCGCCTGAACATCCTGCCCAATTTCGGCGCGGGCGGACCCATGGACAGCGGCTACATGCTGGTGCCTGAGGGCGGCGGTGGCCTGATCCGCTTCAACAACGGCAAAATCCGGCAGAACGGCTATTTTGCCAACATCTATGGCTGGGACCATGCCACCACCCGCACCGCCGTGGTGCATGAAACCCGCGCGCGCTTCCCGGTGTTTGGCATCGCCAGCGGGGACAGCGCCTTCCTGTGCCTGATGGAGGGGCAGGCGGCCAACGCCTCCATCACGGCGGAGGTGGCAGGCCGGGGCAACAGCTACAACACCGCCAGCGCCAGCTACAACCTGCTGCACTCGGACGCCTTCAACGTGACCGACCGCACCATCGAAACCATCTACATGTATGAGAAGGGCCTGCCCTCCGGTGCCATCAGCCAGCGTTACCGCTTCCTGCCCACCGCTGACCCGGTGGAACTGGCCCTGGCCTACCGCGCCTACCTGCAGGAGCGCTACCCGGGCCTGGGCAGCCGGCAGGCGACAGGGCTGCCCGTCGCGGTGGAAATTGTGGGCGCGATTGACAAGGTGCAGCAGCGCGGCGGGCTGCCGGTGTCCGCCCCGGTGAAGCTGACCAGCTTTGAGGAGGCGGCCGCCATTGTGGCTGACCTGAGCCAGGCTACCCAACAGCCCCTGCAGGTGCGCCTGAGCGGCTTTCTCAATGGCGGCCTGCGCCAGAAGATGCTGGGCCGTGCGCGGCTGGTGCGCCAGCTGGGCAGCCCGCAGCAGTTTGATGACATGGCCCGGGCCATGCAGGACAGCGGCGCCCGGGTGTACCTGCATGGCATCACCGCCTACGCGCTGGACAGCGGGCTTGGGGACGGCTTCCTGCCGCTGCGGGACGCGGCGCGGCTGACCACGCGCGAACACGTGAAGCTCTATCCCTATTCAAACGTCTGGTACGGCCAGATGAGCCTGCGCGACCCCTACTACCTGCTGCGGCCGGACACGGCCAGGCGCATGATGGCGGTGCTGGCGCAGGCGGCGCTTGATTACAGGCTGGACGGCGTATCCTACGAGGACCTGGGCAACCTGCTGGCCAGCGATTTTGACCCCCGCCAGACCGTCACACGGGATGAGGCGCTGACCGGGCAGGTGCAGGAGCAGCTGCGGGTGGCGGATTTGGGCCTGCGCAGCGCCGTTCGCGGGGGCAACCTCTACGCCCTGGAGCATGCCAGCCTGGTGAGCGACATGGACCTGGAAGGCGTGCCCTACTTCGTGCTGGACGAGACCCTGCCCTTCTTCCAGATTGCCCTGCACGGGCTGGTGGACTACACCGGGCGGCCGCTGAACCTGACGGGCGACTGGGAGCAGGAGCTGCTGCTGAGCGCACAGCGGGGCGCCGGGCTGTTCTTCGTGTTCATGCAGGAGGAACCGCTGGTGCTGCACGACACGGACTATGCGCGCTACTACGGCGCCTCCTACAGCCTGTGGGCGGAGCAGGCCGGGCAGATCATCCGGGACTACACCAGGGCGCTTGGCGGCGTCTTTGGCCAGCCTATCACAGGCTTTGCGCGCCTGACGGACCAGGTCACCCTGACCACATTCGCCGATGGGCAGCAGGTGGCGGTCAACTTTGGCCACAGCGCGGGCAGGGTGCAGGGGCACAATGTGCCGGCCAGGTCCTACCTGGTGATTGACGGGGAGGTGACGCCATGAGCAGCCCGCGCAAGCCCGGGCGCAGCATGAGGTCCCGCCGCGCGCTCAGCGGCTACCTCTTCATCGCGCCTTTCCTGTTCGGTTTCCTCTTTTTCATGGTGCGCCCCATGGCGCAGTCGGTCATCATGAGCTTCCAGAACGTGGGGCTGTCCGCCCAAAGCGGGGTCACCCATACCCCCGTGGGCTGGGCCAACTACCTGTACGCCTTCACCGTGGACCCGGAGTTCAACCAGATGCTGGTGGACGAGGTGGTGCGCATGGTGACCCACTCCCTGGCCACCATGGTGCTGGCCTTCATGGTGGCGCTGCTGCTCAACCAGCGCTTCAGGGGACGGGGGCTGGCGCGCGCCATCTTTTTCCTGCCGGTCATCCTGTCCTCCGGGGTGCTGGTGGGCATTGAGACGGACAACTCCCTGATCATCGGCATGAAGGAACTGATTACCCAGTCCAGCAACATCAACATCTCCGCCGCCCTGCTGGGCCTGCTGCGGACCAGCGGCCTGGGCCAGCCGGCGCTGGAGGTGGTGAACAACCTGATGGCCGCGGTGTATGACATTGTGATGGCCTCCGGCATCCAGATAGTGGTGTTCCTCTCGGGGCTGCAGACCATCCCGCGCAGCATGTATGAGGCGGCGGAGATGGAGGGCTCCTCCCCCTGGGAGAGCTTCTGGATGGTCACCTTCCCCATCATCAGCCCGCTGCTGATCGTGAACATGATTTACACCATCATTGACTTCTTCATGAAGACGGATAACCTGATCATGGAAAAAATCCACGAGGAGATGTTTATCAACCTGAAATACGGCTACAGCTCCGCCCTGTCCTGGATCTACTTCCTGGTGGCCATCCTGATGGTCGGCATCAGCTCCCTCATCATCCGCCAGGGGGTGAAGCGCTATGAGTAGACCCGCGACAGCGCGCCGCGCCGAGGGCTTCCTCGCGCGCAACCGCAAATCCGGCGGGCAACTGCTGCGTCAGAGCCTGCGGCGCAGGGTGGCCAGCCTGCTGCGCGCCCTGATGCTCTTTGGGCTGTGCTTCCTGATCCTTCAGCCCATCCTGGACAAGATCTCGGTGAGCTTCATGATGGAAAAGGACCTGTATGACACCACCATCATCGTCATCCCGCGCAACCTGACCCTGGAAAACTACCAGCTGACCGCCCAGCTGCTCAACCTGAACACCTCCATGCGCAACACCGCCCTCATCGCCCTGGTGAGCGCGCTGTTGCAGATCATCGCCTGCACGCTGGCCGGCTACGGCTTCGCGCGGTTTGATTTCCCGCTCAAACGGCTGTGGTTTGTGTGCGTCATTCTGGTCATCATCATCCCGCCGCAGACCATCTCCTCCTCCCTGTACCTGCACTTCCGGTACTTTGACGTGCTGGGCATCTTCACCCGGCTGACCGGCGGGCCCATCAACCTCAAGGGCTCGCCCCTGCCCCACCTGGCGCTGAGCGCCACGGCCATGGGGCTGAAGAACGGGCTGTACATCTTCATGATCCGCCAGTACTTCCGCTCGGTGCCCCAGTCCCTGGAGGAAGCGGCCTATGTGGACGGCGCGTCCACCTTCGGCACTTTTGTGAAGGTGATGCTGCCCCAGGCCGTGCCCATCCTGGTGAGCTGCTTCCTGTTCGCCTTTGTGTGGCAGTGGACCGATGTGTTCTACACCCGGCTCTTCCTGCCCACCGCCAACACCATGTACCTGTCCATCCGCCTGTCCGGCCTGGCGGAAAGCCTGCGCACCTATGTGTCCACGCGCCTGGGCATCACCTCGCCGCCGGTGGGCTACATCATGCAGATCATCTCAACCGGCGTGCTGATTGTGATTGCCCCGCTGCTGGCCATCTACCTGTTCGCGCAGCGGTACTTCATTGAATCCATCAGCTCCACGGGGCTGAAGGACTGA
>JAAYEI010000058.1 GCA_012728815.1 Clostridiales bacterium
GTCACGTTTTCTGTACATCTGACACCCCAAACGCCTTATTTTGACTGGCTTTTTATGTGTTCAGTATACCATAAATCACGCGATTTATCCAGTGTTTTCAACGTGTTGAGGGTTATTCAGCAGGCCCGAAATAGCTTTCCCCGGAAAGCACCTGGTCCCGGAGGGCCATGGAACTCATCACCTGGGCCCTGGGCATCACAAACGCCCGGGCAAAGCAGATGCCCAGGCTTTGGCCGCAGATGGCACTGAGGGCCAGGGCCTTGATGAAGGTGGACTTCCCCGAGGCGTTGGAGCCGGTAACGAGGGCGTTGCGGGCCCAGGAAACGCTGTTGGGCACCGGGTCCTTGATGAGGGGATGCACCAGGTCCGTGGCCAGAACCGACCGCTCCTGATGAAAGGACGGCGCGCAGTGGATGGGCAGGGACAGGCGCAGGGAAGCCAGGGCGATGGCAGCGTCCATCTCCCCCACCAGGCGGTACAGGGCCTGCACCTCCTGTTTGTTCTGGGTGATGAAGGCGGACAGGCGGGTTAAGGCAATCATGTCCAGCATGAAGACGATGCGCAGGTAGACGGCGAGGGCCTCCAGGACGTCGCCCCCGCCCATGGCAAACAGGGCGCTCCAGCGCTTGAGGGGCCGCAGCCGCCGGCACAGGCTGTCCATCTCCGCGTAGCCGTCTTCCATCCCGGGGACTATGTGTTTGGTCTGTTGGCTTGCGGTGTACAGCACCCTGGACAGGTGCTGGATGGCCATTTCCGCCGGCGCCCATTGGGCCTGGGTTTTGTAATACACCACCATGTTCAGGAGGAAGGACAGCGCCAGGCCCAACAGAAACAGCGGGTTTAGAAAACCCAGGGCTGCCCACACCAGGGGCAGGGCGGCCAGGAGGGGATAGGCCCAGGAATGCTTCGGGCCCTGGCTGTCCGGCCGGGCCATATAGGCATAGGCCTTGAGGTTTTGATCCAAACCCAGCCTGCTCAGCCCCTTTTGCGCCTGCATCCGGCCCTGTTCATCCGCGGCGAAGGCCTTCATCCACCGGTCCCGCCGGTCCAGCACCTCCTGCTCCACCCCGGTGTCCCGGAGCATGGCGTAAAGGACGGCCTCCCCCACGTTGCTCTGGCACTGGTTGATGCGGGTGTACAGGGCGTCCATGTCCAGGTCGTTCCAGGTGATGTCGTCCACCTGGGTGCGGGAGTGTTCTTTTGCAATCAATTGCTAGGCGATATAGGGGATGTTGTCCGGGTCCACCCGGCGCAGGTGCGTGGCGCTGCCCCAGCTGTCCCGCAGTTTTTTGTCAAGGGCCAGACGGCGCTGCCGCCGGGTCGCAAAGAAGGCAACCACCGCCGCCGGCACCACCAGGAGCAACAAGTATTCAGGCTGGTTCAAGAGGCGTTCTCCCTTCTTTTTCGGGCAACCCCATCCACCCGGCTGCATGGGCCAGCTGGGTGGTGGGGGTGTTCACCAGGCCATGGGCATCTGCCAACCGGAGGTTCAGGTCTGCCAGCAGGCTGGGAAAGACCTGCTGACTGATCCCCCGTCAGGGCGCTCAGGTGCGCATTCCTGCAGCCTGACCGGCACCCTCCTGCCCAGGCTGAGGCAGCCTTCCTCCACCAGGCAGTCCAGGGCTTCCACCTGCACCCCCAGGGCTGCGGCCTCCCGAAGGGCGATCCCAAAGGCCGGGTCCATGGCATCGTTGGGACAAAAGAAACCAGCGGGGCGGAACTGGAGGACAAACAGCACCAGGGCCTGGTGGCCCTGCTTCGCCAGGCGGGCCAGTTCCTGCAGGTGCCGGGCCCCCCGGGGCGTGGGGCGTCCGGGAAGCGGGCGATGCCTCCCTCTTCCAGGGTGACCCCCTTCACCTCCACATACAACAGGCTCTCCGGGGGCTGAGGCCCCGCCTGGCTGTCCCACCCCGGGCGCAAGTTCACCAGGAAATCCAGACGGGAATGGCCGATGCGGGCCTCCGGCCGCACCTGGGTACCGGGGTACCGGCTGCTCAGACAGCGATGCACCAGGGCGTTGGGGGCCTGGCTGTCAATGTTCACCAGCATCTCCCCCTTGTAAACGGCAATGAGGTCGTAGGCGGTTTTTCGCAGGGGATTGCGGGCCGGGGCGATGATCACCCTGGCCCCGGGCAGCAGCAGCTCCCGGCAGCGGCCGGTGTTTTTGACGTGGCAAACCACCACCTCATCCCCCACCAGCACATGGGCGATGAAGCGGTTGGGCCGCGCTATGAAGCGGGCCGTTTGGGGCCTGTTGTAAAGGATGCTCATGGGATGATTCTACCGTGCGGGGCAAGGGGCCGCGACCCAAAAGAACCGGATTGTTTGCGCTGACTGCAATTGATCGGGGGCTCAGGCACGGAGCCGACAGCCGGTGTGGCCTGCCCTGTGACAGCAACCCTGTTCTTGCACAGCCTGACCGCCTGTGCTAGGATGTTCCTGCCGCTGTAAAAGCAGCCCTGTTCCCGTAGCTCAGCCGGATAGAGCGTTCGCCTCCTAAGCGAAAGGCCTTGGGTTCGAATCCCGACGGGAACGCCAGCAACTGACCCTCATGAGGGTCTTTTTTGTGCGGTTGTGAGGGTGCTGCGCGGGCACGGCTGCCATCATGTGCGCATGCTGTTTGTTGAAGGAATCACCTTGCTTGGTACTGCGGAGCCAGTTCACAAATCAAAAACAGGGCAGAGAAACCCGCCCTGGTTCAAGATCGCGCTGTCCAAATGTCAAGCGCCTGGTTGCGCGCTGATGTTGTTGTCTCGTAAACCATCGGAAAACCTGTACCAGCAAGGCGGGCATGGATGCCCGGTTGGTGGCCTCCAGCCGCTCCGCGCGGGAATGCGCACCAAGCCACAATGCAGCCGGCCCTCAAAGGTTGCGGGTGACGTTCAGCCTCAGTACCCCAGCTCCTCCCCCACCAGGATGACCTTCAGCCGGCCTGGGATGGCGTTGTAGCGGGTGACCACAAACTGGCAGCAGATGGTGCCCCGGCTGAGGCAGTCATTGCAAAAGCCGGTGTGGGTGCAGGGGTTGCCGGTGTCCAGGCGCAGGTTGTTGGGCGGCGCGGCCAGGTTGCGCGCGCGCTTGATGCCCGCGTCCAGGTCAGGCGCCATCTTGTTCATGCCGGCGAAAACCAGCACCATGCCCGGCCCGTGGCACAGGTAGGCCACGCGGCTGCCATAGGCGTCGATGTTGATGAGCAGGCCGTCCAGGGTGATGGCGTTGGTGCTCATCAGGAAGGCGTCGCAGGTGAACAGCCGCGCCTTCATGGCTTGCTGCTCCTGCGGCGTGCGGGCGGTGCCGCGGTCAATCAGCTCGTAGCCGCCCGCTTCCAGTGCCTCCATCAGCCCCAGCTGGCCCAGGGTCTGGGAGCCGCCCCAGCCCACGCTGGCCCCCTTGGGCAGCAGCGCCAGCGCCTGCTTGACGGCAGCCTGCCTGTCCGCACAGTAGTAGCCCTCTATCTGGCGCTTGGCCAGGTTCTTGATGATGCCGGACGCGGCCAGCTCGTAGTAGCGCTGCTTGGGTGTCATGAAGCCTCCTTTTCGTGGTTCACACTGTCAAAGCCTGCGCCCTCAGCCGGCCTGGGCCCGCCGCGCTTCCGCGCGGGCCTCCAGCGCCGAGAGGCCAATCACCAGCACCCCCAGCAGCGCCGCCAGCACAAAGGTGAGGGTGAGGTTGCCCGGCAGGGTGCCAATCAGGAAGGGGAAGACGGTCAGCCCGCCCATGGTGGACAGCATCATCATGCCCATGGCCGAGCCGCTGCGCTCCGGGAACATGCGCGTGGCCAGCACCACCAGCATGGGCCAGGTGGGCCCGCAGCCAAAGCCGAACATCACCACCGCCGCCACCCGCAGCGGCAGGTTGGGCGCCAGGGGCAGCAGCAGCATGCCCAGCACCGCCAGCAGGGAAAAGACGCGGATGCTGGACAACTCCTTGCCGTGCATGCGCGCACCAATCAGGCGGCCGATGATCATGGTGCCCCAGAACAGGGAAATCATCAGCGCGCTGAAGGCCTCGCTGCTGCCCTCCTGCAGGAAGAGCTGCTTGGTGTAGGCAGGGGCGATGGCCTCAAAGCCCAGGTAGAAGAACATCATCAGTGCCAGGTAGACAAAGCGCCGTTCCCTGAGCAGGTCAAACATGGCCAGGGGCGACTGGCGCGTGTCCCGGTGGGCCAGGGGCGGGTTCTTGGCGGTGAGGGAGATAAAGGCGATGAACACCAGCGCCAGGACACCGCAGAGCAAGAAGATGAGGTGGTGGGAGCCGCTGGCCTGGAAGGCGGCCACGGCCAGCAAGGGGCCGATGATGGCGCCCAGGCCAAAGCCCGAGTGGGCGATGTTCATCCAGCGGGAAGCGTCCCTGGGGTTCTCGTCGCTGAGGACCGCGCTGCCCAGGCCCTCTGAGGGCCCAAAGCCGAAGCCGAACATGAAGAGGCCCAGCGCCAGGGGCAGGAAGCTGTGGGAGAGGAAAAGCAGCACAAAGCCCACCAGCATGACGGACATGGTGCCCACAATCACCCGGCGCTTGCCCGCCCAGTCCGCCAGGGTGGAGGACAGCACCACGCTGATGAGGGAGCCCAGCGCGTAGATGGAAATCAGCAGCCCGGCGTCTGAGGCCAGGCGGCCCAGGGACAGGGCCATCTTGTCCGCCATGGTGTGGAAGATGTTGATCATCATCCCAAGCACCGTGATGAAGAGGCTGAAGAGGATGTTCTGCTTTGTCTGTCTGTTCATGTGATGTCCGGCCAGGTCAGCCCGCGCGACAAAACACCAGCGCGCGCAACAACCGGCCGCCGTCCTTTCCCCTGTGGTGGCGGGCGGCAGGCCTTGAAGCCGCGCCAGCCCGCTGTTGTGGTGCGCCCATCATACCATAAGCGGGGCGAAACTCAAGGAAAGGCGACCGGACAGGCGTTGGAAACACAGGAAATGCAGGGACGGGACAGGCCAGGTGGTACACTGGGGCAACAGACAGGGGGGATTGTAAATGACCAGGCAGGAAAAAACCAACGCCATGCGCATGCTGGACAGGGCGGGCATTGCCTATGAGGCGCTCGCCTATGGCAGTGGCCACGGCCCCCTGGACGCGCTGAGTGTGGCCGAGTTGCTCCGGGTGCCGCCGCAGGCGGTGTTCAAGACGCTGGCGCTTCAGGGCAGCGACGGTGCCCATTATGTGTGCCTGGTCCCCGGCCCCCATGAGCTGGACCTGAAAAAGGCGGCGGCCGCCTTCCGGGTGAAGCAGCTGCGGATGCTGCATGCCGATGAGATCCGCCCGGTCACCGGGTATGAACGCGGCGGCTGTTCCCCCCTGGGCATGAAAAAGCAGTACCCCACCGCGCTGGACCAATCAGCGCTGGCGCTGCCCTTCATCCTGGTGTCCGCCGGGCGGATAGGCCTGCAGATGCGGCTGGCCCCGGCGGACCTGGCGCGGGCCTGCGGCGCGCTGGTTGCGGCGCTTACCAGGGCATAAAAAAGCGCGCTGTGTCAGCGCGCCGCCAGGCAGGCACAAAAAACCGCCCCGCCGGGCGGAGAGGCCGTGGGAAGCAGGGTGTCAAAACCACCCGGCCACCATCGCAAACAGAGGCGCCAGCAGGATGGCGGGCAGCAGGTCGGCCACCTTGATGCGGGCCAGCCCCAGCAGGTTGAAGCCCAGGGCCACGATGATCAGGGAGCCGGCGCAGGCCAGCTCGTTGATGGCCTGGGGTGAGAGCACCGGCGCAATCAGGCCGGCCAGCAGCGCGATGCCGCCCTGGTAAACCAGAATGGGCAGCGCCGACAAAGCCACCCCCAGCCCCAGGGTGGAGGCCAGCAGGATGGCGGCCACGAAGTCCAGCGCGGACTTGGCGTACAGGGTGGCATAGTCCCCGCGCAGCCCGGCGTCCAGGGAGCCGGTCACCGCCATGGCGCCCACACAAAACAGCAGGGAGGCTGTCACGAAGCCCTCCGCCACCCGGCCATGCTGCCCCCGGGTGAGCCGCTGGGCGCGCTGGCCCAGCCGCATGAGCGCCCCATCAATGTCCAGCAGGGTGCCCAGGATGCCCCCAACCACCAGCGCGGCGATGGTGATCAGCACGTTTTCGCCTTTGAGGCTGCCGGAAAAGCCGATGTAGAGCGTGCTCAGGCCAAGCCCTGTCATGGCCACGCCGGTCAGGCGCTCATTGAGGCCCCGGCCAAAGGCCAGCCCCAGCAGGCTGCCCAGGATGACAGCCAGGGCATTGACCAGCACCGCGAACATGGCAGCCTCCTCCTTCCCTGTGCCCGGGCGGGTGAAAGCGCCACCCGGGGCCTGCGGGCAGTATACGGCAAGGCCGGCGCCGCCTCAAGTGCTGGCGCCGGCCAAAAGCATTTAGTACCTGGAAGATACCGGCAGGGCTGGTGTCACACGGGTGCAGCGGCCGGGCTCAGTCGTTCTCCAGCAGCTCCAGCACGAGCTTGAGCTTGTCATTGGCGTCCACATAGGCATAGCGGCCGCCGGTGTACTCGCCGGTCTGCAGCAGGGACATGCCATCGGCCTCCAGCTTCTTAATCTGGCCCTTCATGTCCTTGACCACAAAGGCGATGTGGTGGAAGCCCTCGCCGTTTTTGTCCAGGTCATGCCGCCAGGTGGAGGGGTGGTGATCCGGCTCGATCAGCTCGATTTGCAGGTTGGGGCCCACGTTGTAAAAGGCCAGCTTGGCGCGCGCCTGGGTGGGCTGGCCCATGTATTTGGTCTGGGCGAGGGGCTCGGCGTCGGTCACGCTGCGGCGCGGGTTGTCAATGCCCAGGAAGGCGCTCCAGGTGGCGGCCGCCTGCTCAATGTCATGCACCAGGATGCCGATCTGGGTGACCACATTGGTGCCAAGGAAGGGTGTGGACATGGGGATACCTCCTTTTGTTATGAAGATGCTAGCGCTGATGATACCACAGCCGAGGCCCGCGCGCCAGACAGGCAGCGCGCAAACACCGGAAAGGCACAGTACGCGCCCGGCTTTGACTGCGACCGCGGACATGGTACACTGGCAGCGAAGAGACAATCGGCATATCCCGCAATGGATAAGGAGGTCTGTATGAAAATCGGCGGTTCAGTCATCGGCAGCTGGCGCACAGTGGAGGAATGGCAGGCCTTGCTGCTTAAAACCGGCTTCGCGGCCATCCCAAGCCCCGTGGACAGCCAAACGGACAGGCATCTGGCGCTGGAGGTGCTTGCGGCCACCCGGGAGGCCGGGGTGGTGGTGGCCGAGGCGGGGGTGTGGAAAAACGTGCTGGCGCGGGATGAAGCCACCCGGAAGCAGGCGCTGGCCTACGCGCAGGCGCAGCTGGCCTTCGCGGATGAGCATGGCATCCCCTGCTGCGTGAACATCGCCGGCAGCGCCGGGCCGGTCTGGGACGGCCCCCGCAAGGACAACTACACCCGGCAGGCCTATGAGGCGGTGGTGAGCACGGTACAGCAGATCATCGACAGCGTGGCGCCCAGAACCGCAAGCTATACGCTGGAGCCCATGCCCTGGATGCTGCCGGATGGGCCGGATGAGTACCTGCAGCTGATAGAGGACATCGACCGGGCACGCTTTGGCGTGCACCTGGACTTTGTCAACATGATCAACAGCCCCAGGCGGGCGCTGTACGCGCATGAGTTCATTGAGGAGTGCGCCAGCAAGCTGGGGCCATACACCCTCAGCACCCACCTGAAGGACAGCATGCTGGAGCACAGCTATACCGCCGTCATCCGCGAGGCGCAGCCCGGGCAGGGCCAGCTGGATTTTGCCCTGGTGCTCAGCAGCCTGCACCGCCACCTGCCCGCGGACGCCCCGGTGCTGCTGGAGCACATGGACAGCTTTGAGGACTACGCAAGGGCTTTTGCCCATGTGAAGCGCGCGGCACAGGCGGCCGGCGTGCCCAGCCGCTGACAGGCGGGAAAAAGCCTGCCAGCACACCCGCAACCGCAGGCCGCCATGCATTGACAGGAGGCTGTCCAGCGTTTACAATGCGCGGCGTACCCGTTGAAAACAAGGAGGAAATTCCATGAAAAAAGGGTTGACCCTGACCGTCCTTTTGCTGGTTGCGGCCGCGGTGCTTGCCGTGGTGGGCTATGTGCAAAAGGGCGAGCTGCAAAAGAAGCTGGATGCTGAAACCGCCAAGGTGACCGAGCTGACCGCCCAGTTGGACAGCGAGCGTGCCGGGTACAGGGCCAGGCTGGCCCTGCTGGAAGACGCCGCGGCCGCTGAGGATAAGTATGGCCTGGGCATCACCACCGACATCGGCTCCCTGGCTGACGCCACCGCCGAGAAGCCCGGCACCGCCCAGGTGAACACCACCGTGTGCGCCCTGGTGCTGGACCAGGACGACGTCATCAAGGCCGTCACCTGGGACATGCAGCAGACCAAGGTGCAGTTCTCCCTGGAAGGCAAGCCGGTGGACCTGCCGGAAACCCTGAAGACCAAGCTGGAGCTGGGTGCCGATTACGGCATGGCCCGCGCCAGCGAAATCGGCAAGGAATGGAACGAGCAGATTGAGGCCTTCGCCGCCTGGTGCGTGGGCAAGACCGTGGATGAGGTGCTCAACATCCAGACCGTGGAAGGCGACCCCGGGCATCATGACGTGGAGGAGCTGAAGGGCTCTGTCACCGTCAGCATCGGCGGCTACCTGGCCGCGCTGCAGAAGGCCGCGGACAACGCGAAATAACCGGATTTTTATGGGCTTGAAGGGGGCTGTCACGGACAGCCCCGTTTGCCTGGCCAAAATGCCTCCCGCGCCCCGACAGCGGGGCGGCGGGGGCGACCACAGCCCCTTCCCCGCCCCGCCCCGCTGAAGATGTGATTGTTTCATCACAGAATTGTTGCAATATTAATAAATAAAAGTTACAATGTGGGTCACAAAGGCGGTGATTGCGTGAACGAGTTTCTGGGCACCCTGTCCTTCAGGGTGATTGACCTGCTGGTCTACGGCGCGGTGCTGATCAGCTTCCTGGCGGGCATCAGCAAGTGTGTGCTGCCGCTGCGGCGCGCGGCGCGGGCCTTCCGCAGGGGCATCCACAACCTGGCGGTGTTCAAGCCGGGCGAGGCCGGACGGCCTGACTGGCAGGACAGCCTGTTTCTGGGCAAGAGCATGCAGAAGCAGTGGGCCCGCTTTTTGGTGAATGCCGAGCAGCTGGACCTGCGCGGGCTTAGCTGCGATGTGGAGGACTACATCAACGACCAGACCACGCTGGTGGAGGCCGCGCGCTTCCAGCTGGCCGAGGTCATCCCCGGGCTGCTGACCAGCCTGGGCATTCTGGGCACCTTCATCGGGCTGATGCGGGGCCTTGGCAGCCTGGACCTGAGCAGCGCGGGCAACACCGTCACCTCCATCCACACCATGATTTCCGGCATGACCTTCGCCTATGGCACCTCCATCGCGGGGCTGCTGGGCTCGCTGCTGTTCAACATCGCTTTCCGCGCGGCCCAGGGGGCCGCCACCAGCGCCATGGACGATTTCAACCAGGCCTTCACCGATGTGGTGATGAGCAGGCCGCTGGATGAGCCGGTGCGCCAGACCTGCTACATGGAAGACCAGGCCGCCTTCCTCTCCGGCGCCTTCCACGAGGTCAACCAGCGCCTGGAAAGCGGCATCGGCCAGGCCATGGAGCGCTCCTTCGCGCCCATCGCCCAAAGCATGAACCACTTCATCCTGTCAGAGACCCAGGCCCAGGTGGAAGGCCTCAACCACGTGGTCAACCAGTTTGTGGAACAGATGAACGGCGTGCTCAGCGGCCAGTTCCTGCAGCTGGGCCAGACCCTGTCGCAGATCAACCAGTCCCAGGCGGTCAGCCATGAGTCCCTCAGCGCCACCATGGCGGCGGCGGACACCATCCTGGCCAGCATCCGCCAGACGGACCAGGTCAACGAAGCGGTCATGGAGCGCTTTGACGGCTATGTGGCGCAGCTGGGCAGCGCCCAGACAGCCTCCGCCCAGCTGTCCGAGCAGACCGCCGGCATCCTGGGCGACCTGCACCGGGACCTGAAGGTGCAAAACGAGCGCTACCAAGCGCTGGTGGACGCCCAGGCCGACCTGGGGCGCATGATGGAGCAGTACGCCAGCTGGTCCGGGCGGGTGCTGGAGGCGGTGGAGAAGCAGTCTGACGCGGCTTCTGACAGGGCGCACGAAATCGCCAACGAGATGAGCCGCTCGGGCAAGCTGCTGCAGGAAAGCTACGGCAGCTTTGTGGAGAACATCTCCGCCGGCCTGGCGCGCACCCTGGGGCTGTTTGAGGAAAACATGAACGACGTGACCCAGAAGATGGTCAGCGACCTGGGCCAGGCGCTGAGCGCCGGGCAGGCCGGGGCGCTGGACCTGAAGCAGTTCGCCCGGGTGCAGACTGCCTTAAGCGACATGACCCAGGCCCTTAACCGCGCCACCCGCGCGGCCGAGCAGATGGCGGAGGGCGCCTGATGCGCGCGGTCAGCCTGAAGCGGCGCATGGTCGCCCGTGGCGATGGCAGCCACTGGATTTCCTTTTCGGACATGCTGTCCAGCCTCCTGCTGGTGTTCATCCTGGCGCTGATGGTGAGCATCTACCAGTACTACACGGTGCTGGACATCAAAACGCGGGAGCTGGAAACCCAGCAGGCGGAGCTGGACCGGGTGCAGATTTCCCTGGTGCAGAAGGAGGAGGACCTGCGCACCGCCCAGGCCGAGCTGATGGGCAAGGAGGAGGAGGTCGCCAGCATCCAGATCCAGCTGCAGCAGCAGGAGGACGAGCTGCATGCCGCGCAGACCGCGCTCAAAACCCGGGAGGATGAGCAGGCCCTGCTGCAGTTGCAGCTGCAGGCCCAGGAGCTGTCCTTAAACCAGATGCAGCTGGCCATGAACCAGCAGCAGCGCCAGATTGACGACCTGCTGGGCGTGCGCACGCAGATTATCCAGGATTTGAGCCAGGCTTTCGCACAAAACAACCTGAACGTGAAGGTGAACGAGGACACCGGCGACATCATGCTGGACAGCAGCCTGCTGTTCACCAGCGGCGGGGACGTACTGCTGCCCGCCGGGCAGGCCCAGCTCTCCCGGCTGATCCCGGTGTACCTGAGCGTGCTGCTGCGCCCGGAGTATAACGACTATGTAGCCGAAATTATCATTGAGGGCCACACCGACTCCAAGGGCAGCTACCTGTTCAACCTGCAGCTCTCCCAGGACCGCGCGCTGGGCGTGGCCACCTACATGCTGGAGATGCCGGGGCTTTCAGCCGCCCAGCGGCAGAAGCTGCAGACCATCCTCACCGCCAAGGGGCGCAGCTACGCCGACCGCATCTTCTTCCCCGATGGCCGGGAGAACATGGACGCCAGCCGGCGGGTGGAGATCCAGTTCCGCCTGAAGGACAGCGAGATGATCCAGAAGATGAACGAAATCCTGCTGAACCGATGAAAAAAGCCGCCCTGATTGCCCTGCTCCTGGCCCTGGCCACAGGCGCCGTCACCCTGTGGGGCTTTGCCGGCGCCCGGCTTGAGGTGTCGGTGAACGGCGCGCGGGAGCTGCCCCAAAGCGAGTACCGTGCCCGCTTTGAGCGCCTGCGCGACCAGCTGGCGCATGAGGCGGTGCGCGGCGTGGTCTATGGCGAGGCGCTCAGCGGCGGGGCGGAGGACTACAAAATCCTGGAGTACACCCTGACCTTCCGCAACCGCGGCCTGGTGCGCGCGCGGATGCTGGAGGCGGTGGTGCGGCCCCAGCGCGGGGACATCCTGTGCTATTCCCAGCAGGAAGCCCGGGGGCAGGATGTGAACCTGTCCATTGACCTGCCGCCCGGGCAGCAGCTCACCCTGACCTGCTACCTGCTCACCAGAAAGGACGCCCACGCGGTGCGGGACGTGCAGGTCAGCTACTACATCTGGGGCAACCCCTTTATGCTCAAAGTGACCTACGGCTGATGCCGGTTCACTAGCGGGCGCACGGAAACCCACCGGGCCTTGGCTGGTTCCGGTGTTTTTTGTTCGCATTCACGCCGGTTCCCACAGGTTTGGGCGGGATTTTCGCGCCTTTTGCTTGACAAGCAAAAGCCTTGCGAATAGAATGAGGTAGCAGGGATACCCCCTGAAGTGTGCGCCAGTTGACTGTTTTTACCCACATCTTACCTTAGGGCATCCGGGTCAGCGGCATGATGCCAGGCCCCCGTTCACGCGATGGGGAAGGCTGAGTGAAGTTGCAGGACGCCTACCTGCTGAACATAGCGGGTGAAAAAACGGTTGGCAGCGGCACTTTGGGCTATCCCCGTTGAACCCGGCGGTGTGAACCGCCGTTTTTTGTTGCGCTTCGACGTCTGCGGCAGGCAGGGGCCCGCAGCGCCAGGCTGCGGAAAAAGCCCTGCCCTTCCCGCGGGTTCACCTGGAGGCTGCGCTTGGCCAGCGTCTGCCGCGCGGGCCACGGAACAGCCAAACCCGGTGCGGACAGAAGGATGTCCCCGCTGGCTGACAAAGTGCCCGCGGACACATCTGACTTGATGGTTGGTTTACTCCCAGGCCCGGATCACCACCGCGGTGAGGGGCTGGATTTCCAGCGCGCCCAGGAGCCAGTCATTTGCCTGCGCGGGCAGCAGCGTCACGTCCACCGGCGCCGCGATGGCCTGGGTGCCCGCCTGTTGGCCATCCACCAGCACCTCCAGCCGGCCCAGGTCAAAGGCGTAATCCGTCAAATCCAGGGTGCGGGGCTGGGCGTCCGCGTTGATGGCCACCAGGTAGGTGTCCCCGGTTTGCATGGAGGTGGCGGCGAAGGCCAGCAGCAGGTCCACCGTTTCAATGGAGGGGCTGAGGATGCTTTGCACCAGCTCCTCCACCTCGGCCAAATTCGCGTAGCTGAAGGCATCGGTGGATTTGCGCAGGGCAATCAGCCCGCGGGTGTAGTCCAGAGTGAGCCTGTGCTGCGGGCTGTTTAAGGCCTTCTCCCAGTCAAAGGCGTTGACGGCGTCGGAAGCATCATAGGAATCGTGGATGAAGTAGGGGTACTCAAAGGGCGCGCCGCTTTCATCAGCCATGAAGGTGGACTTGGCCGGGGGCGTGTCCACCCGGGTGATGTAGTCCGGGTGCAAAAACTGCTTGGTGCGGCCATACTCCTGCCCAGCGTGCAGGAAGATGAGGCCCTGGTGGGTGAGCAGCAGGGCGTTGCCCAGCCGCTGGCGGCGCAGGATTTCCTCCTGGTGATCCTTCGGGTCCTTCTTGATGGACAGGGCTATCACGTCGTGCAGGGTCAGGTTGTCGTGGGCCTCGATGTACTGCACGATGTCCCCCGGATCATCCCCGCGCACGTTGCCGGGCTGCGCCCTGATGTTGTTGAACAGCAGGCTGATGGGCCGCCTGCCGCCGGTCAGGAAGCGGGGCTGGCCCTCCATGCCAAAGCCGGACTTCAGCTCGTTGCGCACCTCGTCTGAAAACACCGCCACCGCGTCCGTGCGGTCCATGGCGTCCTGGTCGGCCGGGGTGACGCTCTCCCCCGCGTCACCGTTGAAGGTGCGCCAGCCCTCCCCCAGCCACAGGGTGTTGGGGTTCAGGGCGGACACCCGCTCATAGCCCTGGGTGATGGTGTCCAGGTCCAGGCTGCCCATCATGTCAAACCGGAACCCGTCCACCTTGTAGGTGTCGCTGAGATAGGCCAATGAATCGATGATCAGCCGCCTGGTCATCAGGTGGGTGCTGCCCACCTGGCCCCCGCCAAAGCTGCCCTTGGGGCGGCCGTTGCGGTCCATGAAGTAGTAGTAGTTGGGCTGGATGTCCTCCAGCAGCTCGATCCGGGCCGTGTGGTTGTACACCACATCCAGGATGACCCCCATGCCCCGGCTGTGGATCTCGTCCACCAGCTGCTTGAACTCCTTGACCCGGGTTTCCGGGTTCATCGGGTCGGTGGCGTACATGCCGCTCAGGGCGAAATAGGACATCGGGTCATAGCCCCAGTTGTAGTTCTGGTTCTCAGCGGCGTATTCCAGGGAGCGTTCCCGGTCAAACTCGTTGACGTGGTAGAAGCTGTTGACCGGCAGCAGCTGGATGTGGGTGACGCCCAGGTCGCGGAGATAGTCCAGCCGCTCAATGAAGGCGGCGAAGGTGCCAAAGGGAGCCGCCAGCTCGTCCGCGATGGCCGGGCTGCTGGTGAAGTCCCGGATGTGCACCTCGTAGATGATGGCGTCTTCCCGGTCAACAAAGCCCGGAATGTCTGCATAGTCCAGCTGCGGGCCGATGGCGGCCGCGTCGATGATGGCCGCCTTTGGCACCACCTCCCCGGCCGTGCTGTCCCAGGCGGCCAGGCTCTGGGCGTAGGGGTCCAGCACCAGGCGGCTGTCCTCCCCCCGGATGACGCGGAATTGGTAGAACAGGCCCCGGTGGCTGGCCAGCCCGGTGAGGCCCTCGTCCAGGGTGATCTCCCACACATGGTCAGCATTCAGGGCCATGGGGAAGGGGTCTGGCAGGATGAGGCTGGAATGCAAAGGCAGGGACAGCAGCACCTCCACCTGGTCGGCGGTGGGCGCCCAGAGGCGTAGGGTGGCGCTGCCATCCGGGTGCAGGGTGGCCCCCAGCGGGCTGTCGGTGGCGTACAGCGCATCCATCTGCTGCCAGGGGATGAAGCCGGCTTCCACAGGTTCCGACGGCGCATAGGGGCTCAGGCGGATGGCGTCATCGCCCTCCTGCAGGTAGACCACCCGGGTGCCGTCATCCAGGGAGAACAGGTAATCCGCCGTCTGCTCGCCGGTGTCGCGGTTGACAAAGAGGAAGCCCACCTCCCGCGCATCCGGCGCCAGCGCGATGTCCACATAGGCGCCCAGGGGCCCCTCCTGCGCCGTCATGGGCGTGGCACCCGCGGGCCAGGGGCCGGTCTGCTCCGAGGGGGTCGCCACATCGCGCCAGAACCACACCCCCATGCCCTCATATCCCCCATCGGCGCTCAGGTAGCGCACGCGCAGGTGGCCCGCCGGAATGTCCCGGGGGTTTTCATAGAAGACCTCCAGGTCGTTGTTGATCCAGACCTCCCGCATCTGGGGGCCGGGCAGGTCAATCAGCAGGTCCTCCGGGGTCAGCTTGAAGCCGGTGGCGTCAATCACCAGCACGCCCACCTGGGCGGCGCTGTCCTCCAGCGCGATGTCCAGGTAGGCGCCCTCGGGCTGGATGTTCTCCGGGGCAAAGACGGTGCGCCCGCCCGGCCAGGAGCCGGTCTGCTCCGAGGGGGTCACCACGTCGCCCCAGAACCACAGCCCCAGGTCCTCATAGCGGTTGTCCTCATTCTGGTAGTGCACGCGCAGGGTGGGCGCCTGGGCCTGGGCCGCGGGGGCGGCCAGGCTGAAGGCCAGCAGCAGGGCCAGCAGGATGGTCAGGGCGCGGCTGGGCTTGTACATCGGGTACCTCCTGTCTGTTCCATGTCGGTTTCAGGTTGTTTTCACCCGGATTATACCACGCCTGTGGCCACCTGGCGGGCAGGCGCGCCACAAAGCAAGCCGCCCGCCGGGCGAACCGGCGGGCGGGGTTGGTCCTTCAGCGCGTTGCGCGTAGGTTTATTCCGCTTCTTTGACAATCAGGGCGACGGGCGCGCCGATGAAGGGCTCCACCATTTCGCCGTTCAGGTACTTGACGGCGGTCTCCACGCCCAGCTCACCCATGAGGGCGGGCTGCTGCTGGATGGTGCCGTACATGGTGCCTTCCTCAATGGCGTCCAGCGCCACTTGCTCGGCATCAAAGCCGATAATGATGATGTCGGCGCGGCCGGCCTGCTGGGCCGCCTGCACGGCGCCGATGGCCATGTTGTCGTTGGCGGCGAAGACCGCCTGGATGTCCGGACGCGCGGTGAGCATGTTCTCCATGATGCCCATGGCCTTGGTGGTGTCCCAGTCGCCAATCTGGCTGTCGGCCACCTCAATGCCCTCGCCGGCCGCTTCCACAGCTTCCACAAAGCCCTGGTGGCGGTCGTTGGCGGCGGAGGCGCCGGCCATGCCCTGGATTTCCGCCAGCACACCGGTGCCGCCCAGCAGCTCAATCAGCTTTTCAGTGGCGATGCGCCCGCCATAGACGTTGTCTGACGCGATGTGGCTGACCACCTCCGCGCCATTCACACCGCGGTCCAGCGAGATGATCTGCACGCCCTTGTCAATCGCGGCCTGGGCCACGGCGGCGGCGGCGTCAGAATCCACCGGGTTGTACAGCACGATGTCAACGCCGGCGGACAGCAGGTTTTCCATGTTGGTCACGTCGCGGGCGGAGTCATTGGCGCCATTGAGCACGATGGTTTTCACGCCCAGCTCGGCGGCCTTGGCCTCGATGGCCTGTTGCATGGTCACAAAGAAGGTGTTGGAGGTGTCAGACAGCAGCACGCCGATGGTGACGTCCTCGGCCAGCGCGGGCACCAGGGCAAGCACCAGCACAGCGGCCAGAAGCAGGGAGAGCAGTTTCCTCATGATGGTTCCTCCTTCAAATGTTCACAGGGTTCAAGCCCCCCAGGGGCAGGATGGTGATCTTACTTGCGCTGGCTGCGGGCGTCCAGCAGCACCGCCAGCAGGATGACCCCGCCTTTGATGATGGTCTGGTAGTAGGAATCCACGCCAACCAGCGTCTGGATGTTGTTGAGCATGCCGATGATGAGCGCGCCCACGATGGTGTAGAGCACCCGGCCCTCGCCGCCGCGCAGGGAGGTGCCGCCAATCACCACCGCGGCGATGGCGTCCATCTCATAGCTTTGCCCGGCAGTGGGGGTCGCGCTGGCCACCCTGGCTGTAATGATGATACCCGCAATGCCGGCCATCAGCCCGCTGGCGGTGTAGGCCAGCAGCTTGGTTCTGACCACGTTGATGCCTGACAGCAGCGCGGCCTCCTCATTGCCGCCTATGGCGTACATGTGCCGGCCAAAGGCGGTGCGGTTGAGCAGGTACCACACCACCAGGTAGACCGCGGCCATGATGAGGATGGGCACGGGCAGGTAGCCGCCCAGCAGCGTCTGCTGCCCCAGGGCGTTGAACAGGCTGGCGCCCGCGTAGCGCGTGCCGGCGATGGACACCGCGGCCCCGCCGATGAGCACCAGGGTGGCCCCGCGGAAGATGGACAGGGAGGCCAGGGTGACGATCATGGGCTGCAGCGAGAAGCGCGCGATGAAGAAGCCGTTGAAGAAGCCGCCGATCAGGCCCACCAGCAGCGCCGCCAGCACCGCCAGGGGGGCTGACCAGGGGCTGTCAGGCATCCGGGCGATGATCAGCGCGGCCGAGGCGCCGGAGAAGGCCAGCACCGAGCCCACGGAGATGTCAATCCCGCCCAGCAGGATGGCAAAGTACACGCCGGCTGCCAGGATGGCGTAGTGGGAGATTTGCTTGAGGATGTTGGTGAAGTTGCCCACAGTCAGAAAGCGGGAGCTGAGCGCGGAGAACACCAGGGTGGCCGCCAGCAGGATGACCAGCGGGCGGTAGTCGTTGAGCAGCAGGCGGCTGAGGCGCGCGCCCCTTTCGCTTTGCAGGTTGTGGCGGTGCAGCAGGTAGAAACCCAGCGTCAGCAGGGCCAGCCCCAGCAGGATGACCCAGTAGCTGTGGGTGAACAGCAGGGTGGCCAGCGCCCCCTGGCCGTGCTCGCGCTGCAGCAGCGACAGCCGGGTGGCCCGGGAGATCAGCAGCACGTTGCTGAAGCGCTGGCTGGCCACCACGGCGGCCACTGTCAGCGCCCCGCCCAGGACAAGGGCCAGCAGGCCCAGCACAAGCGGCCGGTTCTTTTTCATGCGGTTGCCTCCCCAGCGCCCTGGGCGCTGCCCGGGCCTAGGATCAGGCCCATGATCTTTTCCTGGCTGGCGCTGTCGCGCGCGATTTGCCCCATCAGGCGGCCCTCGTGCAGCACCAGCAGGCGGTCGGACATGCCCAGCACCTCCTGCATCTCGCTGGAAATCATCATGACGGCGGTGCCCTGGGCCTTCAAATCCAGAATCAGCTGGTAGATCTCCTGCTTGGCACCCACGTCAATCCCGCGGGTGGGCTCATCCAGGATGAGCACCCGGGGCCTGGTCATCAGGGCGCGGGAGAGCACCACCTTTTGCTGGTTGCCCCCGGACAGGTTGCGCGCGCGCTGGCGCATGGAGGGGGTTTTGATGCGCAGGTCTTCGATGTACGCGGCCACGCGCCTGCGCTCCTGCTTCAGGTCCAGCCCCAGGCGGCCCCGCAGCGCCCGCAGGGAGGACAGGGTGATGTTGGCGCGCACATCCATGCCCATCACCAGGCCGTTGCGCTTGCGGTCCTCGGTCATGTAGTACAGGCCCCGGGCAATGGCCTCCCGCGGGCTTTTGGGGTGATAGGGCGCCCCCTGCAAGGTGGCGCTGCCGGCTTGCCAGGGGCGCAGGCCAAACAAAGCCTGGGCCAGCTCGGTGCGCCCGGCGCCCACCAAGCCGGTCACGCCCAGCACTTCGCCGGTGTGCAGGGTGAAGGAAATGTCCTTCACCGGGTGGCTGGTGAGGCCATCCACCGCCAGCGCCACCTCGCTGGCCCTGGGGCTGGCGTAGGGAAAATGCTGGTCCAGCGGGCGGCCCACCAGCATCTGGATAAGGCTATCCATGGTGAGCTGGCTGACAGGCATCTCCCCCATGAAGCGGCCGTCTCGCAGCACCGTGGCCCGGTCGCAGATGCGAAAGATCTCGTCCAGGCGGTGGGAGATGTACACAATGGCCTTGCCCTGCTGGCGCAGCTCGTCAATGACTGAAAAGAGGCTGTCCACCTCCTCATCCGGCAGCGCGTCGGTGGGCTCATCCATGACAATGACCCGGGCATCCAGCAGCAGCGCCTTGGCAATCTCCACCATCTGCTGCTGGGCGATGGACAGCTCCCTCACCCTTTGCCGGGGGTCAATCTTCACGCGCATGCGCGCCAGCAGCTCCCCGGTGCGGGCCACCATGCCGGCGCGGTCCAGGCCAAGGCGGCCCCGCAGCTCCTGCCCCAAAAAGACGTTCTCATACACGCGCAGCCCGGGCACCAGATTCAGCTCCTGGTGGATGATGGCGACGCCGCCCTGCTGGGCCTGGCGCGCGTTGTGGAAGGTCACTTCCTGGCCATCCAGGGTGATGGTGCCCGCGTCCTTCTGATAAACACCGGTCAGCACCTTCATCATGGTGGACTTGCCCGCGCCGTTCTCCCCCAGCAGGGCCATGACCTCCCCCGCGTACACGTTCAAGCTGGCCTCATCCAGCGCCTGCACGCCGGGAAATGCCTTGCTGATGCCCTCCATACGCAATAGAAGCTTGTCCATTCTGCCCCCGTTTTTGGTTCGTGTGTATCCAAGGCCAGTATAGTACAGGCGGGGGTGGGGCGCAAGGAAGGGGGGGCCTTGTCAAGCAAGCCCACTTCTCAATCCGCCGGGGCACACCACCTTTTCCTGACCGTTCTCCTTGGACGCGAAAGTTGGCGTCCCGCCCACCTCCGGATCAGACAAACGAATCGTAGATCCGGTTCCGTTTTGCGCGCTCATCCGGGCTCATCCGCTCGGCGCCCGCAATGTCGTAGGCGCCAAAGGTGTCATACAGCCGGGACAGCGGGTCAACCTCGACATAGGTCACCCAGGGCAACCAGTGGTAGTGGCTGGTGAAGGTCTGCTCGCCAAAGCGGCCGCCTTCGTGGGACAGGCCTGGCAAGGCGTAGCCAAAGCTGCCATCGACATCGTTGGCCTGGCGCGTGTTGTTGTGGATGAACTCGGCGTAATCCCGATAGTGCGCGTCGCCGGTGATGACATAGAGCCGGTAGTAGATATAGGCGCAGGCGGCCATGTACATGTCGCCGCCACCGCCGCCCAGGGTAACCGGGCTCTGGCCGCTGATGCGGTGCTTGGTGAAGGGGTGGTTGGGCCACAAAACCCTGACCGGGAAGGACCAGCAATAGGTCCACGTCTCGGTGAAATCAGCCGCGCCAATCAGGGCCTCCAGCCACTTTTGTCCGCCGGTCAGGTCATACAGCGACAGGAAGCCGAACATGGCGTAGATGCCGGACTCGTTGTCGGTGATGTCGGTATTGTCACAGGTGGATCCGCGGTACTCAAACAGGCGGTAGGTATTGTTGTAGGCCCATTCCCCGGCCCGGAGCGCGGCCTCCTTGTATTGGGGTTCCCCTGTGACCAGGTGGAACTGGATCAGGAAG
Source organism: Clostridiales bacterium (assembly GCA_012728815.1). Taxonomy (GTDB): domain Bacteria; phylum Bacillota; class Clostridia; order Christensenellales; family Aristaeellaceae; genus UBA6115. Next base: position 20,052 of record JAAYEI010000058.1, read on the forward strand.
CGCACCACGCTGATGGTGTTGGCCTTGGAATCCATGCGCATGGAGCCGTCCGTGGTGTTGTAGGCGCGGTACCAGCTGCCGTCCGCGTTCTGGACACGCACCAGCCAGTCCGCCGCCCTGCGGCAGAAAGCCAGCCAGGCCGGCTTTTCCTCGCCCTTCTTTTTCAGGTACACATAGGCATCCAGGATGTTCTCCAGGCCGTCCGCGATCATCCGGGTCCAAAAGGGCATCGGCTCAAAGCCTTCGATGGTCGGGTTATAGCAGTTTTGCGGCGCGCCGTGCTCCGTCATGGCGGTCCTGACCCAAAACTCGATGATATTCAAGCCCTTCTGGTAGGACTCCGGCCGGTTTTCCTTGTCGCCGTAGCGAATCAGCTGGTAGCCGATGCCGGGCTGCTGGCCGACAAAGCCAAACTGAAAGGAAACGCTGGACACATCCATCTGGGGCAGCTGGCAGGAGAAGGGCAGCCCCCAGGCATCACCATACTGCCGGGTCAGCCTGGTCAGGGACTCCATGCAGTTGCGGTACTGCAATTCCTGATCCACCGGGAAGATGGGGTCCCTGAGCCGCCTGTACACCCTGCGCCAGGCGTCCCGCATCATCGCGTAAAACCCCTCATACTGGCCAAAATCAACGCCGATGGCGTAGGAATGCGAAAAGCCCTCTTCCAGGGGATGGTACATCCTGGTCATGGTCTTGGTCTGCATCATGTAGTCGATGTTGTAGCCCCTGTCTACCCGGGGCATCTGGCCATCAACACCGGGGTACACATAGTCAATGGACAGGCCCTGGCGCTTGGTGGCGATGTCCTTTCTCAGCGGAAAGCCATAGTACAGGTAGTTGAGGGTTTTGCTCTCAGGCTTGCTGATGCCGATGCTGCCGATGGTGAACTTCCTGTCGACGATGTGCTCGGATTGAACAAAGTTGTGGTCACGCATTTTGATGTCGCTGGCCCAGCGCGACAGCATGACCATCTCCCCCGTCTGCCTGTGCTGGGCCGCGAACAGCGGCAGGGTATAGTTGACCTCCCTGCGCCAGAAGTACTCGCAGTCCAGGTCAAAGCCCATCACATGGGGCTTGGCGTACTCGTTGAGCTTGTACCAGTTGGCAGGCGCGAAATAATCATAATCCCGGATTTCCTCAGA
>JAAYEI010000059.1 GCA_012728815.1 Clostridiales bacterium
GCCCAGATTTCCTGGTAGACGCTCTCGTACTCGCCCACGTCCACCACAAAGTCGGTTTCACCCAGGATCTCGGCGGGGATGCGGATGGCGGGGTTGTCGCGCAGGTACTCGGGGATGAACTCGTAGGCGGTGGCCACCGGGGAGAGGTAGTACTGCATCCCGGCGGTGTTGCCGGCCACCTGGCTGTCCAGCAGGTAGTTGAGCAGGATGTGGGCGTTGCCCGGATGGGGCGCATCCGCCGGGATCACCAGGGAGTCAATGCCAAAGCCCATGCCCTCCTTGGGGTAGACCACCTGCAGTTCGGGGTTGGCGTCCATGGCCAGCAGCACAAAGGGGGTGAACATGAAGCCCACGGCCACCTCGCCGGAGATCATGTCGTTGTGGGGGGTGTCATAGTTGAAGGCGCGCACGTTGGGGCGCAGTTCAAACAGCTTTTCCTTGGCTTGCTGGAGCTGCTCGTCATCGGTGCTGTTGAAGGGGAAGCCCAGGGTCTTGAGCACGATGCCGATCATCACCCGCGCGTCATCGATGATGACCAGGTTGTCCTTGAGCTCCGGGTTCCACAGGTCCTCGTAGCCGTCAATCTCCACATCTGTCAGCGCCGGGTTGACCACAATCAGCGGGGTGCCGGCGGTGTAGGGCACGGTGTACTCGTTGTTCTCGTCATAGTACTGGTTGAGGAAGGCCGGGTCCAGGTTCTGGTAGTTGGGCAGCAGCTCCTTGTCCAGCTGCTGCAGGCGGCCGTCCTTGCGCAGGGTGTTGATGGCGTAGTCACTGGCCAGGATGACGTCATACTCATTGCCGGGGCCGGACATCTTCAGCAGCATTTCCTCGTTGCTGGCGAAGGTGGCGTAATTGACCTTGATGCCGGTTTCCTCTGTGAAACGGGCGACGGTGTCGTCATCAATGTAGGTGGCCCAGCTGAAGAAGTTGAGCACCTTTTCCTCCTCAGCCAGCGCCAGGGGCAGGGCGGCGCCCAGCACCAGCAGCAGGGCCATCATCAGGGAGAGCAGTTTCTTCATCGTTTAGTCCTTCCTTTCCATGGGTTCCTCATCAGGCGTTTCGCCTGCCTGAATGGTGTTGAAATTGGCCGCGCGGGCCAGGCGGTTCATCACCGCCAGCCCCAGGCCGTCCCGGGGCAGGGTCTGGGCGTAAATCTGGCGCACCCCTTGCTGGTCGGCCTCCCGCAGCAGGTGAAAGAGCCGGTGGGCGGCCTCCCGGGCATCCCGGCCCAGGGAGCGCAGCTGCAGCCCCGGTGTGCGAGGCAGCAGGCCCTCCAGCGCCAGCACCCAGGTGTCATCCCGCCCCTGGGCCAGGCGCAGCAACCGCTCGCGCGCGGCCTCCGGCGGGCCTTCCACCAGGGTCATCCGCGCCCGGGGCGCGTAGTGGCGGTGGCGCATCCCTGGCGAGGGGGCGGCCTCCTGCGGGGCCAGCTGGCGCATGACCGCGTCAGCCACCTGGCACTCGCCCACCGCCATGGCGATCATCTCCGGCGTCACCGCGCCCGGGCGCAGGATGCGGGGGTGGCCGCCTGTCACATCCACCACGGTGGATTCCAGGCCCACCTGGCTGGGCCCTCCGTCCAAAACCAGCGGGATGAGGCCCTCCAGGTCGTCCAGCACGTGCTGGGCGGTGGTGGGGCTGGGCCGGCCGGAGCGGTTGGCGCTGGGCGCGGCCAGGGGAAAGCCGCAGGCGGTGATCAGCGCCCGGGCGGCCTCGTGGCCGGGCAGCCGCAGCGCCAGGGTGGGCAGCCCCGCGCTCACCTGGCTGGGCATGCTGTCCAGCCGTTCCACAATCAGGGTGAGCGGGCCCGGCCAGAAGGCCTGGGCCAGGTCCTGGGCCAGGGGGCCCCAGCGGCCGTACTCGCGCGCCTGGGCGATGCCGCTGACATGAGCAATCAGCGGGTTGTCAGCCGGCCGCCCCTTGGCGCGGAAAATGGACAGCACCGCCTGGCTGTCCAGGGCATTGGCGCCCAGCCCATAGACGGTTTCGGTGGGAAAGGCCACCAGCCCGCCCTGCGCCAGCACGCGCACCGCTTTGATTATACCCTCCCGGTCAGCGGGAACCCGCAGCGTTTGCATCCGCACACCCCTTTGTCACCTGTTTCGCGCCCATTATAGCCCCTTGAGCCAGGCGGGCACAACGCCGGCAAAAGAACAAAGGGGAAACATCTCCCGCAAGTCAAGGGTGTGTTCAAGGGCAGGGCGGCGCTTGTCCCACCTTTGGGTCAGGCCCGCTTGCAGCAAAAAAACAAGGGTTTACAAGGCATTCCGGCCTAAGTGGGACATTTTCTGCCCGCCGGCTTTTCATTTTTGCCCGGAAAGGCTTGACGCCCATGGGGGGCTTGATTAAGATAAGTACGGAATTCAGAAAACACAGGAGGTCACCCCATGAAGAAGTTCTTGTCCCTGGCCCTGGCCCTCGTGCTGGCCCTGTCCCTGGTGTCCGTCGTCGCCGCCGAATCCAACGGCGTCAAGCACGGCCTGGGCATGGTCACATCCATCGGTTCCGTCGCCGAAGCCACCGCTGAAAAAGCTGGTGCCGCCCAGGTCAACACCACCGTGTGCTCCCTGGTGCTGGACAGCGAAGGCAAAATCCAGTCCGTGATCTGGGACGTGCAGCAGAGCAAAATCCAGTTCTCCCTGGAAGGCAAGCCGGTTGACCTGCCTGAAGAGCTGCTGACCAAGCTGGAGAAGGGCGAGGCCTATGGCATGCGCCGCGCCAGCGAGATTGGCAAGGAGTGGTTTGAGCAGATTGCCGCTTTTGGCGAGTACGTTGTTGGCAAGACCGTTGAAGAAGTGCTCAACATTCCGGTGTACGAGCGCGACGAAAGTCATACCCAGGTTCCGGATGTGGAGGAGCTGAAGGCTTCCGTCACCGTGACCGTGGGCGACTACCTGGCCAGCCTGAAGAAGGCCGCCGAGAGCGCCAAGTAAGTCAGGTTATCCAAGCAAAGGCCCCGCGAAAGCGGGGCCTTTTGCGATTGGAAAAACACCAGGTGATATAGATGGAAGGCGTCAGGGCGCCACCAGGTGCGACACCCCGATGCCGATGATGTCCTGCTGCTTGCGCGCCTGTTGGAAGCCGTGGTAGATGCCCGGATCCATCACCTCCTGGCCCATGAAGACCATGGCGGCGGTCTGCCCGCCATCCAGGGTGAAGGCTTCCACACAGCCCCACTCCAGCAGCCGGTCGGCCACAAACTGCAGGTTGGCCCCGGCGCTGCGCTTGTTGCGCCCCTCCACCAGGATGCCCACCAGGTGGCTGGGCCCCACCACCCCCAGGGCGCTGCGCGGCTCGCGGTGGGTGAAGGAGATGCCAAGGCGGTCGTCCTTCACCCGGTCCTTGAACAGGATGGGGCCAAAGGCCAGCACGTCCCGAGCGCCAAGGTCCAGGTAGTCCTGGGCGCTGAGGATGCCCGGGGTGCGCATCTCCACGCGCCCGTCAGGGTAGAGGGCCAGCTCGTCCAGCGGCGGGATGGCGGCGCGCGGCTTGGTGAAGGTGTCCTGGTACAGCAGCCTGCCATCCCGGATGATCAGCCCGGTTTTCAGCTTGTTGTACACCCGGTAGCTGAACAGGTCGCCGTTCTGGGCGTAGACCACCTGGTTGTCCCGGGCAATCCGCGCCGGGCGCGCCTGGGCCCGGGCGGGGTTCTTGGGGTTGGCGGGGTAAGCCCGGAAGGCCTGCCCCTCCCGGAAATGGATGTCGGCCATGAACCACACCAGCGCCCGCCTGTCCAGGCTGCCGGTGTAGCGGGATATTTCCACCCGCAGATTGCTGGACAAATACAGCCAGTAACCGGCTTCTTCATCCGCGTGCACAAACTCCGGTTCCGGCCATTCCAGCGCCAGGAAGCCAGCCGCGTCCAGGGCCGGGTAGGCGGTGAAGGAGGGCGGGCCCTGGGCCTCTACCGGGCGGATGTCCTGCGCGGCGGCAGGCGGAGCGCCCGGCAACATCAGCAGGGCGGCCAGCCAGATCAGGCAGATGCGGCGCATGTCGCTTTCACTCCTTCCGGTGATGGCGCGGGGGCCGTGGGAAACGGGCAGGGCGGACGCGATGTGGTGATTGTACGCCAGGCCGTCCCCTTTGTACACGCCGGCCCCTCTGGCGCCGGCCGCCCGGGCGGTTGACCGGCGCCAGGCACCCTTATATACTTGCGGCAAGCCAGCGGATCAAACGAATGGGGATGCGCCATGTTCTACCACAGCACACGGGGGGCCGGGTCGGTCAGCGCGGCGGAAGCCCTGCTGCGGGGCACGGCGCCTGACGGCGGGCTTTACCTGCCGGATGTCCTGCCCAACTGCGCGGATTTGCTCACCTCCACCCTGGATTACGCCGGTCTGGCCGGCCGGCTGTTCACCCGGCTGCTGCCCGGCCTGCCCGGAGAGGCGCTGGAAGGGCTCGCGCGCGTGGCCTATGGCCCGCAGTTTGACCACCCGGACATCACCCCGCTGGTAAGCGTGGGGGAAAACCGGGTGCTGGAGCTCTTCCACGGGCCCACCGCCGCCTTCAAGGACCTGGCCCTGCAGGCGCTGCCCCGGCTGATGGCGCTGGCGCGCGGTCAGTTGGACCCAGGTGGCCGCTACGCTGTGCTGGTGGCCACCAGCGGGGACACCGGCCCCGCGGCCTTGCGGGGTTTTGCCGGGCTTCCGGGCTTTACCACCCTGGTTTACTACCCCGTTGAGGGGGTCAGCCCGGTGCAGCGCGCCCAGCTGCTGGCGCTGGGTCAGGGCGGTTCCCGCGCGGTGGCCATCCGGGGCGATTTTGACCAGGCCCAGGCGGGGGTCAAGGCGGCGCTTGCGCAGCCGGCAGAGCTGCTGCCCCGCGGCCTGCGGCTGACCAGCGCCAACTCCATCAACATCGGCCGCCTGGTGCCCCAGGTGGTGTACTATGTCGCGGCCATCCGCCAGCTGCTGCGGGAAGGCTGCCTCCAAAGCGGCCAGCTGGTGGATTTCATCGTGCCCACCGGCAACTTCGGGGATGTGTACGCCGGCTTTCTGGCCAGGGGCCTGGGGCTGCCGGTGGGGCGGCTCACGGTGGCCTGCAACGCCAACCGGGTGCTGGCCGATTTCATCCAGACAGGGGTCTATGACCGCCGCCGCGCGCTGAAGCGCACGCTGTCCCCCTCCATGGACATCCTGGTGTCCAGCAACCTGGAGCGCTTGCTGTACGAGGCCTGCGGTCGGGATGCAGGGCGGGTAAAGGGCTGGATGGACCAGCTGCGCAGCCAGGGCCACTACCGGGTGGATGCGGACACCCTGGCCTTTATCCAGCGCCATTTTTCAGCGCACGCCAGCAACGATGCCCAGGCGCTGGACGCCATGCGCCGGGTGCATCAGCGGCATGGCTACCTCCTGGACCCGCACACCGCGGCCGCCTGGCTGGCCGCCCAGGCCCAGCCGCCGTCTTGCCGCCCCCGGGTGGTGCTGGCCACTGCCTCGCCCTTCAAGTTCCCGGAGGCGGCCCTGCGCGCCTTGGGCCAGCCGGTGCCGGGGGATGGCCGGGCCCTGCTCAGCGCGCTGGCGCGGGCCAGCGGCATGCCGGTGCCCGCGGCGCTCAGTGGCCTGGAGGCGGACTGGGGGATGGAGGAAAGGGTGATTGACAGCGCTGCCCTGGTGGCGGACGCCATGGGACGGGTGGCCACATGATCCGCGTGACTGTGCCGGCCACCAGCGCCAACCTGGGCCCGGGGCTGGACAGCCTGGGGCTGGCGCTGGGCCTGTATGCCCGCTTTGATGTGGCTTTGCATCACGGCGGCCTGGCCATCACCGGCTGCCCGGCGGCCTACGCCAACCAGGACAACCTGGTCTACCGGGCTTACACGGCCGCGCTGGCCCATCGCAATCTGGCGCCAGGCGGCCTGCGCCTGCACATCCAGTCGGACATCCCCACCGCCCGGGGCCTGGGCAGCAGCGCCGCCTGCGTGGTGGCGGGCATCCAGGCGGCCAACGCCCTGCATCACCTGGGGCTGACCCTGGAGGAGCAACTGGCCCTGGCCACCGCCCTGGAGGGCCACCCGGACAACGCCGCCCCGGCCCTGTACGGCGGGCTGCGCGTGTCGCTGGTGGCGGAGGGGCAGGTGCTGTCGCTGCCCGCGCCGGTGCATCCGGACCTGCGCTTTCTCCTGCTGGTTCCGGACTTTGAGCTGTCCACCAGCCAGGCCCGCGCCGCCCTGCGCCCGCTTGTCAGCCTGCAGGACGCCGTGTATAATCTGTCCCATGCGGCCCTGCTGCTGCGCGCCCTGGA
>JAAYEI010000060.1 GCA_012728815.1 Clostridiales bacterium
ATGATTATCTGGGTTCATTCCTTGCCACCTCTGTTGCTTTGATTTTCAGCAACTTCAGTGTAACTGAGCTACGCAAGGAATGAGCCTCTTTTTGTCCTCCTGCGGCAATTCATTTTACAACCTACCTTTTTGGAAATCCCGCGCCTTGATCAGCTGTGGGGTTCATCGGCGCTGACCTGGGCACGCCTGTAAGCCTCCATGCACTCAGCCACTGTCTGCTGTGCCTCCTTTGCGCCATAAAAGGCCTCGGTGGCGGTGGGTTTGTGCTCCAGCTGTTTGTAGACCGAGAAGAAATGCTGGATTTCAGCGAAGGTGTGCGGCGGCAGGTCGCTTAAATCCTTCCAGGTGTTCATCTGTGGTTCACCGAACGGGATGGCGATGATCTTCTCGTCCCGCTTGCCCTGGTCAAGCATAATGAGCACGCCGATGGGGTAGACCGCCACCGAGCACAAGGGCACCAGCGGCTCGGTGCACAGCACCAGCACGTCCAGGTGATCACCGTCGTTGGACAGGGTGCGCGGGATGAAGCCATAGTTGGCCGGGTAATGGGTGGAGGTGTACAGGATGCGGTCCAGCCGCAGCAGCCCGGTCTGCTTGTCGACCTCGTATTTGGTTTTGCTTCCCTTGGAGATTTCAATGATGGCGCGAAAGTTGTCCGGCTGCACGTAGTTGTCAGGGAGCTGGTCAAAAATCATACAGACCTCCTGATCGGTTTTGTTCATTATAGCATGGATGGCTCCGGCTGTACCGCCGGGGACGGGCGGCAGCGGTTCCATGGCATTGATGGGGCAAACCGTCCGCTTCAAGGGCTTTCATTGTGGTATTCTGATGGCATGCGACACGACTTGATGCCGGTCGTCCGGCTGCCTTTCATTCCGCCCTTGCCTTGGGATGGGATCCTGGGCTTCCTGGCCGGGCGCGCCATCCCCGGCGTGGAAATGGTGCAGGATGGCAGTTATATGCGCACTGCCAGTTTCCGGCTCGCTGACAACCAGGTGTGCAGCGGCTGGCTCACAGTCAGCCACCAGGAGGGGCGACCCTGGCTGGCGCTGGCGCTGAGCAGGTCCCTGGCCCCTGCCCTGCCGCAGGTGCGCGACGGAATTCGCCGCTTGTTCGACCTGGACCTTGACCCGGCCGGCCCCGCCCGCACCCTGGAAGCCATGAACGCCTGCAGGCCCGGCTTGTTTGTGCCCGGCATCCGCCTGCCTGGCTGCTTCACGCCCTTTGAGACGGCCACCCGGGCTGTGCTGGGCCAGCAGGTGACCGTGAAGGCTGCCAGCACGCTGGCGGGTCGCCTGGTGACCCTTCTTGGCAGGCCGCTGGCTGGCACCCCCGAAGGCTTGACACATGCTTTCCCCGAACCCCTTGATTTGCTGGCCCTGGGGGAATCTGCCCAGAATCAGCTGGGCCGCCTGGGCATCATCTCGGCGCGCGCCCAATGCATCCTCTCCATCGCGCGCGGGTTGCACCATGGTGAGCTGAGCCTGACCCCGCAAGCCAATCCCATTTTGGAGATGGACAAACTGCGCGCCATCCGCGGCATCGGGGGGTGGACAGCGCAGTACATCGCCATGCGCACCATGGGCTATGCTGATGCTTTTCTGGATACTGACGCCGGCGTGAAACAGGCGCTGCCGGGCATGAGTGCCAGGGAACTGCGCAGGCTGTCTGAAGCCTGGCGGCCCTGGCGCAGCTACGCGGTGATGTGCCTGTGGAACAGCCTGTGACCGCTACAGGTCAAGCAGCGCGATGTCCTGGGCATCCGGCCCGTAGGGCATCACCTTCAGCACCTGCCCGCCCGGTCCCATGGCGATGGAGTTGCCGATGGCCAACCAGCCATTCCAGGCACCGCCTGCTACCTCCCCCACGTTGCTCACGCCGATTACGGTCATGTTGAAGCGCCGGCTCAAGTGGGCGTAGGGCTCATACCATTCCTGGCCATAGGGCTGCCCCAGCCGCTCCGGCGGCACCGCCCAGCTGCAGGGGGACAGCAGCAGGTCCGCGCCCATCAGGCCCAGCGCCTCGCCCAGGGCGATGCTGGGCATCAGGTTGTCCGCGCACACCGGGATGGCCAGACGGCCAAAGAGGGTGTCATACACCTCTAGGCGGCTGCCGGGGGTGTACAGGGAATCCTCCACCCCCTGGACCAGGCTGATTTTCCGGTGGCGGCCAACCAGGCTGCCTTTGTCTGAAATCAGAACAGCGGTGTTGTACACCCGGCCGCCCTTGCGCTGGGTCAGTCCGGCTACAACCCAGATGTTGTTTGCCCGGGCGGCTTCCCGCAGCGTCTTCAGGCTGGCCTTGCTGCGCTTGCCTGTGAGCGAGGCGGCGCCGGGGCTGGTCCAGCCCAGGTCCAGGGCCTCTGGCAGCAGGGCCAGGCTGGCCCCTTCACGGGCCGACTGGGCAATCAGGTCCGCGGCCTGGCGCAGGTTGACCTCCGGCGCGCCAGGAATGACCCTCATCTGCACCATGGCGATGGTAAACCCCTTCATGGAAGCCTCCTCCCCCGGACACGCCCGGGAAATCTGATACGGAAAAGCGGCATTCCGGTGATGGAATGCCGCTTGGTGGTGGATGAGGGTGGATTCGAACCACCGAAGTCTGTGACGGCAGATTTACAGTCTGCTCCCTTTGGCCACTCGGGAACTCATCCTTGTGGAGCTGGTGAAGGGACTTGAACCCGCAACCTGCTGATTACAAATCAGCTGCTCTGCCAATTGAGCTACACCAGCACAGGCCCAACAGCAGAAAATGGCGACCCGGAAGGGGCTCGAACCCTCGACCTCCAGCGTGACAGGCTGGCATTCTAACCAACTGAACTACCGGGCCAGGCGGAATGGTGGGCCTTCAGGGACTTGAACCCCGGACCAACCGGTTATGAGCCGGCCGCTCTGACCAACTGAGCTAAAGGCCCGTTGCTGCCCCTGCAGCGTGAAGAAATGGTGACCCCGAGGGGGTTCGAACCCCTGTTACCGCCGTGAAAGGGCGGTGTCTTAACCACTTGACCACGGGGCCACACTGACCCTCTCACCCGAAAATGGTCGGGGTGAAGGGATTTGAACCCCCGGCCCCATGCTCCCAAAGCACGTGCGCTACCAGGCTGCGCTACACCCCGAAGGTTGCCGTGTTGAGCGGCGAGGCCTATCTTACTAAAGCCAGGGTGGGTTGTCAAGCCTTTTGCCCCGCGAGATGCGCCGTTTTTGTGGGCTTCAGGATTAAATGGTAAAACACAGCATGAATGAATCAAATGAAGCAACTCTAACAACTCATGAGGTGCGGTTATGGTCAGGGTGTTTTGTGGAACAAAACCGCAACGCTTACAATCTTAAACCGGCTTTGCTGTGCCAGAATCAGCAAGAACAACCCCACACCAAGGGTTGTTAGAAGTGAAAGCTCAGGACATGCATCAGGACAACTGGCAACCTGAAACGATGTTCGCCCCGTTGCACCAGGGCATCCATCTTTTGGTTTCAATGGGTGATTTTTGCAGCCTGTGTCGTTTGCAAACCGTGTACTTATCCTGTATAATCAATGAAACCCAAAACTCGGAAGGGATATTATAAACAGGAGGAAACCCAGATGAAGAAACTGCTCACATTGCTTGTGGCGTTCGCGCTGGTGATGTCCGCCTTCTCCGCCCTGGCGGAGGCGTTCACCCCAGCGGAAACCTACGACCCCGGCGCCCGCGCCTTTGATGGCGGCGAGGTTGCCGTCACCTTCAGCGAAGGTGAGTCCGGCGGCCAGGTAACCACGGACATCTATGCCGGTGAAGAGGGCAAGGACTACACGGATGAGAAGTTCTACACCTACAACACCGCGCTGACCGCCATGGGCGGCGGCCTGGACTGGAACCCCCACACCTGGGAGACCAGCGATGACAGCATCATCCTGGACTACATCACCACAGGTTTTTATGCCTACAAGCTCAACACTGCCAAGGACGGCTACTCTGTGATGCCGGAAATGGCCGCGGAGCTGCCGGTCGACGTAACGAGCGAATATGTTGGGCAACTGGGCGTTGAGGAAGGTGAGACAGCCAAGGCCTGGCGTATCGCGCTCAACCAGAACGCTGTGTGGGAGAACGGTGAGAAAATCACCGCGGACAACTACATCTACTCCATGCAGCAGCAGCTGAACCCCAAGATGCTCAACCGCCGGGCGGACTCCTTCTACGATGGTGATTTCTCCATCGTGAACGCCAAGAATTACCTGTATGCCGGCCAGGTTGCCTACACCAAGCTGGGTGAGGAAACCGTAGAAGCGGCGCAGGAAGCGGGCAAGGATCTGTTCATTGATATCCACGAGTTCTGGGGCATGGCCGGCGCGCTGGACGCTGAGGGCAACGAGGCGCCCAAGTATGTCAGCATCACCGATGAAACCCTCTACCGCGACCTGGCCGTTGAGGATGAGGAAGCGGACGAGGCCTGGGTATCCGGCAAATACATCTTTGACACCTACCTGGCCCCCGGCGCCCAGTACAACAGCTACGCGGGCGAGTACATGGCCACTTCCGCCATCATGTCCGGCGCCACCTGGGATGAGGTGGGCCTGAAAAAGGTGGACGATTATACCATCGACATCATCCTGGAGAAGAAGGTTGAGGAAGCCAGCTTCTACATGCCCTACAACATGTCCAGTAACTGGCTGGTGTATGAGCCCCTGTATGAAGCCAGCAAAAAGTTCTTTGACGCGGATGGCGCCGAGGTGGCCACTGAGGAAGAGGCTGCCAGCGTCACCACCGACTACCAGACCACCATTGAAAAAACCATGGGCTATGGCCCCTACAAGCTGACCTACTTTGAGCTAGACAAGCAGTTCACCCTGGAGCGCAACGACACCTGGTATGGTTACAGCGATGGCCGGCACCTGGGCCAGTACCAGACTGACCGCATCGTCTACACCGTGATTGCCGAGCAGGCCACCCGGCTGCTGGCTTTCCTGGCGGGCGAGCTGGACACCGTGGGCCTGCAATCCCAGGACATGGAAAAGTATGCCTCCAGCAAGTACATCAGTTACGAGCCGCAGAGCTTTACCACCAAGATCACCTTCAACACAGACTACGAGAAACTGCTCTCCCACGGCACCAACAGCCAGGTGGTGGTGGTGGATGAGTTCCGCCAAGCCTTCGCCTTCGCGCTGGACCGCGAGCACTTCGCCACCGCGTACACCGCGGCCGGTTCCGCCGGCTACGGCATGCTCAACTACCTGTACACCTACAACCCCTTCACCGGCGCCATCTACCGTGACAGCGACCCGGCCAAGGAAGCCCTGGTCAACACCTACGGCGTGACCTTCGGCGAGGGCAAGGACTATGCCACCCTGGACGAGGCCTATGAAGCCATGACCGGCTATGACATGGCCAAAGCCCAGGCGCTGATGGCAACCGCCTATGACAAGGCTGTGGACGCGGGCATCTATGACGGTGAGAGCGAGGTCAAGATTGACTTCCGCGTGTACAACGCCGATGAGATTTACGTGCAGATGTTCACCTACCTGGACACCCAGGTGCAGGAAGCTGTCAAGGGCAGCGGGTTTGATGGCAAGCTCAGCCTGAACATGACCGTTGACCCGGACTACTACGAGACCATGTATTCCGGCGGTGCGGACATGATCTTCACCACCTGGGGCGGTGCCGCGATGGCGCCCTTCGGGATGATGGCCCAGGTTTACACCGACGCGGCTGACGGCTCCGGCAACCAGATGGAAGTGGGCTTTGATACCGACAAGATCGCCCTGACCTATACCGTGAACGGCGAGCAAATCACCGAGAGCCTGCGCAACTGGACCATCTGGGCCAACAACGGCGCGAACGAGCTGCTGGACAGCAAGATCGGCAAGTTCGGTGATTTGACCTATGAAAGCCGCTGCGCCTTCTACGCCAAGATGGAAGAAGCCTACCTGGCCTACTATGTCACCACCCCGCTGTACTACCGCAACGTAGCCTCCCTGGAGTCCCAGAAGGTCAACTTCCCGGTGGATACCTACCTGCAGCTGGTGGCCTTCGGCGGCATCTCTTACATGACCTACAACTATGACGATGCCGGCTGGGCCGACTACATCGCCAACAACACCCTGGAGTACTGATGAGGCAACCTGACCCTCACCCTGTGAGGGCATAAACCGCATGGGCATAGGCGCTCACCCGCCTATGCCCATGCGCTGACTGGATTATATTTTTACATTGCCGGTTTATCCGCCCTGGCCGCCAGGCCTTGTGGCAGACAGAACCTGGGGAGAGTTCTTCATGGGAAAATACATTGTAAAGCGCATCCTTTTGATGTTCCTGACCTTGTTCATCATCATCACGATGTGCTTCATCCTCATCAAGCTGCTGCCGCTGCCCGCGGTGCGGGAGATGGGCCGCGATGTCAACCTGATCCTGGCCAAGCGTGAACAGATGGGCTACAACCGCCCCCTGCTGGTGCAGTACTTCCTCTACCTGAAGGGCATCGTGCTGCACTGGGACTGGGGCGTAGGCGAGCAGATGTACGAGGCGCTGAGCATCTGGAGCGTGCTGACGCAGAAGCTGCCCTACACAGTCATGGTCAACCTCTATTCCATTTTGATGGCTGTTCCCCTGGGGCTGATGTTCGGCATCTATGCCGCGCTGAAGAAGAACAAATGGCAGGACCATGTGCTCTCCACCCTGGTTATCATCTTTATATCCGTACCAAGTTATGTATACGCCTTCATTGTCCAGTACCTGTTCTGCTACAGGCTGGGCTGGTTCCCCTTGACCGTGGAATCGCTTGAAAACGCGGCGTTTTTCAGCGCGCGGATGATCCGCAGCATGATGCCGGCCATCCTCTCCCTGGGCTTCAGCGTGGTGGCGGGGCTGACGCGCTACACCCGCGCGGAGCTGAGCGAGGTGCTGACCAGCGAGTTCATGCTGCTGGCCCGCACCAAGGGCTTGACCAAGTCCCAGGCCACTTCCCGCCACGCGCTGCGCAATGCCATGGTGGTCATCCTTCCCATGATCATCGGCGAGTTCATCGGCATTCTGTTTGGCTCCCTGATCATTGAGAAGATATTCGCCATCCCGGGCGTCGGCAGCCTGTACATCAACGCCATCACCGTGCGGGACTACAACTTTTTCATGGCGCTGACAGTGTTCTACACCTTCATTGGCCTTGCCAGCAACATCGCGATTGACATCAGCTACGGGCTGATTGACCCGAGAATCAGAATGGGGTCCAGGAAATGAGCAACAAGACAAATCTGCCGGACTTCCCTCCGGAAAAGTTCCAGTTCGCGCACAAGGACGAGCGCATCCATGATGTCAGGTTTGAAACCAGGCCCATCAGCTATTTTCAGGACGCCTGGCTGCGCTTTCGCAGGAATGGCAGCGCGGTGGTAGCCGCGGTGCTCATACTGTTGCTGATCCTGTTTGCCATCATCGTGCCCTTTGTGTCCCATTACACGGTCACCTTCCGCGATGGCTACTACAAGACGGTGCTGCCCCGCAACCCCGCCGTGGAGCACCTGGGCTTCTGGGACGGTGTCAAAAACCAGCGGGAAACCCAGGCCGGCTATGATTATTACAGCGGCATCGGGGTGGAGACGGGGCGGCAGGTCATCAAGCGCGTAAAAAGCCAGACGGTGGACGCCAACGGGATCACCTACTATTCCCTGAATGTGGACTCCTACGGCAAGGTGGGCTATGTGTACGTCAACCTGTCCCAGGACCAGTACCGCGCGCTGCAGGACTACCAGGACCAGACCGGCATCCAGGTCATCTATCCGCTGCAGGAGACCCACCGCACCAACTATGTGATGGGCAACATGGGCGCCAACCTCTGGTACAAGCTGCAGGACCCGCGCCCTACCTCCGATGGCCGCGCACTGCTGGATGAGCAGGGGCGGCACATCCCCAACTACATGACCAGCCAAAGCAAGACACAGGCGGACTACACCAGCCTGCGGATTGCCGGTGATGATGGCGGCGCGGACGGCAGCACCTGGTATGTGTATGGCCAGCGCAACCAATCCGGCTTCAAGGCCAGGGTGGATTACTATGAGTACTACAAGTACATCAACGGCGTAGAGCCCGCCTTCCTCTTTGGCACCAACGCCTATGGACAGGACATCTTCACCTGCCTGGCGGCTGGTGCCCGGCTGTCCATCCTGCTGGGCATCAGCGTGTCCTTCATCAACTTTATCATCGGCGCGGCCTATGGCGCGGTTGAAGGCTACTACGGCGGCACCATTGACATCGTGCTGGAGCGCATCTCTGACGTGCTGGCCTCCGTCCCCTTCATTGTGGTGGCCACCCTCTTCCAGATGCACCTGGGGCGAAAGGTGGGGGTGCTGGGCTCGCTCCTCTTCGCCTTTGTCCTGGTGGGCTGGGTCGGCATGGCGCACCGGGTGCGCATGCAGTTTTACCGCTTCAAAGGCCAGGAGTATGTGCTGGCCGCCCGAACCCTGGGCGCCAAGGACCGGCGCATCATCCTCAAGCACATCTTCCCCAATGCCATTGGCACCATCATCACCGGTTCCGTGCTGGCCATCCCCGGGGTCATCTTCACCGAGTCCATGCTGTCCTACCTCAACATTGTCAACCTGGAGACCTCCTCGCTCACCAGCATCGGTACCATGCTGGCCAACGGCCAGGGCTACCTGAGCACCTTCCCGCACATTACCCTGTTCCCCGCGCTGTTCATCTCCATTCTGATGATTTCCTTCAACCTCTTTGGCAACGGGCTGCGGGACGCGTTCAATCCTTCCCTGAGAGGAGCTGAAGAGTAATGACCAAGCTTGAAGTCAAGAACCTTCAAATCTCATTCCGCACCAACAACGGCGCGGTGCGCGCGGTGCGTGACATCTCCTTCTCCCTGGAGGAAGGGCAGACCCTGGCCATTGTGGGGGAGTCGGGCAGCGGCAAGTCGGTCACGGCGCGTGCCATCATGGGCATCCTGGCCGGCAACGCCATGGTGGACAACGGGGAAATCATCTATGACGGGCAGGACCTGCTCAAGATCAGCGAGGATGACTTCCACACCCTGCGGGGCCACCGCCTGGCCATGATTTTCCAGGACCCCCTCTCCGCCCTGAACCCGGTGATGCGCATCGGGCGCCAGCTGACAGAAGCCATGGTGCTCAACAACCGGGAACGCAGGCGGGATGGGCGGCGCCGCTACAAAAAGATGACCGCGCTGCTGGAAAAGAACGCCATTCAGGCCTACCAGCAGGAGGGACAGGACAGCAGCGCGCGCATCCGCGAGAAAATGGGCACGTTCAAGCGCTTCATTGACGCAGGCGTGCGCCTGCGCACCCACTACAACAACAGCCACGACGCCCTGCTGGAGGCCAAGGATAGCATCAACCAGCTGCGGCTGGAACTCAAGCGCAGGGACGAGCGGGCGGCGCGGGACATCTTTGCGCGGCTGGCCAAGGCAGCCGCCACGGGGCGCCACCCCTACCTGATCGCGGAGGAAGACACGGCCTACAAACAGCTGCTTGACAGCGCGAACCACTTTGGCCGTGCCTTCCACCTGCGCGACAGCGAGGCTGCGCTCAACCTGCTGGAAGCGCTGGAAACGCGCATCAACACCGCCCTGAACCGGGAATTGCCCAGCTTCCACGCCATCGCCTACGGCATGCAAGCGGGGGCCGATACGCTGCCCACAGGCGAGCTGTCCGCCATCAACCAGCAGGTTGAACAGCACCTGCAGGCAAACTTCATGGAAGGCTTCCTGGTGGATGTGCAAAAGGCGCTGGCCCACTCCGCCAGGCAATCCCAGCAGGCGCAGCAGGAGGCGCTGTCCCAGCTGAGGGAAGCGCTGCCCGTGTTTGAAAAGGATGCCCTTGTTGAAAGTGAAGTGCGGGCCGCCTTCACCCGCACCGCTGCAGCGGTGGACCGGGCCATTGACCCCATGGAGCTGAACAAGGACAACCTGGCCTATGTGTACCGCTCCAGCATGAAGACCAACATTGACCGCTACTTCCGGGGGCTGAAGACCAACCCCAAGGAGATGGCGCGCCACCACAGGGACACCCAGAAGCGCCAGCAGCTGCTGGACAGAAACAAGCCAGCGCTGCAGGTGGTGCCCATGAACCTGGTGGACACGGACAAGGCCCGGGACAACCTGGCCCGGGATGTGCGGGCGTTGATTGCCCGGTATGAGGAGCGGCTGGCCAACCCGGTCCAGCCAAGCCTGCACAGCGCCCAGGCCCTGGTGGATTACCTGATGCGGGCCGCTGGCGATTACGGCTACAAGCTGTCCAAGGCCATGGCGCGGCACCGCTCCATCGAGCTGATGGACGAGGTGGGCATCCCGGAGCCCCACAAGCGCTTCCGGCAGTATCCCTTTGAGTTCTCCGGTGGCATGCGCCAGCGCATCGTGATTGCCATCGCGCTGTCGGCCAACCCGGACATCCTGATTTGTGATGAGCCCACCACCGCCCTTGATGTGACCATCCAGGGCCAGATTCTGGAGCTGATCAACAACCTGAAGAAGCAGCGCAACCTGTCGGTCATCTTTATCACCCATGACCTGGGTGTGGTGGCCAACATGGCTGACAGCATCGCTGTGATGTACGCGGGCAAGATCGTGGAGTATGGCACTGCTGAGGAGGTGTTCTACAGCCCGGCACACCCCTACACCTGGGCGCTGCTCTCCTCGGTGCCAGACCTTGAAACCAGGGAGAAGCTTGAAGCCATCCCGGGCACGCCGCCAAACATGATCATCCCGCCCAAGGGCGATGCCTTCGCCGCGCGCAACAACTACGCGCTGGCTTTGGATTTTGAGGAACAGCCGCCACTGTTCCGCATCACCGATACGCACTATGCCGCCACCTGGTTGCTGCACCCGGACGCGCCCAAGGTGGAATTGCCGGCCATCGTGCAGGAGCGCATCGACCGCATGCACCGGCGCACGCGTGAAACCACCACGGAAGGCAGGGATGTCCAATGAGAAGAATCAAGAAAGGCGCGACCGCGCTGCGCGTCACGGGCATGATACTGCTCATTTTCTCCCTGGTGCTGGTGCTGTATGGCACCGCCACGGACGGCACTGACTGGGCCGCCTTCAACCAGCGGTTAAACGGCCTGGGCATCCGCACCAACCTGGCAGACCGCTTCCGGTTCAGCAGCGCCTACTTCGAGGCCCTGGCCGCAGCCAAGCAGAGCGCTGGCCAGCTCAGCGTGGTCCGCGCGGCCAGCGCGGTCAGCCATTTTGACAGCTTCCGCCAGCGCGCTCAGGAGGTACAAACTGCCCAGCTGGCCGCCTCCGCGCAGGAGGTGGAGCGCTTCTTCAATGAGGAGTTTGATTACGACAGCTTCCTCACCCGGTACCACCAGGTGGAAGGCCGCAAGGAGCAGGCTGAAATCCGCGAGATCATGGAATATCTGGATGGCCTGTCCCTGCCAGCGCTCAAATCCGGCAAGGTGCTGCCCAATGTGAAACCTGCCAGCAACCTCCCCTGGTTTGAGGAGCACCATGGCCAATGGGTGCAGGCGCAGGGGGAACAGGCGGGCACCTTCCTGGCCTACCTGCAAACCCTTGAGCGCATGATACGGCAGGCTGACAACGTGACCAACGCCCGCACCTTTGCCGAGGGGCTGACATATGAGGAATACCAGCAGGAACTCTCCCTGACCATCGCACAGGAAGACCGCGCGGACCTCGCCCTCTTCCTGGATGCCTTCGCGGACATGGCAGAGCAAAAGGTGCAGGGCGGACAGCCTGACATCAACGCGTTCCTGCGCGGGGAATATGACGCCATCGTCACCCGCTTCCCCGCCAGCGCCACGCCCTCCTATGCCCTTTTCCTGCGCGCGACGCAGGAGGCCCTGGCTGACCCGGCCTATGACGGCAGCTACAGCACCCTTGTCACCAAGATGCGCCAGGCGCTCTCAGCCCAGACCGCGCAGGGCTTTGACCAGTACCTGAACACCTTTGGGCAGGAGCTGGTCAGCAACAGCGACAAACGCCGCGTGGTGCCCATGACCACCTTCACCTGGTGGGTGACAGCCAAGGCGCTGTGGGTGGGGCTGCTGGGCATCCTGCTGATCATCCTGGCTGCTGTCATCTCCCGCACGGCCACCGCTGCCATCATCAAGCGGCGCGAGTACAAGGGCCAGCAGGATGAGCCTGGCGTCCTGCTGCGCGTGCGCAACCTCAGCCAGTATTTCAAGAGCGGAGATTTCGTCAACAAAGCGGTGGATGACATCAGCTTTTACATCAAGCGCGGCGAGGTCTTTGGCCTGGTGGGCGAAAGCGGCTGCGGCAAAACCACCACCGGGCGCACCATCATCAACCTCTATGACCCAACGGGCGGGGACGTGTATTTTGACGGCCTGCGCATCTCCTCCACCAAGAACGGCTCCCCGGTGATGCGCTACCAGCTGCGAAAGGAGCTGGGTGCCAAAATCCGCGCGCTGGAGGAAGCCTGCAAGCAGCGCAAGGCGGCTGACCTCGCCCGCGCCCAGGACATCCAGCGGGAGACGGACGATCAGATCCGGCAGCTTAAACAGGCCCATCACCTGGAGATCGAGCGCACGCTGGCCCACGCTTTTGAATCCGAAGAGGAAAAAAGCAAATGTGAGTTGCTATACCGCGAGCAGCGTGAGGCCGAGCTGACCCAGGCCTATGAGGCGGAAATCGCGGGGCTGACAGGCGAAGACGCCCGGAAGCGGACCGAACAGTACAAGGCTGAGTTGGCCGCAGCCAAAAATGACAGCGTCATGTCCAAAATCCAAATGATCTTCCAGGACCCCATCGCGTCCATCAACCCGCGCATGACGGTGCGGGAGATCATCGCTGAGGGCATGATCATCCGCGGCATCCGCGACAAGGAGCTGATCAACCGCAAGGTGCATGAGGTGCTGGACATGGTTGGCCTGGTGCAGGAGCACGCGGACCGCTACCCGCATGAGTTTTCAGGCGGCCAGCGCCAGCGCATCGGCATCGCCCGCGCCATCATCATGGAGCCGGAGCTCATCATCGCGGACGAGCCCATTTCAGCCCTGGATGTGTCCATCCAGGCGCAGATTATCAACCTGCTCAACGACCTGCGCAAAAACCTGGGCCTGACCATCCTGTTCATCGCCCACAACCTGAGCGTGGTCAAGTACTTTTCTGACCGCATCGCGGTGATGTACTATGGGCGCATTGTGGAGATGACCACCTCGGAGGAGCTCTTCCTCCACCCGCTGCACCCCTACACCAAGTCGCTGCTCTCCGCCATCCCCTACCCTGACCCCCTGTATGAAAAGCAGCGCAAGCGCATCCCCTATGAGCCCGTGCTGGCCCATGACTACACGGTGGACAAACCTGAGCTTCATGAAATCAGGCCCGGCCACTTTGTGCACGCCAACCAGGCGGAGCTAGCCCGCTACCGGGCCGAGCTGGGCTTGTGAGGAGGAGCGGGCGCCTGCTCCGCTGGCTGATTGCCGTCGCGGTCAGCCTGCTGATGGCCTTGTCCGTGCTGCTGGGCCGCGGAACCTTCCAGAAAACCGACCCCCAGCAGCTGTGGATGGACCTCAGCGATGCCTTTTTGCTGCCCGGCGCCATGCTGGGCGGCCTGGGTGGCCTGATTTTTGTTGCCGGCAGGGGGTTTTTTGACATGGTCAACTTTGGCGTGATGAAGGTGCTGTCCCTGGTGCGCAGCGAGGCCTACCGCGCCGAGCAGCCCAAAACCTTCTACGACTACATTGAGGCCAAGTCCACCAGCCGCCGCGGCGGCTATGCCTACCTGCTGGTGACTGGCCTGGCTTGCCTGGCGCTGGCTGGCCTCTTTCTTGTGCTGTACCTCAACCAATAGAAGGAGACGACACGATGACCAAACTCCTTGCAATGCTGCTTGCCCTGCTGCTGTTGCTGGTGCCCATGGCAAGCGGCCTGGCCCAGGGCGAGGACAGCACCCAACCGACAAACAGAGAGGAAGAATCAACCATGCCAAACCCAGTCTTCACCATCATCCTGAAAAACGGCCAGATCGTTGAGGGAGAGCTCTATCCAAACAACGCCCCGCAGAGCGTGGGCAACTTCATTTCTCTTGCCAACGCCGGCTTCTATGACGGCTTAATCTTCCACCGGGTCATCCCCGGCTTCATGGTGCAGGGCGGCTGCCCCAACGGCAACGGCATGGGCGGCCCCGGCTACAGCATCAAGGGGGAGTTCAGCCAGAACGGCATCAGCAACCCGCTCAGGCACACCCGCGGCGTGCTAAGCATGGCGCGCAGCATGAAAATGGACTCGGCTGGCAGCCAATTCTTCATCATGGTGGCGGACGCACCGCACCTGGATGGCGGCTATGCCGCCTTTGGGCTGGTGACCTCAGGCATGGAGGCCATTGACCAGGTGGTGAACGCCAAGCGGGACCGCGCTGACAAGCCGGTTGAAAACCAGGTGATCAAAAGCATCCGGGTGGAGACCAACGGGGTGGAATACCCCTTTGACAGGCTCTGAGATGCGCATCAACACGGTCACCGTGCGGGTTGCGGGCAAGAGCTACCAGCTGTCCGGCACCCAGAAGCCACAGCACTTTGAACAGCTGGCGCAGATGGTGGACCGGCGCATCGCTGAAAACGCGCAGCTGAACCCAACAGCCCAGGCGGAAGTCAACGCGGTAGCCGCCGCCCTGTCCTTTGCGGATGAACTGGTCAGCGCCCGGGCGGAGGCGGCCAGGCTGCGCCAGCAGCTGGAGAACGTGCCGCCAGCGTTGACTGACTAAACCCAGGTGAACCATGAACGAAAAAGCACTGCGAACGCTGGAGTTCATCAAGATCCGACAGATGCTCAGCGCCCTGGCCCTGACTGAGCCCGGGCAGCTTCGCTGTGACCATTTATTGCCCTACAGCAGCCTGGAGCAGGTGGAGCGCGCCCAGCACCAGACAGAGGAAGCGCTGCTGATCCTGCTGCGGCGGGGCGACAGCCCGCTGGTGCACTTCAAGGATGTCTCCGGCTGGCTGTCCCTGGCCCAGAAGGGATCCACCCTGCCCCCCCGCGCCCTGCTGGACACGGCGGAGCTGCTGCGCGCCGCCCATGCCGCGCACGCGGCGCTGGGTGAGGACGAGCTGAACCGCACGCCGCAGCTGACCGCGCTGGCAGCGCGGCTGGAGCCCAAGCGGCTGCTGGAGCGCGCCATCACGGACACCCTGATCTCCGAGGAAGAAGTGGCTGACAACGCCAGCCCACAGCTGGCGGACATCCGCCGCCATATGCGCCAGGCCAACGAGCGCATCCGCGAGCGGCTGCAGGCCATCGCGCATGGCGCCCAATCCTCCAAATACCTGCAGGACAGCCTGATCACCCTGCGCAATGGCCGCTATGTGCTGCCGGTGCGCCAGGAGTACCGCGCCATGGTGCCCGGCCTGGTGCATGACCAGTCCTCCTCCGGCGCCACGCTGTTCATTGAGCCCATGGCGGTGGTGGAGGCGGGCAACGAGCTCAAGGAGCTGCAATCCAAGGAACGCCTCGAGATCGAACGCATCCTGGCCGCGCTGTCCAGCCGTGTGGCGGAAGCGGCGGAGGACATCGCGGAGAACCTGGACATCCTGGTTGAGCTGGACTTTCGCTTTGCCAAGGCTGCCCTGGCCCGGCGCATGCGCGCCATCCGGCCAAAAATCAACGACCGGGGATACCTCAAGTTTGTGAAGGTGCGCCACCCCCTGATCCCTGATGACAAGGTGGTGCCCTGCGACCTGTGGCTGGGGGAGGATTTCACCACCCTGATTATCACTGGGCCCAACACCGGCGGCAAAACAGTGACCCTGAAGACCGTGGGGCTGATCACCCTCATGGCGCTGGCCGGGCTGCATGTGCCCGGTGAACTGGGCACGCAGGTTGCCTTGTTTGACAACGTGTTCGCTGACATTGGCGATGAGCAGAGCATTGAGCAATCCCTGTCCACCTTCTCCTCCCACATGAGCAACATTGTGTCCATCCTGGAGGAGGCGGACAGCCATGACCTGGTGCTCTTTGACGAGCTGGGCGCGGGCACTGACCCCACCGAGGGCGCCGCGCTGGCGCAGGCCATTCTGCAGCGGATGCTCAAACTGAACATCCGTTCGGTCGCCACCACCCACTACAGCGAGCTGAAGGCCTTTGCCCTGGCCACCCCAGGCGCGCAAAACGCCAGCGTGGAGTTTGATGTCAGCACCCTCTCCCCCACCTACCGGCTGTCCATCGGGGTGCCAGGCAAATCCAATGCCTTTGAGATTTCCAAGCGCCTGGGGCTGTCAGACCGCCTGATTGCCGACGCGCAGGAGCTCCTCTCCAAGGAAACCCTGCTGTTTGAGGATGTCATCGCCAGCGCGCAGGACCAGCGCCAGGCGGCGCAGAAGGAGCGCGAGCTGGCAGAAGCCGCCCATCAGGAGGGCTTGCGGCTGAAGGAAGAGGCACAGCAGCTGCACCAGGAAATGGCCCAGCTGCGCGCCGGCGCGCGCGCCAAGGCGCGGGATGAGGCGCGGCGCATCGTGGAAAAAGCCAGGCGTGAGAGCGCCGCCGTGCTGGAAGAGCTCAAAGCCCTGCATGCGGCTGACCCCAACGCTGTCAACCGCCTGCGCAAGCGCCTGAGCAGCCTGCAGGATGAGCTGGGCGGCGGCCTCTCCCTGGACAGCGGGCAGGAAACCTTGCGCGCGGAGGACATCTTCCCCGGGCTGGCTGTCATCCTGGCGGTCAACAACGCGCCAGCCACTGTCATCAGCCCACCTGACAGCAAAAACGAGGTGCAGGTGCAAGCCGGCATTCTCAAAATGCGCGTGCCGGTGGACCAGCTGCGTCCAGCCCAAGGCCAGCCAAAGCAGGCGAAGACCGTGGTGCGCGCCGCCACCCAATCCGCCCAGCGCAGCGTACAGATGGAATGCGATGTGCGTGGCATGGCGCTGGACGAGGCCATGGCCGCGGTGGACAGCTATCTGGATGCCGCCGTGATGGGGGGCTTGCATGAGGTGTTCATCATCCATGGCAAGGGCACGGGCACCCTGCGCGCAGGCTTGCGCGACCATTTGCGCCGCCATCCCCACATCGCCTCCCAGCGCGCAGGCAAGTACGGCGAGGGTGAGGCCGGGGTGACGGTGGTTACCCTCAAATAAACCAAGCTGATGTCCATCCTGTAAACAGCCCGCCAGGCGGATGCCAAAGCGGGCTGTTTTCTGCTATGATGGACAAAACGCAGTGAAAGCGGGGTGTTCCTGTGAAACCGCTCATCTACATTGTGGACGATGACGCCAACATCTCCAGGTTGATCCGGCTGTACCTGGAGCAGGAGGGCTATGAGGTGCGGCAGTTCCTGCGCGGGGATGAGGCCCTGGCCGCTTTCCGCCAGGTGGAACCGGCCTTGATGCTGCTGGACATCATGCTGCCGGGCATGGATGGCTGGGAGGTATGCCGGGAGGTGCGCGCGCACAGCCGCCTGCCCATCATCATGCTCAGCGCCAAGGAAGACACCTTTGACAAGGTGAAAAGCCTTGAGCTGGGCGCTGATGACTACATCACCAAGCCCTTTGACCCCCAGGAGATGGTGGCGCGCATCAAAGCGGTGCTGCGGCGCAGCACCGGCAGCGCCGCGGTGGGCGAAGCGCTGCGCTTCCCCGGCCTGTCCGTCAGCCTGACCAGCTATGAGGTGGTCTATGACGGCAAGCCTGTGCCCATGCCCCCCAAGGAGCTGGAGCTGCTTCACTTCCTGGCGCTGCACCAGAACCAGGTCTTCACCCGCGAGCAGCTGCTGGAGAAGGTCTGGGGCTTTGACTACTTTGGGGACAGCCGTACGGTGGACGTGCACATCAAGCGCCTGCGGGAGAAGCTGCCGGGCAGCGACCGGTTTGGCTGGGTCATCCGCACGGTGTGGTCGGTAGGATACAAGTTTGAGGTTAAATAAGGCGCGTTCCAGCATGCTCACCCGGCTGCTGGCCATGTTCACCGCCATCGTACTGCTGGCGGTGCTCCTGATGCTGGTGGTGTTCGCGGTCAGCTCCCGCCAAGCGCAGATTGACAGCAGGGTCAACGCGCTGAAGGTGCAGGCCTATGACATCGCCTACCTGGCCAGCGCCGGCGCCAGCGGTGCTTTGGACACCTTCTGGGGCTTTGGTGCCAGCGCCACCCGGCAGATGATGGAACGCAAGCTGCGCAGCGTGTATGAGGATTATGCCGCCTACTGCCTGGTGGTGGACCGCACCGGGCGGGTAACAAGCTATTTTTCCCAGGTCATAGCCCAGCACAGCGAGCTGGCCAGCCACCTGGACGCGCAGGACATCACCCGCACCCTTGCGCTGGTGCTGCAGGGGGAGGAAGTCATTTTGCAGACCAGCGGCCTCTCCGGCCCCATGTTTACCGTGGCTGTACCCTGGAAGCAGGGCGGCAGCGTGGTGGGGGCTGTGTATATTCAGACCGCGGCCCAGACCATCCAGGCCAGCTATGCCAGCATCTGGCGGCAGGCTGGCCTGGCCGCCCTGCTGGCCTTTCTGGTGGCTGCCGCCCTCGCCATCTATTACACCCGCCGGCTGGTCGTGCCCCTGGGGAACATGGCCGCTTCCGCCAAGCTGATGGCCAGGGGCCTGCCGGCGGCGCCCGCTGAACAGACGGGCTTTCGGGAGCTGGATGAACTGGCCAGCTCCTTCAACCACATGTCCCGCCAGATTCAGGATACCGAGCAGACCCGGCGCGCCTTCATCGCCAACCTGTCCCACGAGCTGCGCTCCCCCATGACCAGCATCCAGGGTTTTGTGCAGGGCCTGCTGGACCGCACTGTGCCCGAGGCAGACCGGGAGCAGACCCTGCGCATCGTGCTGGATGAGACCAAACGCCTCAACCACCTGGTGTCCGGCCTGCTCACCCTGTCGCGCATGGAGGCGCCCGAGCATCAGCTGAAAAAGGAGCGCTTC
This sequence comes from Clostridiales bacterium, assembly GCA_012728815.1. Taxonomy (GTDB): domain Bacteria; phylum Bacillota; class Clostridia; order Christensenellales; family Aristaeellaceae; genus UBA6115. Next base: position 18,827 of record JAAYEI010000060.1, read on the forward strand.
AACCTGTGCGAGCTGGTCCGCCGGGTGGTCATCATCCGCATCCAGGCGATTGAGGACAAGGGCATCAAGGTGGACACCGATTTTGAGCAGGAGGACATGTTTGCCCTGGCTGACCGGGAGCAGATTGAACGGGTGCTGATTAACCTGCTGGACAACGCCATCCGCTTCACCCCCACCCGGGGGCGCATCACGCTTGCGGTGCGGGGGCTGAACCGCCGGACCTTGCAGGTAACTGTGAGCGACAACGGCCTGGGGATCTCCCCGCATGACGCCCCGCACATCTTTGACCGCTTCTACAAGGCGGAGCAATCGCACAGCCCGGGTGAGGGCGTGGGGCTGGGCCTGGCCATCTGCCGCGCCATCCTGGAGCGGCACGGGCACAGCATCCGCCTGCTGGACACCGGGGAAGGCGCCAGTTTCCAGTTTACCCTGGACCGGTTTGATGAGAAGAACGGGAGGGCGCATGCGGCTGACAGCGCACGCTAAAATTAACTGGGCGCTCAATGTGCTGGGACGCCGGGCGGATGGCTACCATGAGCTGGACATGCTGGTGCAGCGCGTGGCGCTGGCGGACAGCCTGGAGTTTGAGCCGGATGACGGGCTGCGCCTGGAGGTGGCGGGGTCTGATGCCCCGACGGACGGGCGCAACCTGGCCTACCGGGCTGCCGCCGCCTTGCGCGCCGCCTGCGGGGTGCAGGCCGGCGCCTTGATCCGGCTGACCAAGCGCATCCCCAGCCAGGCCGGGCTGGGAGGTGGCAGCGCGGACGCCGCGGCCACCCTGCAAGGCCTGAACGCCTTGTGGGGCTGCGGGCTGGACCAGCAGCAGCTGGCAGGGATTGGCCTGGGCCTGGGCGCTGATGTGCCGCTGTGCCTGCAACCAGGCCTGATGCGCGCGCAGGGCATTGGCGAGCACCTTTCCCCCCTTCCCGGCGGGCGGGCACTGGACCTGGTCATTGTACAGCCCCTGGAAGGCCTGTCCACCCCGGCGGTGTTCCAGGCCTTCGCCCTGCACAAACCCGAGCGGATGGCGGACATCCAGGCGGGGATGGCCTTGCTGCAAGCTGGCGGCGGGATGGATTTTGGGCCGCTGTTCAACCAGCTGCAACCGGCCGCCCAGGCCTTGCTGCCCGTGATCGACACGGCGCAGCAGGCGCTGCTGGCTAACGGCGCGGTGTTTGCCCAAATGAGCGGAAGCGGCTCCGCTGTCTACGGTGTCTTTGAAAACGCCAGGAAGGCCGGGCAGGCCCAGGCGGCGCTTGCAGCTGACTGGCCCGTATGCATCCAGACCAAAACGATTGAATCATAGGTTTCCCCATATAAAAGACCGGGCAGTCTCCTGCGCCGGTCGGTTTGCTAACAGGGAAGGTTACAGCTTGGCAACCAGGGCGTCCACCAGGGACTGCAGCAGCGCGATGGTGTCCTCCGGTAGTTGGCCCGCATCGCCCAGCAGGCTGATCACATTGCCGATGTAGGCCTCCGGCTGCTGAACCGGCACCATGTTCAGGAAGGCAAAGCTTTGGCGCAGGTGGTGGTTGGCGCCAAAGCCGCCGATGGCGCCAATGGAAACGCTGACCAGCGCAAAGGGCTTGCCGTTCCATTTGTTCTCCCCATAAGGGCGGGAGGCGATGTCAATGGCGTTTTTCAGCACCGGGGTATGGGAGCGGTTGTACTCGGGGGTAGCGAACAGGAAACCGTCATACCCCTCAATCTTTTTGCGGAAGGCCGTATGGCTTTCGGGCGCAGTGTCCGGGGTTTCAAAATCCTGGTTGAAGAAGGGCAGGTGGCCAATCTCCACAAACTCTGCCTGCACACCCTCCGGGAACAACTTGGCGGTCGCCTCCGCCACCTTCCGGGTGAAGGAATCCTTGCGCAGGGAACCGACGAGAATACCGACTTTCTTGGGCATCAATACCAATCCTTTCTTTTATGTGCGCAGTTCAATCACTGTTTCAATTGAACGTCTATTCAAATATACCCGTTTGCGCCGGCCCTTAACAGGCAGCGCAGGCAGCCTTGTGTGGCTGTCGTTCCTGTCCGAATATCCGTGGGTCGCCTGAGCAGCCATAATTTTCCCCAAATAAAAAGCCGCGTTGCGCTGTCTGGGTGAAAGCTGGCGCGGCAGTCCGGGTAAAAGCCCGGTATGAACGAGAGGACAATCAAATCGGGCCAAACAAGGTTACCGGTTGGTGTCCATCAGCTCCTGCAGGGACATCAGGTGGGTGAGCAGCAGGGTGCGCAGCTCCAGGGTGTTCCCTGTGGCGGTCTGCACGGCCACCTCATAGCGCTCCAGCACGCTGTACAGCGCCTGAATGGCATCCTGTGGAATGATGCGCCCCCCCTCACCGCGCATGCCGATGGAAATGGTGTTGATCTGGTCCATGGCGTAGATATGCTGGCGAATCTGTCCCAGCTTGATGGGCGAGTTAGACTGCACCCCGCCTGCCATGCGGCTGACGTGGCCAATGGCGTCCACCAGGTTGCTGTTGGCCCGGCTTTGCAGCTGTGCGGTGACCTTCCTGGTCTGGCTGGAGGCATTGAGATACAGGGAGCCTACAAACACCAGCGCCCCCACCAACAGCAGGATGATCACCAGCATCACCAGGCGCTGCTGGCGGGTGCCATAGGTCTGAAAGCTGGGTTTTGGCCTGAAACGGTAGCTGTTCATGGCAGCCTGCCTTCCTCAGATGTTGCCTGCGGGCGCGGGTACCAGCCCGGCTGATCACGCGCCCCAGGTGGTCATATCTTACCATCAACCGCGCGCCCGGACAAGAACAGGTGTTTTCCACCGCGCAAAAGGCAGGTGTTTTCATAGATTGTTCACCAAACAGGCTTTGGTGAATGCTATACTCAGACAAACGAAGGAGGGGCCAGGCGTGATTTCAATGGAGAAGGCCAGCAGGCGCTATGGGCAGTTTGAAGCGGTGCGTGACATCAGCTTCACCGCCCGGGCCGGGGAGGTGGTGGGCTTGCTGGGCCAAAACGGTGCCGGCAAGACCACCATCATGAACATGCTGGTAGGCGTTCTGACCCCCACGCAGGGCCGCGTGCTGGTGGACGGGCAGGACATGGCCCTGCATCCCCTGCAGGCGCGGCGCGCGCTGGGCTACCTGCCTGAAATCCCGCCGCTGTACCCGGAGATGACAACCCAGGAATTCCTGGTGTTTTGCTGCCAGATCAAGCAAGTCCACCGGGGTGACATCGCGCGCCATGTGGAGGAGTTGATGACCCTGGCGGATGTCCACCAGGTGCGCCATCAGCTGATTGGGCGGCTGTCCAGGGGCTATCGCCAGCGTGTGGGCCTGGCCCAGGCCCTGTGCGGGGACCCGGCTGTCCTGCTGCTGGATGAGCCCACCGCGGGCTTTGACCCCATGCAGGCGGTGATTTTCCGCAAACTGATCCGCAAACTGGCATCCGGCCGGGTCATCATCTTTTCCTCCCACCTGCTCAGCGAGGTGCAGTCGGTCTGTGACCGGGCGCTGATCATCCACCAGGGCGAACTGAAACTGGACCATTCCCTGAGGCAGGACACACAGGACGGACATTTCCGCGTGAGGTTGCGTGGTTCCTCCCCCCGGGTGCTAGCACAGATCCGCCAGCTGGACAGCGTGCGGCGGGTACGGCAGGTGGAAGGCCCGCACACCCAGGACCTGAACCTCCTGGTGGAAGCCAGCACAGACGGCAGCTTTCAGACCCAGCTGTTCACCCTGCTCAGCGGCCTGAACGCGCCGCTGATGGAGCTCAGTCCCCTGTCAGACTCCCTGGAGGCCTTGTTTTTGCGCGTGACCGCGCAGGAGACGCAGAGCGCATGAGAGCCATCTATTTCAAGGAGCTCAAATCCTATTTTTACACCTTCACCGGGTGGCTGTTTACCGCCGTGTTTCTGGCGCTGGCCAGCCTGATCTTCTATTTGAACAACATCATGCCCCGCAGCAGCGACATCGCCCCCTTTTACAGCATGATGAGCTACGTGTGGATGCTGCTCACCCCGATGCTGGTGATGCGGCTGATGGCGGGTGAAAAGCGCCTGAACACCGACAGCCTGCTGCGCGGCGCGCCCCTGCCCCTGCCCGCACTGGTAGCCGGCAAGTTTTTTGCCGCCTGCACGGTGCTGCTGATGGCCATCCTGATCAGCCTGGTGTATCCCCTGATGCTTTCGGCCTATGGCCGGGTCTACCCGGCAGAGGTGTTGACCGCCACCCTCGGCTTCTTTTTGCAGGGCTGCGCGTTCATCGCGCTGGACATGATGGTCACCACCAACCTTGGCAGCACGGTGAGCGCGGCTGCGCTGTCCTTTGGGGTGAACCTGTTCATCTGGCTGACCAGCCTCCTGTCCGCGGGCCCCGGGGTGCCGCCGCTGCTGGCCGGGATGGTGAGCAGGGTCAGCCTGTATCAGCGGTTGATGCCCTACCTCAGCGCCCAGTTCAGCCTGGCCAACACGCTGTTTTACCTGCTGTTCTGTCTGGGCATGCTGAGCCTGAGCGTGCTGATGGCCCATCTGGCAAGGACACGCAGGACATGAGGCACGCGATGAAACTGGCGGGAAAACGCCTGCTGCCCCTGGTGCTGGTGGCTGCGATCCTCGCCCTCAGCGCGCTGGCGGTTGGCGTAATGGACCACCTGGAGCAACAGCACGCCCTGCGGGCGGATTTTTCCTTCAACAGCATCACGACCCAGTCTGAGCAGACCAGACAGGTGCTGCGCGGCCTGCGCCACCCGGTGCATGCCTACGCGATTGCCACCCCGGGGATGGAGGACCAAGCGCTGCTGGGCCTGCTCAACCGCATGGCTGCAGAAAGCGCGCTGTTCACCTATTCCCGGGAAAACCTCATCCAGAACCCCATGTTGGTCAACCTGATATCCAGCGCGCTGGGCGATGACCAGGTGAGCGCGGATTCCCTGGTGCTGGTGTGCGAGGCCACCGGGCGCACCCGCGTGCTGGATGCCTACAGCTTCCTTGCTCAAAGCTTTGACCAGGACGCGCAGGCCTTCCGCCTGACCGGGCTGGCCTACGAGAAGAGCATTGTGGAAGCGTTGCTGTATGTGACCCTGGACAAGGTGCCCAGGGTACGCATCCTGAGCGGCCACGGGGAACTGGGGCAAAATGAGACTGCCCATATGGAAAGCTTCCTGACCGGCCACCACTTTGAGGTGGGCCGCGTCAACCTGCTTGCCGGGGATGAGCTGCTGCCTGAAGACCTGCTGATGATTCTCTCCCCACAAAAGGACCTGCTGCAAAGCGAGCTGGAGCAACTGCGCGCCTTTACCCGGCAGGGCGGCAACATCATCATCACCAGCGACTATGGCGACCCGGACAGCCTGCCCCATTTTGACGCGCTGTACCGCCTGATGGGCTTTGAGCGCAAAAGCGGCATCGTCATCGCCGAGGGGGCAGACCTGAGCGCCTACATTGACAACCCCCTGTTCCTGACCCCCTACATGAACATGACCGAGCCCACCGCTGCCCTGATAGGCGGCGGGCAGACGCGGCTGCGCCTGCCGGGGGCACGCGCCCTTTCGGTTGTGGAGGGCAGCCGCCAGGCATTGGTGGACCCATTGCTGACCTCCGGCCAGGCATATCTGAAGCCTTTGGCGCGCGCCAATGAGACGCTGAGCCATGAGGAAGGCGATGAGCAGGGACAATTTGACCTGGCCTTGCTGAGCGACTATGCCCAACCGGATGGTAGCCGCGCGCGCGCGATGATCATCGGCAACTCCGCCATCCTGATGGACAGCTGGCTGCATGAGGTGACCTATGGCGCCCAGTTCCTGCTGCACATGGTCAACTACTTAAGCCCGGGTGAACCCATCCAGCTTGACATCGCGCCCAGGGCGCTGGTGCGCGAAAGCCTGCTGATTGACCAGCCCGCGCTGCCTGTCCTGGTGCTCATCCTGATGCCGGCACTGGTGCTGGGGCTTGCCATCCCGGTGCTGACGCGCCGCGCGCGCAGGCAGTAGCATGCAGCCTGTAAGAAAACGTAAACAGGTGGACAGGCGCTGGCTGATCCTGGCCGGTGCCCTGGCCGCGCTTTTGATTCTGGCAACCGCCCTGCTTCTGTGGCGGCGCCCCGCGCCCCTCTTGATTGACCGGCATGAGGAGGAACGGGTGCCACTGATCACGCGGGAAGCCCAGGACCTGCTGCGGGTGGAAGTGACCAACAGCCAGGGTGGCCGCTTCAGCCTGGCGCGGAAAGAGGATGGCCTGGTGGTGGAGGGCCAACCGGATTTTATTGTGGACACGCTGCAGGGCGAGCTGATTGTCCAGGACCTGACCCTGCTGTATGCCAATGAAATCGCGGGGGAAATGGTTCCGGGGGCAACATCGGTGCCAGAGCTGGGGCTGGATGACAGCGCGCCGCGCGCCCAGGCCTTTTATACCGACGGCAGCAGCCTGACGCTGGTCTTTGGGCATGACGCCCATACCGAGATCCCCTCAAGCTACCTGATGGTGCTGGGTGACAGGCTGGTATACCTGGTGTCCCCGGAAACCAGGGACCACTTTGACCGGGCGCTGGAAACACTGCACCAGGTGCCCGCCATCAACTTCAACCCCAGCCTGCTGGACACGCTGCAGGTGAAGGGGCGTGCACCCTTCACCTTGTCCCAGCTGGAGGGGCTGTGGGAGCTGAGCGCGCCCTACACCTACCCGGCGGACAGCACGGCGGTGCGCCAATTGCTGGACAGCATCAGCAAGATGCGCTTCGCGCTGTACGCGGGGGAAGCCAGCGAAGAAAACCTGCAGCGCTATGGGCTGGGTGTGCCGGACAGAACCATCACCTTCATGCTTTCAGACAGCCTGCTGACAGGCTTTGACCGCCAGGGCGCGCAGACCACAAGCCGTGCCATCCCTGCCCAGCAGCTGCGCATCGCGCTTGGAGAAGGCATTGGCAACATCGGCTTGTACTGCCTGTATGAGGGCAAGATTTACCAGGCCAGCAACGCTTCCATGGGCTTCCTGCGCGACAGCACGCTGGAGCGCCTGCGCTCCCCCACGCCTGTCAACATTCCCATCGCCCGGCTGCATGCCCTTGAAGTGCTGGATGGCACAGCCACCCGGGTGTACCGGGTGGAGTTGGTGGAGCAGGTGCTGCCCAACAACCAGCTGGCATTGGATGAGCAAGGTCAGGTTCTGCATGTGCCGGTCATCACGCTGAATGGCCAACAGACAGACCAGGACGCCTTCATGCGGCAATACCTCACCCTGATGGCCCTTGGCCGCAGCGGCAGGCTGCCGGAAGGCTTCACGCCGCAAAGCGGAACGCCCAGCCGGATGTACCGCTTTGACACCGCCCAAGGCAGGCGCGAGCTGGCGCTCTTCCACTATGACGCGCTCCACTACGCCATGCGCGTAAACGGCGTTTTCGCAGACTATGTGCTGCGCGAAAGCGCGGACAGCATCACGCTATAAAGATATTACGATACAACGATGCCCCCGCCCAGGCATACCTCCCCCTGGTAGAGCACAGCGCTTTGCCCGGGGGTGACAGCGCGCTGGGGCACATCAAACACCAGCTCCCCTTCCTGGCCCGCGTACACCAAGAGCGCCGCCTGGTCAGCCTGGCGGTAGCGCAGCTTGACCGCAACGTTGAGGGCTGTGTTTTCCCTGCCCGGGGGCTCGGCCACCCAGGTCAGCTGTTGCAGCCGCGCCGTCTGCTTGAACAGGGCCGGATGGTCTTCACCCTGCACAACAAGCAGGCGGTTGCTGTTTAGGTCCTTGCCAGCCACAAACCAGCTGCGCCCATCCCCCCTGCCGCCAATGCCCAGGCCCCGGCGCTGCCCGATGGTATAGTACATCAGGCCCTCATGGCGGCCCAGGACCTGGCCGGTGTCAGACACCATGTCCCCCGGCTGGGTGGGCAGGTATTGCTGCAGGAAGGCTTTGAAGCGCCGCTCGCCGATAAAGCAGATGCCGGTGGAATCCTTTTTGTCGGCCACCCGCAGGCCGGCTTCTTTTGCCAGCTGGCGCACCTGACGCTTGGTCATCTCCCCCACCGGGAAGCGGCTGAGCAGTAGCTGACGCTGCTTGAGCATGTACAAAAAATAGCTTTGCTCCTTGCCGGCGTCCAGCCCCCTGAGCAGGCGGCCTTCACTGTCCCGGCGCACAAAATGGCCGGTGGCCAGGCTTTGGGCGCCAATCTTCAGCGCGTAGTCCAGAAAGGCCTTGAACTTGATTTCCCGGTTGCACAGCACATCCGGGTTGGGGGTGCGCCCGGCCTGGTATTCACTGAGGAAATGGGCAAAGACACGCTCCTCGTATTCACGGGCAAAGTTGACAGAATAATATGGGATGCCAATCTGCCCGCACACATCCTGCACATCCTGCCAGTCCGCCTGGCTGGCGCACACGCCGTGCTCGTCCTTCTCCTCCCAGTTGTTCATGAACACGCCAATCACGTCAAAGCCCTGCCGCTTGAGCAGCAGGGCGCTCACGGCGGAGTCCACGCCGCCGGACATGCCAACCACCACCCGGCTCATGGCAACCCCGCCGCCCGCAGCCGCGCGCTGACCTGCCCGTAGACCGCCTGGGCGGTCTGGGCCTTCTCCCCTTTGGAGCTGATGGTCAAAAAGCGTGGCTCGGCGCTGATCATCCGGTCAAAGGCAGCGGCAACATCCCGGTGGAACTGGTCCCCGGCCGCCTCCAGGCGGTCCGCTTCGCGCTTTCGCATGGCGCGGCCCATGCCCTCCTCCGGGTCCAGGCGCAGGAAAACCGTGGTATCCGGCAGGCGGCCGGCGATGGCAGGCGCGTTGATGGCGCGCACCAACTCCTCCCCCAGGCCGCGGCCTGCTCCCTGGTAGGCGATGCTGGAATCCACATAGCGGTCGCTGATGACCAGCTTGCCCAGGTTCAGCGCCGGCTCAATCACCTCGCGCACGTGCTGCGCCCGGGCCGCCGCATAGAGCAGGGCCTCGGTCAGGTGCTCGATGTCGGTGTTCTCGCGCTTGAGCAACATCTCGCGAATCTGCTCCCCCACCTTGGTGCCGCCCGGCTCGCGGGTCAGCAGCACTTCGTAGCCGCTCTGGCGCAGGCGTTCGGCCAGCAGCCTGGCCTGGGTGGACTTGCCGGAGCCGTCATTGCCCTCGAAGCTGATGAAATAGCCTTGTTTGGGCAGGGGCTGCACCCCCAGCAGGGCGTAAAGATCGCTGACCTGGGGGGCGTAGTGCTGGCAACCGGCCCGCTCAAACTCCTCCAGGTGGCCATAGCCATACAGCGCTGCGATGCCGTCCACACCGGCCTCCTGGGCGCCCGTGATGTCCGTTGCCCGGTCGCCAATCATGACCGCGTCCATTTGCTGCCCGCGCAGGGCGCGGCGGATCAGCTCGCCCTTGCCAACCTCTTCCCCGTGCGCGGGGCCGGCCACCTCATCAAAGTAGGGCAGCAGGCCAAAGTGCTCCAGGATGTGCAGGCTGGGCTTGAGCGGCTTGTGTGTGGCCACGCCCAGGTAGGCGCCCTGGCGCTTGAGCGCCTGCAGCAGCGCGCGGACGCCCGGATAGACGCTGTTGTTCAGCGCGGCCTGCTCCAGATAAAAATCCCGGTAAATATCCTGCGCCTGGCTGGCTTCATCTTCTGTCATGCCCAGAAAACTGGTGAAGCTGACCATCAGCGGCGGGCCCAGGAAGCGGCGCATGGTGCTTTGATCCGGCAGCGGTCGGCCCATTTGCGTCAGCGCATACACCACCCCCTCCAGGATCCCGGGGGCGGAATCAGTCAGGGTGCCGTCCAGGTCAAAAATAACTGCCTTGTACTTCATGCCTGCCTTACTTGAAAAAATCGGGGATGTCGCCACGCGTGGCCTGGATGAGGGCATTGAGGAAGGTGATGGTGTCCTCCTCATTGCCACTGTTGACGGCCACGGACAGCACCATGTCCCGGTTGTCGATCATCAGGTCGCTGGCAAAGCGGTAGAGATTGTACGCGGGGATGCCAAACTGCCCGCTCTGGCCGGTGGAGATCAGCTCCCCCCGCTCGTTTGTGTCCACCAGGGTGACCCGTCCGGCGCCCAGGTTGATGCCGTCCACATCGATGCGCCCTTGCGCGATGGCCTCCTCCAGGGGAACAAAGGCCCCCTGGGCGGCGAAACGCTTGAAATCCTGGGTGGACAGCATGTAGATGTCGCCCTCGGCGGCCGCGATGTATGTGACCAGCTGCATGTTGGCGTAATAATCATTTTCACCCCCGCCACTGAGCAGCAGCACAGCGCTGACCAGCTCAGCCTGGGGCACGGCCTCCTCCCAGATGGGTTCCAAAAACGCGTTGACGGCGTCGCTGCTGGCGGAGGAGCCCTGGATGTACAGGTCAATGCGCTTGTCCTGGGGCGGGCGGTAGGCTGTCTGGGCATAGACCAGGCTGATAAGCGCGAAGGACAGCACAATCAGCAGCAGGTACAGCCAGCCCTGGTACTGCAGGTGGTTGCGGATGTCCCGCCAGGTGAGCCGGGTCTCTAACTTCATGGGCTAATCCTGTGGCTTCATGGTTGGGAACAGCAGCACATCGCGGATGCTGGCGCTGTCTGTCAGCAGCATGATGAGCCGGTCAATGCCAATGCCAATGCCGCCGGTGGGGGGCAGGCCGTAGGCCAGGGCGTTTAAATAATCCTCATCTACGGAGGCATTGGCTCCCCCCATTTTGATGCGTTCGGCGACCTGGCGCTCAAAGCGCTGGCGCTGGTCAATGGGGTCGTTGAGCTCTGAGAAACCATTGGCAAACTCCGCCCCCACGATGAACAGCTCAAAGCGCTCGGTCAGCCTGGGGTCATCCGCCTTGCGCTTGGCCAGGGGGGAGATTTCCACCGGATAATCCACGATGAAGGTGGGCTGTATCAGCTTGGCCTCCACATAGTGATCAAAGAGCTCTGCCAGGCAATCCCCCCGGGTGTAATGGGGCGCCGCCGGCACACCGCGCTGCCGGAGGGCCTCGCGTGCCTGGGCGTCATCCTGCCAATCAAAAAAGTCGATGCCGGACTCCTGTTTGACCAGCTCCGCCATGGACACCCGTGGCCAGGGGCTGGAAAAGTCCACCTCCTGGCCCTGGTAGACAGCCTTGGCGCTGCCGTTGACGGCAATGGCGGTTTCGCGGATCAGGTCCTCACACAGGCTCATGATGTCCTCATAGTCCGCGTAGGCCTGGTACATCTCAATGCTGGTGAACTCGGGGTTGTGCTTGGGGCTCATCCCCTCGTTGCGGAAGATGCGCCCCAGCTCGTATACACGGTCAAAACCGCCCACCACCAGGCGCTTCAGGTACAGCTCGGTCTCAACCCGCAGGTACATGTCGATGTCCAGCGTGTTGTGGTGGGTCTTGAAGGGGCGGGCGGCCGCGCCGATCTCCAGCGTGTGCAGGATGGGGGTGTCCACCTCCAGGAAGCCCCTGCTGTCGCAGAACTGGCGGATGGCGTTGATGATCTTGCTGCGCTTGATAAATGTATCCCGCACCTGAGGGTTGACAATCATGTCCAGGTAGCGCTGGCGGTAGCGCAGGTCCACGTCCTGCAGGCCGTGCCATTTGTCCGGCAGGGGCTTGAGGCATTTGGACAGCAGGACAACCTCCCGCGCGTGCACGCTCACCTCACCCGTTCTGGTGGTGAAGGCGGTGCCGCGGATGCCCAGGATGTCCCCCAGGTCAAAGTTTTTGAAGGCCTGGTAGGCCTCCTCGCCGATGTCATCCCGCTTGATGTATGCCTGGATGCGGCCCTGGGCGTCCAGAATATGGGCGAAGGCGGCCTTGCCCATGATGCGCCGGGTCATCATGCGCCCGGCGATGGACAGCTCCTGGCCGTCCAGCGCCTGGATGTTCTCCACAATCTGCCGGCTATAGTGGCTGCGGTCGTAGGAGGTGTGCCGGTAGGGGCTGCTGCCCTGGCTTTCCAGCTCCTGCAGCTTCAAGCGGCGAATCTGCTCCTGCTCGGAAAAATCCTGGGCCTGGTCAAAGTGCTCTGGCATGCTGTCTCCTTGTCCTATTTGCGGTGCTGGATGTCGCGGATCTTGAGGGTGATGAGGCCGCCAGGCGCGTTCACCTTGACGGTCTGGCCCTTTTTCTTGCCCAGCAGCGCCGCGCCCATGGGGCTCTCATTGGAGATGCGGTTGTTGATGGGGTCGGATTCACGGGCGCCCACGATGGTGTACTCCACCTCTTCCTTGAGCTCATCATCATACACGCGCACGGTGGTGCCAAAGTTGACCCGGTCGGTGGCCACGTCGGTGTCATCAATCACCAGGGCGGTGCGGATGATGTTCTCCAGGTCGATGATTTCGGCCTCCAGACGGGACTGCTCGTTCTTGGCCTCGTCATACTCCGCGTTCTCGCTCAAATCCCCAAAGCCGCGGGCCACCGCGATCTGCTCGGCCACTTCGGCCCGGCGCACGGTGGACAGGTACTGCAGCTTTTCCTCCAGCTTCTTCATGCCCTCGACAGATACCACTGTCTTGTTGCTGTGTTCATGCAGGTTGCTCATGGTTTCACCCAACTTCCTTCAGTCTGTGTGCGGTAAAGCACATATCGGCTGCCTGTGGGGCAGCCGTACAAAGGCTTACAGGGAGGTGTTTCCTTCCTGCCAGCGAATGTATTATACGCACAACTGGCGCGTGATGCAAGCAAATACAGGTTTTTTAAGGGGACAGGCACGGCCTGGTCGGCCAACCCGCCTCAGGTGCTCAGGGTCACGTTGAAGATGTAGCGGTAGATGTGGCCGCGGTATTTGTTGTACAGGCCTGCGTGCAGGTAGAGGCCCTTGAGCTTGCGGTACAGGCGGGACTTGATTTTGAAGCTGTCGCCCACTTCAAACATCGTGCGCCAGGTCTGCCCCGCGTAGGTGCGCCGGTAGTTGTACACCGGCTTCTTGACAAAGGACACCAGGCCCACATGGTGGTAATAGCGCATGTTGAAGTCAAAATCCTCACCCCAGTTGTAGCTGTGGTCAAAGGTGAGGCCCCTCTCCTCTATCAGCTGGCGGCTGTACAGCTTGTTCCACAGGGCGCTGTAATAGTAGCTGCCCGGGCGGCGCGCCAGCGCGTGCAGGAAGGCAGGGCGGTCCATCACCGTGTCCGCCTTGATGTAGCCGCGGTCAATGCACTGATCCCCCATGAGGATGTTGAAATGGGCGATGACCAAATCAGCCTGCTGGCCCTGCGCCGCGTCCAGCAGCGCCTGCAGCGCCCCCTCCTCCAGGGTGTCATCGCTGTCCACAAAGGAGATGTAGCGCCCGGTGGCCGCTTTGAGGCCCGCATTGCGCGCGGCGCCCGGGCCGGCATTCTGCTGGTCAATGACCTGGATGCGCGGGTCCTCCCGCGCGAAGGCCTGGCACACGCTCAGGCTGTTGTCCTGGCTTCCGTCGTTGATGAGAATGATCTCAAGCGCCTCAACCCCCTGGCACAGCACGCTGTGAAGCGCGTTTGGCAGCACATCCTGCACGTTGTACACCGGGATGATGACGCTGAGCAACGGGGTTTCCACTCTATCCTGCTCCTTGCTGTTCATTGCGCACATTGTACCACAGTGTCAGGGGCCTGTAAAACGGGCAGGCCTGGGCAAACCAGCTGCTTTGTGTGCTATAATCAGGCATCGTGATTGTGTGGAGGGAGGATCTATGGGCAAAAACATCATCATGGACATCAACCACCTGATGGCAGACACCGTGGGCTACAACTACGGGATCAGCCGGGAAGATATTGACGGCAGGGCCGCACAGGCCGCGGCCGCCTGGCAGGCGGTCAGCAAGGCGCGCGGCAGTGGCTGGCTGGGTTGGACCGAGCTGCCCTACAACCAGCAAGAGATTGTGGAGGACATCCTGCAGACCGCCAGGCAGATCAATGAGCGCTTTGACGCCTTTGTGGTGCTGGGCATCGGTGGCAGCGCGCTGGGGCCCATCGCGGTGCACCAGGCGCTCAAACACCTGCGTTACAACGAGGGCACCCGCGCGCAGCGCGGCCATCCGCGCTTTTATGTGGAGGACAACATCGACCCGGAGCGCATGAAGGCGCTGCTTGACGTGGTGGACCTGAAAACCACCTGCTTCAACATCATCACCAAATCCGGCGCCACCGCTGAAACCATGAGCCAATACCTGATCATCAGCGAGCTGCTCAAGCAGCAGGTTGGGGAGGGCTGGCAGCGGCACATCATCGCCACCACCGACCAGGAAAAGGGCAACCTGATTCAGCTGGCCCGCAAGGAAGGCTTCAAGACCTTCTACATCCCTTCGGGCGTGGGCGGCCGCTTCAGCGAGCTGAGCCCTGTGGGCTTGCTGCCAGCCGCCGTGTGCGGCATTGACATCAAGGCCATGCTGGAAGGCGCCAAGGCCATGGACGCGCGCTGCCAGACGGAGGAAGTCTGGGCCAACCCCGCCCTGCTGCAAGCGGTGGTGCAGACCATCGCCATGGAAGAGATGGGGGTCAATGTCCAGGTGATGATGCCGTACGCCGACAGCCTGAAGTATATGGCAGACTGGTTTTGCCAGCTGTGGGCGGAAAGCCTGGGCAAGAACGTAACCCGCAAGGGCCGCGCGGTTAACGTGGGCCAGACGCCGGTCAAGGCGCTTGGCGTGACCGACCAGCACAGCCAGCTTCAGCTGTACACCGAAGGGCCCTATGACAAGATTGTCACATTCCTCAGGGTGGAAAAGTTCCGCAACCAGGTGGACATCCCCCACGGTGTGGCGGAGTTCCCTGACGTGGCCTTCCTGGGCGGTAAGAGCCTGAACCAGCTGATTGAGGCTGAGTACCAGGGCACCCAGTACGCGCTGCTGCGCGCCGGGCGCATGAGCCAGACCATCACCTTCCCGGTGGTGGATGAGCACAGCATCGGCCAGTTCCTGTACTTCTATGAGCTGGTCACCGCATATGCCGGTGAGCTGCTGGACATTGACGCATTCAACCAGCCTGGGGTGGAGGAAAGCAAAATCGCCTCCTACGCGGTGCTTGGCAACACCGGTGCCAAATACCAGAGCAAACAGGCCGAGATGGCCGCACAGCCTGAGGGGAGGGCAGAATACCGGCTGGGCTAAACTGGCCTGCAGCCACAACAACCGGACAGCTGCACAGTATCATATGGATATAGAATTGGCGGGCGGCACTGGGCCGCCCGCCATTTGTGACAACAGGCGGTGATTACAGGGGCCGCGCTGCGCGGTAGGCGCTCAGCGGGCTGTAGTGGTACGCCCTGCTCACCACCTTGTATGCCCGCACCTTGTAGTAGTAGGTTGTGCCTGTGCGCAGGGAGGTGTTCCGGAAGGACAGTGCCGTGCCCCGGTAAACCCGGGTATAGGTGCCGCTGGCGCTGGTGCTGCGAAGCAGCTCATAGCCGGTGGCGCCAGGCACAGCCTTCCAGGAGAGGGTCAGGCTGGTGGGGCTGCTCACCACCGCAGAGGGCGCGGTAGGCGCCGCCAGCGGCACGCCAGGTTTGACGGCGCCATAGACGCCATACAGGCGCTGGGTGCCTGCTGTTTTGTAGGCGCGCACCTTGTAATACCAGACAGCGCCCGCCCTCAGGCGGCTGTTGGTGAACGCGCGGGCGGTGCCGGCGTAGACCCGGGTATAGGTGCCCGTTCTGCTGCTGCTGCGCCATAGTTCGTAGCCGCTGGCGCCTGCCACCGCATTCCAGCTGATCTTGACAGCGGTGCCGTTCACCGCGGCCACACTGACAATGACCCCGCCCTGCAGCGCCACCGCAGCCTGGGGCGCGCTGAACAGGCCGTAATAGGTGTTTCCCTCCTGGCTTGTGTAGGCCCTGACCTTGTAGTAATAGGGCCTGCCACTGACACGGCCGGTATCGCTGTAGGTTCTGCTGGCCCCTTTGTACACGCGGCTGTAGGTGCCATTGAGGCTGGTGCTGCGCCACAGCTCATAGCCGGTGGCGCGGGTCACCTTGTTCCAGCTGGTCTTGATGGCTGTCGCGCTGGAGGCCGCGACGGTGCTGAAGGCGGGGGCCGGGCGCTCTGTCACCTCAATGAATCTGGTCGTGGGCAGACTGACGTACTCATCATACACTTCGGTCAACACGGCGTAGCTGCCGGTCCGCTCGGCCACAAAGGAGGTGACGCCGTCAAAGGAATGGTCCATCCCCACCAGGCTGCCATCCAGGTAGATGGCGTGCAGGTAGTAAATCTCCCCGCTGCCCCCGCCTATTGTGGTGGTGGATGTGATGACATCACCTGGGTGGGCGGTGGCCGGGCTGAGGGTGTTGGCATCGATGTACAGGTCGCTCACGCCCAGGGTGTCGCTGTTGATCTGGTAGACCAGATCCGGGAAGGCGGTATCCCGCACAAAGGCTTCCACGCGGTAGGAGCCGCTTCGCTGCAGATAGGTCTCAAAGCTTCTGCCATAGGCCCATTCGGTGCTGGAGATCCTTGCGTCGCCATTGAATAGGTGAAACTCGCACTGCAGCGCGCCCTGCACGCCGTAGGCGTCAACCGTCCAGGTGATGGTTTCATCAATCCAGGGGTATTCATTGCTCGGGTAGACGCCATTGACCACCAGGGTGGGGTCACCATAATCCACATAGATGAGGGCGCTGGACGCGTCCAGGTCCCTGTAGGTAATGTCCTTTTCCCATACCCTGGCATCCAGCCGGTAATAGCCAGCCTGGGAAGCCCTGTGGCTGAAGGTGAGAATGTCCAGATAGCCCGGTGACTGCGCCATCACAGACCAATCGTGGCCGTCAGGGGAATAAAACAGGGTGTAGTAATAGGACAGGCGGCCGCTGGACTGCTGGGTATGGACTGTCCATGTCAGCTGGTCGCCGGTAAGCGGCAGGGACAGGTCGCTATTGATGCCAAGAATCATCAGCCTGGACACGCCCAGGCTGTCCCAGCACCACTCAATCTTCTCCTGCCAGCTTTGGTAGTCGTATACGAAAGCTTTCACGCTGTAATTGCCCGGCTCCGTGGGCACAAAGGCGTAGCTGCTGGCGTACTGATAGGCGGGCATGTACTGGTAGATGTTCCCATCCTTGTAGATGTCAAAGGCATAAACAAACTCGCCCTGGCCGCTGGTGTGAATCTGCCAGGTAACAGCCGTCCCGGCAGATTTATTCAGGTTCAGGTAGTCGGTGTCCAGGCTGACCCAGACCTCAACAGCAGCGTTACCGCGCATGGTGGTCTGGGTGGCGGACGCGGCACTGGGGCTTCGCTTGGGCAGCGCCTTGCTGGCCTGGTGGACAGGCTCCGTTCCTGGTTCTGGCGGCTGTGTGACATCCGGGGTGGGCGCTGGCGCAATGGCAGAGCTTGCCAGGTTATCCGGGCTGGCCGCCGGCGCCACCTCATCAGGTGGTTCAATGGCTGGCACAGTTTCAGCCTCAGGATCCTGGGGGGTGGTCTCCTCCCCCACCGCTTCAGGCAGCGTGACAGGGACGGCATCCACTGGAGTTTCCTGCGCGGGCGCTTCCACTTCCTCCTCAACAGCATCAGGGGGTGGCGCATCCGTGGCTTCTTGCGCCGATTCACCCGGGGCCTGCGCTTCAACTTCAGGGCTTGCAGCCGGATCTGGCTGCGCATCTTCGGGCGCGTCAATCGGGGCGGGTTGGTGGGCAGGCTCCTCCCCCACCACTTCAGGAAGCGTGACAGGGCCCGCGTCCACTGGGGTTTCCCGCGGGGGCGCTTCCACTTCCTCCTCAACAGCGTCAGGGGGTGGCGCGTCCGTGGCTTCTTGAGCTGATTCAACCGGGGCCAGTGTTTCTTCTGGGCTTACAGCCAAATCTGGCTGCGCATCACCGGGCGTTTCAGCCGGGGCAGGCTGGTGAGCGGGCGGCTCATCCTGTGCTGCGGCTTCATCCGGCAGCAGCTCCGGTTGCGCGCTGACCGCATCAACATCAGGCGCTGCCTCATCCAGGACGGGCTCCACGGTTCCCACATCCGTGGAAACCTGGCTGGCTTCTGCCTGGTCCGTCTCCATGGCGGCCGGCAGGGTGCTGCACACCAAAAGCACGCAGAGCAACAGGGCTGTGAATTTTTTCCAGAACATGATGCGGTCTCCTCAATGTCATTGTATTGTTCCCAAAACAGACAGGCGCACAGACGCGGGTGGAAGGAGGAAGACCCCTGCCGCTTTGGTTGGATATGCTGTTGGTTGGGTGCCGTGGTCATTATAATGCCAGAAAAAACGGGCGTCAAGACAGTTTGATGCCCAATTTGCAATGTTTTATAGGGTTTTGTGCTCCCAGCCGCGGATGTTGGCGCCTTTTAGCTGTCCTGCGCCAAAAAGGCTTTGACATAGGCGGTGAAAAAGGCGGCGCCTTTGGGCAGCACCTGCTCATCAATGTCAAAGCGCGGGTGATGCTGGGTGTAGACCAGGCCCTTTTCCTCGTTGCGGATGCCAATGAAACACATGAAGCCGCTGAAGGCCTCCAGGTACATGCCAAAGTCTTCGGAGGCCAGGATGGGCTCAAAATCGTCCTGTGTAAACAAACCGGTATCTGTCAGCACCTGCCGGGCCAGGTCAACCGCTTCCTTGCTGTTGTACACCATCGGCACGCCCGGCTTGGTGGTCACATGGGCCGTGGCGCCATAGGCTGCGGCAGTGTGCGTGGAGATGTCCCGGATCAGTTCCGTCACCCGTTCCCGGTCGCGTGTACTGAAGGTGCGGTGGCCACCGCGCAGGGAAGCGGTGTTGGGGAAGATGTTGGGCAAGGTGCCGCCTTGAATCTGGCCTATATGCACCACACAGGGGTTCAGGGTGGATACGCGGTTGGTGGGAATCGCGCTGAGCTGAAGCGCAATCTGGCACAGGGGCTGGATGGGGTCCACGCACAGGTCAGGCCGCGCGCCATGGCCGCCCCGGCCTTTCACCACCACCTCAAAAAAGTCACCGTTGGCCATGCGGGCGCCTTCCACCGCGGACATCAGCCCGCTGTCCAGATCCGCCCAGACATGGGCGGCGATGACCTGGTCCACCCCGCCGCGGGCATGGAGGTAATCAATCAGCACCTGGGCGCTGCCCCCCACCTCCTCAGCGGACTGGAAGCAAAAAAACACAGTGCCCGCTAGCTCCGCCTGCATGTCCTTCAGCATCATGGCAGCCCCCAGCGCCATGGCCGTGTGCCCGTCATGTCCGCAGGCATGCATGACGCCAGGGTTTTGGGATTCAAAGGCCAAACCGGTCTGCTCCATGATGGGCAGGGCGTCCATGTCCGCGCGGATGGCGATGCGTTTGCTGCCCGCCCCGGCCTTGCCACCCACCAGCCAGCCGCACACGCAGTGCTTGTCCAGGCGTTCATAGGGGATGCCCATCTTCTCCAGCTCCTCACAGACCCGCGCGCTGGTGCGCACCTCCTGGTTTGACAGCTCGGGGTGCTGGTGGAAATGCCGGCGAAGGGCGATGACGGCCGGCCCATGGGCCTGCTGCAGCTGGTTGAGGTTCATCTGTGCTCTTCCTTTCTGTGCCTTCACGCGTTCAGGCGCCTAAAGAAGAATATACCATAGGTTTCACGGCCTGCCGCGGTTGCCGGGGAGGAAATCTTTGGTATCATAATAAAAGGGTGCCAAGCGAGTGGCACCCTCTGTCATTGTGATGGCTTATTCCGGAAAGCTGTAGCGCACGATGGGGTTGCGCGCGGCGCCCACCTCGTCCGGCCGCCCGATGGGCGTGGTGGTGGGGCAGTCATGCAGGCTGTCCGGCTTGTCCTGAATCATCTGGTGAATCTGGGCGAAGGCTTCAGCGGCTTCGTCCAGGGTTTCACGGTTCTCGGTCTCGGTGGGCTCCACCATGAGGGCCTCCGGCACGATCAGCGGGAAGTACATGGTGGGCGGGTGCATGCCGTAGTCCAGCAGGCACTTGGCCACATCCAGGGCGCCCACGCCTGTGCTGCGCTTGACCTTGTCCAGGGACAGCACAAACTCATGCATGCAGATGCGGTTGTAATAAGGCGGGAAGTAGGGCTCAATCTTGCGCATCAGGTAGTTGGCGTTGAGCACTGCCATGCCGCTGGTCTGCGCGACGCCCTCACGGCCCAGGGTCAGCGCGTAGGTCAGCGCGCGGGCCACCACCAGGAAGTTGCCGTGGAAAGCGCGCACCTGGCCGACGCTGTCCCCGGTGTCAACCTCTGCCAGGCGTGCGCCCATGTGGCTGTGGGGCAGGAAGGGGCTGAGGAACTCCTTGCAGCCAACGGGGCCCGCGCCCGGGCCGCCGCCCCCATGCGGGGTGGAGAAGGTTTTGTGCAGGTTGAGGTGCACGATGTCAAAGCCCATGTCGCCCGGACGCACCCAGCCCATGATGGCATTGAGGTTGGCGCCGTCGTAGTAGTTCAGGCCGCCGGACTCATGCACCAGGCGGGTGATCTCCAGGATGTTGGGGTCGAAGATGCCCACGGTGTTGGGGTTGGTCAGCATCAGCCCGGCCACGGTGTCATCCAGGTTGGCCTTGAGAGCATCCAGGTCCACGCAGCCCTGGTCATCCGAGGGCAGGTGGGTAACAGTAAAGCCCACCATGGCGGCACTGGCCGGGTTGGTGCCATGGGCGGAGTCCGGGATGAGCACCCGGGTGCGCTGGGTGTCCCCGCGCTTCTCATGGTATTTCTTCATGAGCAGCAGGCCCACATACTCGCCATGGGCGCCGGCGGCCGGCTGGAAGGTCATGTCATCCATGCCGGTAATCTCACACAGCACCTCGCGCGCGCGGTCCAGCACCTCATGGCAGCCCCTGGCGGTGTCCACCGGCTGCAGGGGATGCATGCGGGCGAAGCCGGGCAGGCCCGCCACCACCTCGTTGATGCGGGGGTTGTACTTCATGGTGCAGGAACCCAGTGGGTAGAAGCCGCTGTTCACCCCGAAGGCCTGCTTGGCCAGCTTGGTGTAGTGGCGGCTGATGGCCACCTCGCTCATTTCCGGCAGCCGGGGGCGCTCCTTGCGCTGAACCGCCTTGGGCAGCTCCCGCTTGGGAAAGGTGCTCTGCGGCATCTGGAAGGTTCTGCGGCCAGCCACGCTGCGTTCAAAAATCAGTTTCATTGTCCGCTCACCTCCCGGATAACGGCGATGACCTCATCAATCGCCTGCTTGTCCATCTTCTCTGTGACACACCACAGCAGCTTGTCGTCCACTGTCAGGCCGCAGAGGATGCCGCGCCTGGCCATCTCAGCCTCAAACTGGCGCACATCCATGGGGCAGTGGGTCAGGAACTCGTTGAAAAAGTCCGCGGTATGCACCCGGCCAAAGCCCTTGAGCTTGCCCAGCTCATCCGCGAAGTAGTGGGCGCCCTCATAGCACAGCTGCGCCACCTCGGCCATGCCCTGAGGCCCCATGGCGGCCATGTAGACCGCGGCCGTCATGGCGCACAGCGCCTGGTTGGTGCAGACATTGCTGGAGGCCTTCTCCCGGCGGATGTGCTGCTCGCGCGCCTGCAGGGTGAGCACATAGGCCCGCCTGCCCTGCTTGTCCTTGGTTTCCCCGGCAATGCGGCCGGGCAGCATGCGCATCATGTCCTTGCGGGCAGCCATGAAGCCCAGGTAGGGGCCGCCCCAGCTCATGGGGATGCCCAGGGGCTGGCCTTCGCCCACGGCGATGTCATAGCCCAGCTCACCCGGAGAGGCGCAGATGCCCAGGGAGATGGGGTACACACCCATGACTGCCTTGGCACCGGCCTGATGGGCCAGGTTTGCCGCCTGCTCAGCCTGCTCAAACAGGCCGTAGAAGTTGGGCTGCTGCACGTAGACACAGGCGGTGTCGCCGGGCAGGTTCTCCAGGGCGGACAGGTCCAGCAGGCCGTCCTTCTGGGGAATCAGCTCAAAGGGCACCTCCCGCCCCCAGCAGTAGGTACGGATGGTCTCAATGACCTCCGGGTGGGCAGTGGAAGCCACATAGACGCGTTCACGGGAGCGGGTCTGGGTCATCATGACGGCTTCAGCCGCGGCCGAGGCGCCGTCATACACCGAGGCGTTGCTCACGTCCATGCCGGTGAGCTCGCAGATCATGGTCTGGTATTCAAAGATGGACTGCAGCACGCCCTGGCTGATCTCCGCCTGGTAGGGGGTGTAGGTGGTGAGGAACTCCTCCTTGGCAGTCACGGTGCTGACGATGGCGGGGATGTGGTGGTCATAGGCGCCGGCGCCGCGCAGCACGGTTTGGAACACGGTGTTCTTCGCGGCAATTTTTTCCATCTCCTGGCGCACGCCCATCTCAGACAGGCCGGGCTTGATGTCTACGGAATCCTTCAGTAGCACCTCACGGGGAACGTCCACAAAGAGGTCCTTCAGCTCCTTTAAGCCGATGGCCTCCAGCATCTGTTGCTGTTCGTCACGGGTTGATGGCAGGTAGCTCCCCATCTTAGCCCTCCTTGCTGATCAACTCGAGGTATTGGTCCGCCGTGAGCAGATCATCCAGGCCGGTGACATCCTTTGCCTTGACGATCCAGGCGGCGTAAGCATCCTGGTTGATCAGCTCGGGGGCATCCAGCAGTTCTTCGTTCACCTGGGCGATGGTGCCGTTGACCGGGGCGATGATATCGCTGACCGCCTTGACGGACTCGACATCGGCGAAAGCTTCGTCCACCACCATCTCATCATCCACATTGGGCAGGTTGATGAACACCAGGTCGCCCAGTTCCTTCTGGGCATAATCGGTGATGCCGATGATAGCCAGGTCGCCCTCCATGAGAACCCACTCGTGGGAAGCAGAATACTTCAGGTGCTGGGGAATGTTCATGTGTGCCTCCTATATTTCGATATTTTTTAGGAACGTTTGTAAAAGGGCAGCTGGACCACCTGGGCCTTGAGCCGCCTGCCGCGCACATCAATCTCCACCGCTGTGCCCACCTCCGCCACCGCGCGGTCCACCAGCGCCATGGCCGAAGCCTTGTTGGTGTAAGGCAGCAGGGTGCCGCTGGTGGTGATGCCCACCTCCTGGCCATCATGATAGACTGTGCCATTCTCCCGGGCGATGCCCCGGTCGGTGAGGGTCAGCCCTACGCGCACCCGGGCTGGTTCGCCCAGCTGCTGCAAGGCCTGCTTGCCGATGAAATCCGGCTTGTCCATTTTGACAAACATGTCAAGCCCTGCCATCAGGGGGGTGATGTCATCCGTCATCTCATGCCCATACAGCGGCATGCCGGCCTCCAGGCGCAGGGTGTCCCTGGCGCCCAGGCCACAGGGGATGAGCCCTTCCTCCCTGCCCGCCTTGAGCAGCGCGCGGGCCAGTTCCACAACCTTGTCCGGCGCGCAGTACAGCTCGTAGCCCAGTTCCCCGGTGTAGCCGGTGCGGGACACCAGGCAGGGGACGCCGGCCACCTGCAAATCGCGCACAAAGCTGTAATAGCGGGTGGGCAGGCGGGCTTCATCGGTCAATTTGCTGATGACCTGCTTGGCTTTGGGGCCCTGCAGCGCCAGCTGGGCATAGTCGTGTGACTGGTCAATAATCTCCACCTGGCCTGTGGCGTGCTCCTTGAACCACGCGTAGTCCTTGTCCTTGTTGGCGGCGTTTACCACCAGCAGGTACTCCTCCTGGCTGAACTTGTACACGATTAGGTCATCCACAATGCCGCCCTGCTTGTTGCAGATGGGGCTGTAGCGCACGCGGCCGTCCTCCAGGTCAGCAAAATCATTGGTGAGCAGGCGCTGCAGGTTGTCCAGCGCGTCCTTGCCGCGAAAGAGGATCTCCCCCATGTGGGATACATCAAACAGGCCACAGGCGGTGCGGACGGCCATGTGCTCCTTGATGAGGCCGGTCTCGTACTGCACTGGGAGCAGGTAGCCAGCGAAGGGCACAATTTTGCCCCCTAGCTCCAGGTGCAGGTCATACAGCGGTGTCTTCTTTTCCATAAGCGCTCCTTTATTTTATCTGATAACAGAGGCACGCGCAAGCGCATGCCTCTGTCTGTTGACCTTCAGGATTCCCCCGGGAACGGGGTTGCCTGGCCGGTGCATCACTGCTTTTCAGAGTTTCGTCCCAACCCGGTCTGCTTGCCTGAGAGATTTCGCATTCCCCTTCGGCGCCGCTTGGCGCGGTCTCTCCCGGGTTGATCAACCGATTTATTTACTTCTTGACACCGCGGCGCAGGTAGGCGGGCACGCCCAGGTCATCCTTCTCAGCCTGGGAGGGCTGCTGGGGCTGGTAGCCCGCGGGCTGCGGCGGCGTCTGGGGAGGAACCTGCTGCTGGTAGGGGCTTTGGTACTGGGGCGGCTGCGGGTAAGCTGGTGCCGGCTGGGGCGCGCCGATGGCGCCGCCATAGGGCTGTGGCGCAGGACGGCTGGCGCCAGGGAAGTAGGAGGCCTCCTGGTTGTCATAAAGGCTGGACACGCCCGGCGCCTCAAAGCCCGGGGTCTCCTGCCGCTCCAGCGGCTGACGGTTCTCATAGGGGTTCATGGCCGCCGTGGCGCTGCCATAGGGCACCGAGGCGCGGAACGGCTTCTTGCGGGCCTCCCGGGTGGGGAAGGCGGCCTTCTCAAACCCGGTGGCGATGACGGTGATGTGAATCTCATCCTTGAGGCTGGGGTCAATGCCCGCGCCAAAGATGATGTTGGCCTCGCTGTCGGCGCTCTCCTGCACCAGGCGGGCGGCCTCGTTGATCTCCAGAATGCCGATGTCCTCGCTGCCCGTGATGTTGATGAGCAGCGCACGGGCGCCGTCAATCTTGGTTTCAAGCAGGGGGCTGGCGATGGCAGCCTTGGCCGCGTCCTGGGTGCGGTTTTCGCCGCTGCCCACGCCAATGCCGATGTGGGCCATGCCGCCGGACTCCATCACGGTCTTGACATCGGCAAAGTCCAGGTTGATCAGGGCTGGCAGGGCAATCAGGTCGGAAATGCCCTGGATGCCCTGGCGCAGCACGTCGTCCGCCACGCGGAAGGCCTCCAGCATGGAGGTGCCGCGCGCCACCACTTCCAGCAGCCGGTCATTGGGAATGACCACCAGGGTATCCACAAACTGCTTGAGCTCGTTGATGCCCGCCTCGGCGTTGCGCATGCGCTGCTTGCCCTCGAACTGAAAGGGCTTGGTGACCACGGCGATGGTGAGGCAATTGAGGTCCCGCGCAATGTCCGCCACAATGGGGGCAGCGCCGGTGCCAGTGCCCCCGCCCATGCCGGCGGTGACGAAAACCAGGTCAGCGCCTTTGAGATGCTGGGCGATCTCCTCCCGGCTCTCCTCCGCCGCGCGCTTGCCGATCTCCGGCACCGCGCCGGCGCCCAGGCCTTTGGTGAGCTTTTCGCCGATCTGCAGCTTCTTGTCCGCCTTTGAGGCGGTCAGCGCCTGGAGGTCGGTGTTGATGGCGATAAACTCCACACCCTTGAGGCCCGCGTCCACCATGCGGTTGACCGCGTTGGCGCCGCCGCCGCCGCAACCCACCACTTTTATGGAAGCGAAATTGTTGGTGATTTCAGGCTCCACCTGCTTGACCTGCATGGTATGCCCCCCTTGTTTTGTTCTGTGTTTGTCAGCCATTGAGCAGCCCGCGGATAAAACCGCGCAGCCCGCCCTGGCTCGCGTTGGCGGTGTTCTTGGTATCAATAATCAAATCCAGCAGCCCCAGGGAGCTGGAATAGATGGCGCTGGACAGCTTGACCGCCTTGCGGGGCAGCTCGCGCACCGGGCGCTCCATTTTCTCGGAAAGGAACTCGCGCCCGCCCTTGTTGATGGCCAGGCCGCCGCCAGTCAAATACACCGGGGACCAGTTGCCCAGGCGCACGCCAGACTCCTTGACGGCATTCAGGATGGCTTCGGCAATCTCATCCGCGCGGGGCAGCAGGATCTCTGACACCTTGTCGCGGCTGAAGGTCTGGGTGGCGCCGTTTGACAGCAGCACGTCAAAGCTGTTCTTCGTGCTGCCCTGGCCAAACTCGAACCCGCGCTTGACCTGCTCGGCGCTGTCCAGCGGAATCTCCAGCCCATAGGCCAGGTCGGCCGCGATGTGGCCACCGCCCAGGGGCAGGTTTTTGTGGAAGATGATGGCATCCCCCTCCACCGCCATGATGTCGGTGTTCAGGTAGCCAATGTCAATCAGCAGCGCGGTGCGGTCACGGTCGGTCTCGGAGATGAAGAGCATGGCCTCCCCCATGAGGGTGGAGAAAAAGCCCGCTGCCGTCTTGCCGACGGCCAGCAGGCGCTGGGTGATGTCCTCAATGAAGAAGCGGTCTGCCACCACATAGGAAATCAGCGCGCGCAGCTCGTTGCCGTGCTGGTTGAGCGGCTCCAGGGTTTTCTTTCCGTCATCCACCACAAACCAGGCCGGGCTGCGGTGGATGGGGGTGCCGGGCACGCCCTGCACCTGCTCATCGGCCAGGGTGAAGAGGGCGGCGATGTCCCGGCTGGTGACATGCGGGGCGGCGCCCTGCAAATCCACCTTGACCTCAAAGGAATAGACCTTGGAGAACTGACCGGGCACACCGGCATAAACCGTTTTGACGGAGGAGCGTGCCTGCTCCTCCGCGGTGGCGATGGCGGTGGCCATGGCGTCATTGACCATGGCGCCGTTGTTCCAGCGGGCGTTGGCATAGCCGTCATAGGGCGTGGTGCCCGCGCCGATGATGTCGCAGCGCTGGCGGGAACTGACCTCGGCCACCAGGGCAACAATTTTGCTGGTGCCAAAGTCTATGACGCTGATCGTGCTCCTCATCGGATATCTCTCCATTTCTTGCGCTTCTCCCCGGCTCTTTGCCCACAGCCCTGGAAAAACGCAGCATAACATCGCATGGTTTGATTTATTGTAACCTTTTTGTGATATCTATGCAAGCCTTTTCAAGCATTCCCGGCTTTTTGACGGGAAGGGGGCCGGGCAGGGCGCGCGAAGGCAGCGGGGCAGCCCCCGCCGGCCTACTCGGTGGCGCGGTAGGTGGCCTCGCCCGGGCGTGCAGCCTCAATGATGCCGCTGGTGATGCCTTCCCGGCGCAGCGCGTTGACGACGGTGGCGACTGTGCCAATTTTGGCGTGCATCCAGGTGCTGTCGCCCAGGTTGATGCTGAAGCCGTCCCGGGTGTGGATGGACAGGTTGAGGCTTTGGGCGATGTCCAGGCTGGTCACCTGGGTTTCAAAGCCCCATTGGGCCAGCTCCTGCAGCAGTGTCACCAAGGTATCCTGCTGGACCGGGTCAGTGGTGGCGGGCAGGGCCCCCACGGCCTGCTGGCCCCAGACTGCCAGGCCATTGACCAGCATCAGGCCGGTGCCGTCCTTCAGCTCGCGGGTCTGCTCCAGGATGAGGCCATCCTGCGCCAGCACATAGCCCACGCCCAGGTGGGTAAAGAAGGCGAAGGGGTAGCGCTCCACGACCCGGAGGTGCAGCTTGTTGGGGAAGACCTTCTCCAACCCCTCAAAGACCAGGTAGCGGTTGGCGTTGACAGCCTGCCTGATCTGCTCTTCCTTGATGGTCCAGTAAAAAAGGCCGCGGTCCGCGCCTGCCGCGCGCGCCACCTGCTGCGCGCTGAGCTGCCGGTTGCCAAAGACAACCACCTCCCGGATGGAGAACACCTGGTAGCGCAGCACCAGGGCCAGGGCGGCCAACACCAGCAGGATCACCAGCAACCGGGGAATCCGGCCAGACAGTGGCCGCTCCGGCAGGCTGTCTTCCGCCTCGGGGAACGGGTCCTGATGGGGTTGCGGCCAGCCGGGCTGCTGGCCGTCATCATATTCTTGAGGGCCAGGCTGGGCCGGGGCGGCTTCGTATGGCAGCTGCTGGTTGCCCTGTGGCGGCAGGCCGGTGTCCGGCGGGCGCGGCGGCTGCATGGCTACCCCTCCCCCTGCCCAAGCCGCTGCACCAGCTGCTTGAACACCTGCCCGCGCTGCTCATAGTTCTCAAACATGTCAAAAGAGGAGCAGGCCGGGGAAAACAGCACGCAGCCGCCCGGCCGCGCCAGCCGGTGCGCCTGGTGAACCGCGTCCTCCAGGCTGTCTGCATGGCTGATAGCGTCATAGCCCGCGCCCCGCAAGGCCGCCTCAATCGTGGGCGCGGTCTGCCCCAGCAGCACCACCTGGTGGATGAGGCCGGATTGGACGACGGTGGCTGCCAGCGCGTCAAAGGGCAGCTGCTTGTCATAGCCCCCGGCAATCAGCACGGTGGGCCGGTCCATGGCTTCCACCGCGCGCATGGTGGACTCGGGGTTGGTGCCCTTGGAGTCGTTCAGCCACACCACCTGATTCACCCGGGCGGTGAACTCAATGCGGTGCTCCACCCCGGCGAAGTTCTTCAGCGCGTAGGCAATGACCGGCAGGGGGATGCCCCAGCGCACGGCCAGGGCGGTTGCAGCCAGCGCGTTGCCATAGTTGTGGTGGCCGGGAATCTTCAGGTCCCTGGCCGCGCACAGCACACGGTCCTGCCCGGCCTCCCGCCAGATGATCTGGCCATCCTGCAGCACCGCGCCCTCCGGAATGGCGCCGCTGCTTGAGAACCAGGTCACCTGAGCTGGCAGGCCTGGCGCCAGTGCGGCCACCTGCGGGTCATCGGCGTTGAGCACGGTGATGTCCCCCGGGCGCTGGGCCACAAACAGCGAGCGCTTCAAGGCGATGTAGGTGTCCATGCTGTGGTGGCGGTCCAGATGGTCCGGGGTGATGTTGAGCATGGCGGCGGCCTGCGGGCGAAAGCCATCGGCGGTCTCCAGCTGGAAGCTGGACACCTCGACGATGAGCACCTCCTCCTCCCGCGCGCGCAGCACAGCGGCGGACAGCGGGTACCCGATGTTGCCGGCCACCTGCGCCACCAACCCGGCCTGGTTGAAGATTTCACCCAGCAGGGACACGGTGGTGGTCTTGCCGTTTGTGCCGCTCACCGCCAGCAGGCGCTGGGTGGCGCAGCCCGCGGCAAAGGCCAGCTCACCGGTAACCGGCAGCCCCGCTTCCCTTGCGGCCAGCACCAGCGGGCTGTCCACCGGAATGCCTGGGCTGATCAACAGCACCTGGGCACGGGCAAGCAGGGGCAGCGCGGGCTGACCCAGCAGCAGCTCAAGGCGCTCATGCCGCAGCAATTCCTGCGGCAGGCTGTCAAAGGCGGTGAGGGGCTTGTCATCATGCAGCAGCACCCTGGCGCCCAGGGCCAGCAGCAGCTGGGTCGCGGCCAGGCCACTGCGCGCGGCGCCGGCTACCAGCACAGTCTTGCCAGCATATTGCTTGACTGCTTCAGGATTGAAGGGGGGCATCAGGCGCGGCCTCAGGGCGCCAGGGGCAGCGCGGCCAGCGCGCCCAGCACGCTCAGCGCCAGGATGAGCAGGGTGTAGCGGCGCGCGATGGTGTTCTCGCTCCAGCCGTTCATCTCAAAATGGTGGTGAATGGGCGACATTTTGATCAGCCGCTTGCCCCCGGTGAGCTTGTAGTAGCCACGCTGGGCAATGACGGAGAGGGAAGACAGGATCATGGTGAAGCACAGCGGCAGCAGCCAAAGCTGCAGTCGCAGCAGCATGGTTGCGCCAGTCAGCAGGCTGCCGATGAACATGGACCCGGTATCCCCCATGTAGATGCGGGCCGGGTGCTGGTTGAAGAACAGGAAGCCCAGGCAGGCGCCGGTCAGCGCGAAGCAGGCGTAGGCAATGGAGGGGTCTGACAGGCTGCCCCCCCGCGTGATGAGCGCGATGGCGCCCAGCGCAGCGCTCCCCGCCATGGTGACCGAGGACATCAGGCCGTCCACACCGTCCTGCAGGTTGGCGGAGTTGGTCATGAACACGTACAGCAGCGTCATCAGCGGCACATAGGCGTAGGACAGGTCCCAGGTGGCGCGGGTAAAGGGCAGGTGGATGGCGGTGCCCAGCAAACTGGCGGTGGTCAGTGAAAAAACCAGGCCCACCAGGAACTGGCCAATCAGCTTGTAGCGGGGAAGCAGCCCATCATGGTGCTGGCGCACATCCTTGATGAAATCATCCGCAAAGCCAATGCCCAGCCCGCCAAAGGCGGCCACCATGAGCAGCAGCACATGCATGACGTTGCCGGCAATCTGGCTGATGAGCAGCGCGGCCACCAGCACCGCGAACGCGATCACGAGACCACCCATGTTGGGCGGCTTTTCTTTCTTCTTCTTGAAGGAGTCCGGCCCCAGGTCGTAGCCAGGCTGGATCATGCCCCGGTCCTTCATGAAACGGATAAAGCCGGGCATGACCAGCAGCACGATGACCAGCGCGATGCCCGCGCTCAGCAGCTCAAGCACCGTGATGGCCCTCCGTTTTCATCTGCGCAACCAGCTCAGCCACGATGGCCTTCTCATTGAAGGGCCGCTTGATGCCGGCGATCTCCTGGTAGGTCTCGTGCCCCTTGCCGGCCAGCAGCACCACATCGCCCGCCTGGGCGATTTCCAGCGCATGGCGGATGGCCTGGCGGCGGTTCTCTATCACCTCATAGCGCCCGCCAGTGGGCTTGATGCCTTCCTCGATGGCGTCG
This sequence comes from Clostridiales bacterium, assembly GCA_012728815.1. GTDB lineage: Bacteria > Bacillota > Clostridia > Christensenellales > Aristaeellaceae > UBA6115. The sequence goes on from JAAYEI010000060.1 coordinate 49,081, forward strand.
AGAATCTCCAGCGGGTCCTCCGCCCGGGGATTGTCGCTGGTGAGGATGGACAGGTCCGCCAAGCGCCCGGCAATCGCGCCCATGAGCGGGCGCTTGCCGTGGTCGCGGTCCCCCCCACAGCCAAAGACCACAATGAGCCGGCCTTTGAGGAACTCACGGATGGCGCACAAAATGTTTTCCAGGGCATCCGGAGAATGGGAGTAATCCAGCACCACCTTGTAGTCGGTGTGGGTGTCCAGCACCTCGGCGCGTCCGGGCACACTGCTGACGCTCTCCAGCGCCTGGCAGATCGCCTCCGGCTCCGCCCCCATGATCAGCCCGATGCCCGCGGCGGCAATGGCGTTGTAGATATTGAACATGCCCATCAGGGACAACTTGACCGGGTAATACTTGTCATTCCACAGGCTGAGCAGGAAAGAGACCCCGCCCTCCTCAATCTGGATGTCCCGTGCAAAGAGGTCGGCGTTGGTGCATATGGCGTAGCTGATTTTGGGAATGGTCAGCTCCTGGCTGAGCCGGAAGGCCCAGGTGTCGTCCAGGGAGATGATGGCGTTTTTCACCATGCCGCCCAGGAAGAAGGCGCGCTTGGCCTGGAAATAGGCCTCCATCTCGCCAAAGAAATCCAGGTGGTCCTGGGACAGGTTGGTAAAGCAGCCCGCTTCAAAGGTCAGCCCTTCCAGGCGGCGCATGAACAGGGCATGGGCGGACACCTCCATCACCACGGTGTGGCAGCCCGCGTCCGCCATCTGGCGCAGGGTTTTGTGCAGCTCAATGGGGTCGGGGGTGGTCAGGGTGCTGTTCACCCACTGCTGGCCGATCATGTTGCCGGTGGTGCCAATCAGCCCCACCTTTTGACCGGAGCCCTCCAGGATGGCCTTCACCAGGTAGCTGGTGGTGGTCTTGCCCTTGGTGCCGGTGATGCCAACCAGGCGCAGCTGCTGGTCCGCGAAGCCATAGAAGGCGCGCGCAATCAGCGCCATGGCGGCGCGGTCATCGCTGACCAGCAGCTGGGGCACGTCAAGCTGCGGCAACAGGCGGGTAACCACCAGCGCCACAGCGCCCTGGCGCACCGCCTGCTGCGCGTAGTCATGGGCATCATGGTGTGCTCCCTTGATGCAAAAAAACAGCCCCTGATCGGATGTCTCACGGCTGTCTGCGCTCAGGCTGCTGATCTCACAATCCCCGGTCAACTCCAGGGCGTATCCCAGCGCCTGTGCCGCCAGATGCGAAAGTTTCATACAGTTCCCTCATGAAGGTGATTTAATGCCCGGCGCCTGTGCTGCCACGCAGCAGGCCCTGGTTCGGCGTCCCCGGCAGGCCCGCTGCCTGCAGGGCGATGGTCTCGGCCGACCCGGCCAGCCGCATGCCCAGGGACTGGACAGCGTAGTAGCAAATGCCGGACGCGTCGCTCTTTTGGTCAAACAGCTCCTGCAGGCGTTGCTGCTCCTGCCGGGCGGCCTGGTAGCGCGCGCTCAGATGAGCATACTCCGCTTCCAGGCCCTTCGTCAAGGCGAGCTTGCTGCCCACCATGAACACGCAGACCACAAAACACAGGGCCAACAGGATGCCCGCCCACTTGAGGGAAATGCTTCGCCCGGCGCGCTTGGCGCCCTTGGCGACAAAGAGGTCACGGCCGTCCTGCTCCCCCGGGTTGTCCAGGCTGACATGGCTGGACACCATGATGTGCTCGCGCTGGGTCATGTGATTGCCCGCCAGCACAAACTGCTTGAAGGTGGCTTGCTTGGCCTGCTGCATGGTCTGTCCTTTCTAAGGGGGGCTCAGCCACCCTCCCTGGTTTTTCCCCGCACCCGGGCCTGGATGTCGGCAATGGCCTTGAGCCGGTCTGGATACTGGGCATTGAAGTGCTCGCGGTCGGCCGCGGCCTGGCTGTCGGACACGATGCTCACATAGTCCGCGGAGCCGGACACCTGAACGCCCTGGGCGTCCTTCAAAAACAATTCGCGCAGGGCCGCCGGCAACAGCACCCTGCCCTGGGAATCAAACCCCAGACCATCAAAGGAATACATGGTGAAGCGGGCAAGGAAATACTCCGCGGAGACGTCCTCCTGGCTCAGGCGCATCAGCAGGTCCACCTTCTCCTCCCACACATCAAAGGGATAAATCGCGATGGCATCCTGCGCCATGTTCACCCCCACAATGATGCGCTCGCCCAGCTGGCCCCGAAAGGGCAGCGGCACGATGACACGGCCCTTGCCATCGATTGAGTGGTTGTAGACGCCGATGAAGCCCAGACGGCGTTTGGCCTGCGCATCCGCGCCCTGAGACCGGGCCTTTCCCCCACCGTCTGCCATGCTTCTCACCACCATTCACCACTTATCACCCTTTTCAGACACAAATTACCACAGGCTGGGCGCACGGAACAAGAAAAGCCGCGGCAGGTGCGGCAGCTTTGGCCCTTTCCCCCTGGAAACACAGACAACAACAGGCATTCTTGCGAATGCCTGTTCCTGTCTTGTCCCGAACAAAGGGGAACCTATGTTTCTGGGTGCGCCTTGCTTTGTGGGTTCAACACAAAATTGCTGACATGTCTTTGTCGTTTGTTATGAAGTTGGGGCGCCGGTTTCCTTTGGCTGGGAACGGGGGCTGGCAAATGGGTTGGGGCGCCACCCCGGCGACCATCAGGCCCTTGCCGGCTGCTGGTCGCAGGTGAGCTCCAGCAGGCGGAACTGCACGCAGTCACAGGAGGAGAACCAGTAGCGCACGCCATTCTTCATGCCAGTAAAGGCGGAGGCGCAGGCCGGGCCATGCAGGTGGCCATAGACCACGTCGTCCACCTGGTAGCGCTCCAGCAACTGGGTGACCGCGCTGTCCTCTCCCCGGCTGTTGCAGGGGGGGAAGTGGCACAGCGCCACCAGGCGGCGCGCCCCGCGCTGCGCCTGTGCCCGCTGCAGGGACAGCTCCAGGCGAATCAGCTCGCGCTGGTAAATCTTCAGGTTCTCCGGGCTGTCCTCCTCCAGGCCTGGCAGGCTCCAGCCCCGGGAACCGCAAAACACATGGTCATCCAAGATCAGCGCGTCATTTTGCAGGGCGAAAAAGCCCTCAGACAGGCTGGCGCGCACGCGGCTGAGGGAGCTCCACCAAAAGTCGTGGTTGCCCTTGATCATCACCTTGCGTCCGGGCAGGGCGCCAATGGCCTGCAGGTCGGGCAGGGCTTCCTCCAGGCGCATGGCCCAGGAGGTGTCACCGCTGAGCAGCACAATGTCTTCGGGACCTACCCGCGCCAGCCAATCTTCGCGGATTTTTGTGAAATGCTCCTGCCAGTGGGGGCCAAACAGGTCCATGGATTTGTCATCCCCACCGGGCAGGTGCAGGTCGCTGATGGCAAAGAGGCGGGCTGAATCAGCCATCCATGTCCTCTTCATCCTCGTCATCAGCGTCTTCCTGCTCACCCAGGGCTTCCAGGGAAAGCGCGTCCCCCATCACATGGAAGTCCGGATCATCCTGGTCAGGGCTGATATCAGGCACAATCTCCTCCATGCCGCTGACCGGGTCCAGCCCAATCTCCACCGGTTCGCCGATTTCCTCTTTGATGCCCTTTTGCTTGTTCATCTCCCGCAGGCAGTACAGGCAGACATCCCGGCCGGGCAGGGCGTTGGACTCATGGCAGGTGGAGCAGACCTCCACCTCTTCGGGTTTCTGCTTGCCATGCAGCTCACGGTAGCACACCTTGCACATGTGCTCCTTGGCGCTCAAATAATTCAATTCGCAGCGGGGACATTTTACCAGAGTCATCGGAACCTCCAGGACGCTTGTAATAACGCCGGCATTATACAGGTGGTTTGCCGGCTTGACAAGCCGGCAAAGGAAGGTATACAGGGCGGGATGCCAAAGGCCGAAAACAGCGCTGGCGCAGCCTGGGTCAGCCCTCGGCGCGCCGCCTTCCGCCCCGCCGCCTGGGCCGCAGGCCCACCAGGCCCCGGTCCTGTGAGGTGTTGACATAGATGGGCGCCTTGCGCCGGCGGCGCCGGGTGCGCAGCAGGTTGCCGGCGGGCAGGTTATAGGAAGGCATGGAGGCGGTGCGGTTGCGCGTGACGTTGAGCACCAGGGAAATGCCAATGACGTTGGTGAGCAGGTTGGAGCCGCCATAGCTCAAGAAGGGCAGCGGAATGCCGGTGATGGGCATGAGGCCGATGGTCATCGCCACGTTCTGGAAGACATGCAGGAACATCATCGACATGACCCCGATGATGACCAGGCGGCCAAACTTGTCATAGGTGAAGCGGGACAGGTAGAGCATGCGGAAAATCAGGAAGGCGAACAGCAGCACAATGATCAGCGTACCCACAAAGCCCACCGCCTCGCCAATGGTGGCGAAGATGAAGTCAGTCCAGTCCTCGGGGATGAAGTTGAGCTGGCTCATGGAGCCGGGCACGAACAGGCCCACGCCTGTCAGGCCGCCTGAGCCGATGGCCTCCTGCGAGCGCAGCAGCTGCAGGCCCGCGTCCAGGCTGTAGGCATGCGGGTCAAGGAAGGCCAGGATGCGCATCAGGCGGAAGTCGTTGCTGCCACCGATGATGCCGTAGGCAAAGATGGCGGCCACGCCCAGCAGGACCACGGTGGTGATGACCAGCATCCATTTCCAGTCCGCCCCGCCAAAATAGAGCATCAGGTAGGCGATGCCCAGCATGATGAGTACGCTGCCCGTCTCGTTGGACAGGTAGGTCAGGGCAGCAGGGAAGAGCACAAAGGTGCCCACCCGCAGCAGGGAGCGCAGGCTGCCAAGGGGCTTCTCCGGCAGGGAAAACTCTTTGGCCAGCATGAGGATCAGGGTAATCTTGGCAAACTCACTGGGCTGCAGCATGCGGCCCAGCTGCTCAAACTGGATCCAGGCCTGCACGCCGCGAATGGCGCTGGCGGTGACCATGACCACCAGCAGCAGGATGGTCGTGGCCAGGAAATACACCGGGGAGAAGGTCTTGAAGTGCTCATAGGGCACGGACACGATGAACCAGACCGCCGCCGGGGAGGCCACCACAAAGATGGCCTGCCAGGAGCCGGTGGAGGAGGCCAGGATGCGGTTGAGCAGCGGCAGGTCCAGGGAGACCGATGGGTCAAAGGTGGCCACGGAGATGGCCAGCACACCCATCATCATCAGCAGGTAGGTGACAATCAGCAGCCAGAAGTCAAAGAAAGGCCGCGACCGTTTGTCTTCAATGATGCTCATGCTCAGTCCTCAAGCCACTTTAAGAAGCGCTGCCAGCGGGTCAGCTTCTCGGGTAGATAGTCCTCAATGGGGTTGTTCAGCCCCAGCAGGCGCTGCACGATGTCCAAAAAGTTGGTATCCATCCCCTCATCCCCGGTCTGGGCCGCGCTGTGGCCAGCGTGCTGGGCATCCAGCACCAGGGGGCTTTCTTCCACGACGCCCAGCAATGGCAGGTCCACCGTGGCGGCCAGCTGGTTGGGCTGGGCCAGTTCACCTGCCAGCACCCGCCCCGGCGTGTAGCGGTTGAACAACAGCCCAGGCCGGATCCCCTGGTTGTAAAGGTCCTGCGCGATTTTTTCCACACTGCGAAGGGAGACCGCGTCAGGCGTCGCCACCAGCAGCACCTCATCCGCCAGGCCCACGAAGTTGCGCATCCCGCGCCCCAGGCCAGCCGGGCCGTCCACCAGCACCAGGTCAAAGCGCTTGTGCAGGGTGTTGAGAATTTTTTGCAGGTCAAGGCGCTTGAACTCCTTGGGGCGGGCCTGCTGACCGCCCACCAGCAGGCTCAGGGTGGGGAACTCCGGGTGTTTGATCAGCGCCTGGTCCAGGCTGCAGCGGCGCTGGGTCAAATCAGCCATGTCGTAGAGGATCCTGTCCTGCAGACCCAGCAACAAGTCCAGGCTGCGCAGGCCGATGTCCGCGTCCACCAGGGCCACGCGCATGCCCGCCCGGGCGGCGGCCACGCCAATGGCGGCGGCCAGGGTGGATTTGCCCACCCCGCCCTTGCCGGAGATGAACAGATATGACTTGCCCATGCCGTTCCTTTCCGCCTAGGGCATCAGCTGGTTGCCGGGCACCACGGGCACCTCGCCGGTGGACTTGTTCTTGTCCTCAAACCACCAGCCGATAAAGTCCCGCGCCGCGCGGGTGGCCTCGGCACCCGCCTTGCCGTTGGGGATGAGCACCACCACCGCGATTTCCGCCGGCGTGGTAAAGGGGGCCAGCGCAACAAACCAGCCGTTGTTCTCCAGGTCCAGCTTGATGCCGCCGATGGTCACCTGGGAGGTTCCGGTCTTGGCCCACAGCTCATCCTGGTACGGCCAGCCGTCAAAGTAGCGCCGGGCCGTGCCCGCCTCGTCCACCACGCCCTTCATGCCTTCCTTGATGTAGGGCATGTAGGGCTCGGAGCCATCCAGGGTGCCGAAGATGCTGGGCTGGTACTGGTTGAGGATTTCCCCCTCGGGAGAGATGATGGAATCCACGATGGAAAGGTTGTACACCGTGCCGCCGTTGCCGATGGCCGCCACATAGCGCGACACAGCCGCCGGGGTGAGGGTGGTGATGGACTGACCGATGGCCATCTGCACCTCCATGCTGCCGCCCCACTTGATGTCGTTGAGGGCATACCAGATCTCCCCGATGACCGCCTGCAGCCAGACCATGTCTCGGGTCATGTTGAGCTCCGCCATCAGGATGGGACGCATGGCGTTGGGCCAGTCCTGCTGCGATGTGACCAGGGCCATGTCCATCAGCTGCTTGATGCAGGCATCCAGGCGCTGGTCATCATAGGTGATGCCATAGCTGGCGCCCACGTTCTTCAGGTGCTGCTTGATCTTGGCCGCCACCAGGAGCGGCAGGTTGGTCTCCTGGCGGTTGATGGGCGAGGTGGGGTCATACACCGAGGTCTGGTTACCCACCACGCTGCGCGCTTCACCAGGCAGCTGGATGCCTGTCAGGGTGGTCAAGCCCATCTTGGCCGCGTACTGGTAAAGCAGGTTGCTGCCGGTCTTGCCATAGAGGTAGCCAGCCAAAGTATAGAAGAAAAAGTTGCAGGATTTGGACAGCCCACTCACGATGTTCAGGTTGGCGTGCTGCTTGCGGTAACCCTTGGCAATCCAGCAAACAGGGGCATCGGCTTCCACAGTGGTGTATTCCATGTAGGGGCCGGTGTCGGTGATTTCATCGGTGACGCTCAGCCGGCCGTTGGTGAGGGCCGCCAGGCCAGTGACCATCTTGAAGATGGAGCCCGGCTCCGCGCGGGACTGGATGGCAAAGTTCCACAGCGGCCTGCGGTCATCGGTCAGGATGTCGGTGACCTCCTTGCCGCCGGCCACCATGGCGTTGAGGTCGTATGTGGGATGCTGGGCCATGGCCAGTACCCGCCCGGTGTTCACGTCCACCACCATCATGGTGCCGGTGTCAGCCAGCTGCAGGGGGTACTCGTTGAAGTCGCGCTCCTCCAGCTTGGCCTTGTTGGTCTCCCGCCAGCGGTCGCGGAACATCTCCCGCTCCTGCACGCCGCGGGTGTAGTCCACGTTGGCGGCGATGGCGCGCTCAGCCTCCCGCTGGTAGGACTCAATGAGGGTCAGCTTCACATTGTTGCCGTCGGTGGGCTGGGTGTAGCTGATCTGGCGGGTGAGGCGGCCCTGGTTGTCCCGCTCCATCACCCGGCTGCCGGTGCGGCTGGCGATGTTGGCGGTGAGCCAGTTCTCCATGGAGCGCTCAATCCCGTCCTTGCCGATGATGTCGTTGAGGGCGTAGCCCATGGGGCGCAGCTCGGTCTGGTAGTTGTCCACCTCAGCGATGGGGCCCACATAGCCGATGACCTGGGAGGCCAGGGTGCTGCGCGGGTAAACGCGCTTCTCCCCCACCTCAATGCCGATGCCCGGCAGGGACATGCTCAGCGCTGAAATCTCCTGCACCGCCTCAAAGGGGATGTTGTTGGCGATGACAATGGGCTGGGCGTTGTAGATGTTCATGCGCATCTGGGAATAGGCAGCCATCACCTCCAGGGTGGCCTGCTCATCCAGCTCCGGGTCAATCTGGTAGAGGTTGCGCAGGAATTCGTAGCAGGACTCGGCAGTGGGGTAGCGCGCCTGGGTGAGGTAGTGGTTGCCGCGCCACTGGCTCTCGCGGATGTCCCAGGCCTTTTCGGAAATGCCCTGGCCAAAGTCAAACTCCCACAGGGTGGTTTCTTCATTGCGGCGTATGACAAAATCACGCTTGAGCGCGCCACCGTAGGACTCCACAATCTCCTTGGTTTTCAGCAGCGCCGGGGTGATGTTTTTGTAGTGCTCGGTGCGCAGCTGGGAGTTGGTGAGCATGAAGGTGACGTTATAGATGTCCTCGCTCATGGCCAGCACCACGCTCTCCGCGTCGGTAATCATGCCGCGCTTGCCGGTGATGCGGATGGTTTTGAAGCTGCCGGTGGAAGCGGTGCTCTGGTACTGGTCGGCATTGACCACCTGCAGGCTGTGCAGGCGGAACACCAGGCTGCCAAAGAGCAGCACCACGGCGATGGCGAAGATGATATAGCGCTTGATGGTGGATTTCTCAATCCGCATAATCTTGTACCTCCCCTTCCGGGCGGTCAGGCCGCGGGCGGTCAGGCCGCGGGCTGTCGTCCGCGGGGCTGTCCGTGCCCTGGTCGGTCGGACCGGGTTTTCTGCGCAGGAACTGGAACATCGGCTTGCGCGCGGGCGGTGCCTCATCCGGCACCAGGGCCAGGGTGCGCAGCAGCTCCCTGGGGGTGGCCAGCACCTCCTCGCCCTCCTGGCTGGCCAGCGGGCGCCGGCGGCGGTACAGGCCCAGGTAGGCGCGCACCGGGAACATGCTCAGGCTGCACAGGGCTGAATAGGCGGCCGCGTACACCACGCGCGCGATGTGCTGCCAGGTGACGGCGATGCCGCTCAAAGCCACATAAATCAGCATCACGCCTTCAAACAGCGCAACCAGCATCAGGGTGTTGAGCAGGATGCGCAGGTGGGCGTTGAGGTCATGGGGTGAATCCCGCCGGATGCGCAGGCGGATTCGCCGCCTGACAAAGGAGGCCTGCCCCTGGGCCGCCGCCTCACTCTGGCGCTGGGCCTGGCGGATGCGTCGCATCTCGCGCTTGATGTCGGACATGTCCGCGAACACCTGGGCGCACAGCAGGGCCAGCACGGGATAGATCAGCAGATAAAACAGCGGGATGCTGTAGGACATGGCTTCCAGGATGATGCCGATGAGGGCACCGGAGATAAAGGCATAGAGCTTGCCGTAGCTGACGGTCATGATGGCGATAATGACCATGAGCAGGTTGGGCATGATGCCCGCGATCTTCAGGTGGGGCATGACCGCGGTCTGCAGCAGGAAGTACAGCAGCACAAGCAGCAGCACCTTCAAAAACTTGATGGCTGCCCGGGCGACGCTGCCGCCTCTGCGCAGTACCGCTTGCATCAGGGATCCTCCTCCACCGTCATGTCCTCCGGCGAGAACGTGGGGCTGGGGCTGGGTGGGATGGGTTCAGGCGAAGGTTCCGGGGTGGGGGTGGTGTCCACAATGACCGGCGCGTTGTAGCTGATGCCCTCGTCCTGCGCTGTTTCTGACTCGACTTCCGGGGGTGGCGTCAAGGTTTCCGTGGGCGTGGGGCTGGGGCTGTCCGCCGCTTCCGGAGATTCATCCGGCCCCGGGGTGGCATCGGGGTCTGTGACCGGCTCTTCCTGGCCAATGAAGGTGGGCACCGGGCGGATGGAGGGCAGGGGCACAAAGGTGGGCTCCGGGGGGACGTGACGTTCCACCTGGCTGACCGTCTGCTGGTAGCGGTAGACAATCACATACTCCATGTGGTCAAAATTGGCGATGGGCTCCAGCACGATGAACTGCTTGGAGTCCTCCATCCCGCGCGTGCTCTCCCGCACCCGGCCGATGGGGATGCCCTTGGGCAGGCCGGTGTTCATGCCGGAGGTGACCACCATGTCCCCGGGCCGGGGCAGGGTGGTGTAGGAGAGGTAATACATGCGGCAGTTCTGGGTGCCGTCAATCGCCAGGGTGCCTGACACCGTGCCCGGGTCGCGGTTGGACTGGATGACCGCGGCCACCGCCACGTTGGTGTCGATGATGCCGCGCACCTTGGTGGTGGCGTCCAGCGTGTCAAAGGTGATGCCTACCAGGGCGCCGGGCACCACCACGGCCATGTTGTCGGTGACGCCGTTGTTGGCGCCCACGTTCAGGGTCAACACGAAGGAGTAGTTGCTGGTATCTCGCCCAATGATGTCGGCCTTGATGCCGTTGAGGCCCGGGTTGCGCCTGACCTCGTCATCCAGGTCGGCGTAGGCCAACACCTGCTGCTGGAGGGATTCTGCCAGCATGGCCTTGTCGGTCAGCTCGTCCACCTTTTCCTGCAGCAGGCGGTACTCATACTCGAAATTGCTGCGCAGCTTGAGGGTGCGCAGATAGTCCACCATAAAATCGGTGCCGGTGGCAAAGGTGCGCTGGATGGGGGTGACTACCCTGGCCACCAGCTCGCGCGGGGCCTTGAGGATGGGGGTGTCAAACAGCTGGGAGAGCACCATCACCACAATCACCAGCAGGAGCACTAGGGCGGTGAGCAAGCCCATCAGGCGGCTGAGGCCGCGCTGGCGCTCCGCCGCGGTTTGGGCCCCGGTTTTCTCCTTGCGGGGACGCTGCCTGGCAAGCTTTCGGTTCTTAGGCATTGTCATCCTGCATGAAGGTGGACCGGGTGAGCTTGTTGAGCAGGTCGCTGTGCTCGGCCATGGTACCAACACCCGTGACCGCGGTGAGCATGGGGTCACGCGCCAGGGTGACGGGCAGGCTCAGCTCCGAGGCCAGGAAGCGGTCCAGGCCATACAGCTGCGCGCCGCCCCCCACCAGGTAGATGCCCTTGCGCAGGATGTCGCTGCACAGCTCCGGCGGGGTTTTGTCCAGGATCTCGCGGATGGTGTCCAGAATTTTCAGGCAGGGGCCGTGCAGGGCTTGGTAGAAGCGGCTGGAGGCAATTTCTGCCGTCTGGGGCAGGCCGGTGATCAGGTCGCGCCCGCGCACCACCACCTTGCGGTCCTCCGCGGAGGCCAGGGCGCTGCCCCAGTCAATCTTGATGTCCTCCGCCATCCGGTCGCCGATGAGCATGTTGTGGTCATGCTTGATAAAATCCACGATGACCGAATCCATGTGGATGCCCCCCTGGGGAATGGAGCGTGAGATCACGGTGCCGCCCAGGGATATCACCGCCACCTCGGTGGTGCCCCCGCCGATGTCTACCACCATGCTGCCCTCCGGGGCGAAAACCGGCAGGCCGGACCCAAAGGCGGAGGCAAAGGGCTTGTCAATCAGGTGGATGGCGTTCTTGCGCGCGCCGGCGGAGGCGGCCGCCTCGCGGATGACGCGCTTCTCCACCGGGGAGATGCGGCTGGGCACGGTGATGTACATGCGGGGCTTGACCAGGTGGGATACGCCGATGGCCTTGCGGATGAAGTAGCGCAGCACGGCCTCGGTGAGGTCAAAATCCTTGACGGAACCTTCCTGCAGCGGCCGCACCGCCACATCGCCCGAGGAGGTGCGCCCCACCAGCGCCAGGGCATCCTGGCCGATGGCCTTGATGGTGCGCCGTTCATGGCCTGATACCACCAGCAGGGTTGGTTCATTGATCTGGATACCGCGCCGGCGCACATGCACCAGCGTGTTGGATGTCCCCAAATCAATGCCAATATCAGGCGCAATAATAGCCATTCACACAGTTCCCGTTTCTAGAAGTAGTTGGTTTCCTTGAGCATGCGCCGCACCTGGGAGGTGGGCAGGCCCACCACGTTGGTGTAGCTGCCACGGATCTGCTCCACATACATGCCGCCCAGGCCCTGGATGGCGTAGGCGCCGGCCTTGCCCAGCGGTTCACCGCTCTGGCAGTAGGCGCTGATCTCCCCCTCGCTCAGGCGCGCGAACAGCACCTGGGTGGTGACCAGGGCAGTGCGCTCCTCCCCGCCGGGCGCCACCAGGCAAACGCCGGTGTGCACCTCGTGCCAGGCGCCGGAAAGCTCCCGCAGCATGGCCGCGGCCGCATCCAGATCGCGGGGTTTGCCAAGGACCTGCCCGGCAATGCTTACCAGGGTGTCCGCACCCAGCACATAGGCCAATGGATGGGAGCCCGCCACCGACAGCGCCTTGCGCCGGGCCAATGCGACCACCACCTGCCCGGCCTCACCCTGCAGGTTCTCCTCCGCCCTGGGAGGCACCACCTGAAAGCGCAGGCCCATCTGGGTTAGGAGCTCTTGCCGGCGCGGGGAAAGGGAAGCCAGGATCAGCTCAGCCGACATAACTCCCTCCCCGGGTGGGTTCATAGAGTATAGCATAAATTGAAGCAGGATGTTCTTGGACTTTTAACATAATTAACATGAACGTCATAATTGCAGCCTTCAGACCGCGGGCAGTTCGGGCAGGCCAAAGAGGGTGTTGGCGTTGCACCAGGTGAGGCGGGCCAGCTCTGGAAGCTGCAGGTTGAACAGCTCCGCCAGCGCCCGCGCCACCTCCACCACCTTGGCCGGGTCGTTGCGCTTGCCCCGGTGGGGCACCGGCGCCAGGTAGGGGCTGTCCGTCTCAATGAGCAGGCGCTCCGGGCGCACCGCCAGGGCGGCCTGGCGCAGCTTGTCGGCGTTTTTGAAGGTGATGGGGCCGGCAAAGGAGATGTAGAAACCCATCTCCTGGTACAGCAGGGCGCTCTGGTCGCTGCCGGAATAGCAGTGCAGCACGCCACCGGGCAGCCTGCCCCGGCGCCCGCGCAGCAAATCCAGCATGGCGCCGTGGGCCTCGCGCACATGCAGCACCACGGGCAGCCTGGCTTCAAGCGCCAGGTCCAGCTGGGCGTTGAGCAGTTCCAGCTGGGTATCCCTGGGGGAAAAATCGTAGTGGAAGTCCAGGCCGATTTCCCCCAGCGCCACCACCTTGGGTTCTTTGAGCAGGCGCGCGATGGCCGCAAGGTCCCCCTCCCGCGCCCTGGCCGCCTCATGGGGGTGGATGCCGGCGGCGGTAAAGACGCCCTCATGCCGCCTGGCCAGGTCCAGGCCGTCGCGGGAGCTGGCCAGGTCACTGCCACAGGTCAATACGCGGGCAACGCCCTGGCCCGGCAGACTGGCAATCAGCTGGTCCCGATCCTCATCAAAGCGCGCGTCATCCAGGTGGCAGTGGGTGTCAAACAGCTGCAGCGGCTCGCTCAAGAGATGTCCACCCCGTCCCGGACAGGCGCGTCCACCGTGAGCAGGCGCAGCTGCGAATCGTCCTCTTCCGCCGCGCACAGCAGCATGCCCTGGGATTCCACCCCGCGGATTTTGCGGGGGGCCAGGTTGGCCAGCAGCACGAGGGTCTTGCCCACCAGTTCCTCCGGCTGGTAGTGGTTGGCAATGCCGGAGAGCACGGTGCGCTCTTCCTCCCCCACCTTCAGGCGGAACTTGAGCAGCTTGTCGCTCTTCTCCACTTTTTCACAGGCCAGCACCAGCGCGGTACGCAGGCGCAGCTTCTGGAAATCCTGTATGGTGATTTCCGGGTCCTCCGCCGGTGCGGCCTCCGCCTGGCTGATGTCCTTCGCGGGTTGGCCCAGCGCCAGCTCGGCCTCGTTCTCGCGCTCCAGCAGCGGCAGCTCGGCCTTGATGTCAATGCGCGGGAAGACCGCCTCGCCCTTGCTGACCTTCAGCCCCGCGGGCCCCGAGCCAAAGCGGGCCAGGGAGGCCCAGGTCTTGAGCTGCTCGTCCTGGATGCCCAGCTGCCGGTACATGCGCTCCGGGGTGGCCGGCATGACCGGGGAAATGAGCACGGCAATGAAGCGCAGGCTCTCCCACAGCACATACAGCACAGTGGCCAGGCGGCCTTTGTCCGCCTCATCCCGGCCCAGGACCCAGGGCTGGGTCAGGTCAATATAGCGGTTGCAGGCGGAGATGGCCTTCCAGATGTCTGCCAGTGCCTGGGAGAACTGCAGGCTGTTCATCTCCTTCTCCACCAGGGCTGGCAGCGCCTCCAGCTGGCGGATGAGCTGCCGGTCCTCCTCCTGGTAGTCGCCAGGCTGGCGCAGGGTGCCCTCAAAGTACTTCTCAACCATGGCCACCGTGCGGCTGAGCAGGTTGCCAAGGTCATTGGCCAGGTCAGCGTTCACGCGCTGCAGCATGGCCTCGTTTGTGTAGTTGCCATCCGCGCCAAACTGCATCTCGCGCATCAGGTAGTAGCGCAGCGCGTCCGCGCCCAAGCGGCGCACCACAGGGCCGGGGTAGACCACATTGCCCTTGGATTTGGACATCTTGTCATTGTCAAACAGCAGCCAGCCATGGGCGAACACCTGCCTGGGCAGGGGCAGGCCCAGGGCCTTGAGCATGATGGGCCAGTAGATGCAGTGGAACCGCACGATCTCCTTGCCCACCAGGTGCACATCCGCCGGCCAGAAGGTACGGTAGAGGCTGTCATCCTCCGTGCCATATCCCAGGGCGGAGATGTAGTTGCTCAGCGCGTCAATCCAGACATAGACCACATGGTCCGGGTCAAAATCCACCGGCACGCCCCACTTGAAGGTGGTGCGGCTGACGGACAAATCCTGCAGCCCCGGGCGCAGGAAGTTGTTGAGCATCTCATTGGCGCGGGAGGGGGGCTGGATGAAGTCAGGGTGCTCCTCGATGTACCGGATGAGCCAGTCCTGGTATTTGCTCATGCGGAAGAAATAGCTTTCCTCCTTCACCATTTCTGTCTGGCGCCCGCAGTCCGGGCAGAGCGTGCCTTCCTTAAACTGGCTGGATGTCCAGAAGGCCTCGCACTGGGTGCAGTACTGGCCTTCATAGGTGCCCTTGTAGATGTCCCCCTGCTCATAAAGCTGGCGGAAAATCTGCTGCACCGCGCGCTGGTGGCGCGGTTGGGTGGTGCGGATGAAATCATCGTACTCAATGTTCATCAGCGCCCAGAGCTTTTTGGTCTCCGCCACGATGCCGTCCACGAACTGCTGCGGGGCCATGCCCGCTTCCTGGGCGCGGCGCTCGATCTTTTGCCCGTGCTCGTCCGTGCCGGTGAGGAAATAGGCCTGATAGCCCGTGAGGCGTTTGAAGCGCGTCATCACGTCCGCGGCCACGGTGGTATAGGTGTGGCCGATATGCATATGCCCGCTTGGGTAATAAATAGGCGTTGTGATGTAATAGGTCTGCCGCTTGTCCATCTTGCTCCTCCCCCTTGTCTGCGCCATTATAGGCCGTTTGGCATATATGGTCAAGGAAAACAGCGCCCATTCGCCGCCTGTGAACACAGGCTTGCGATGCGCTCATGTGGCATCTGGTGCCCTGCCGCCTGGGCAGTGTCCAAGCAAAGGGCGCCGGTTCAACCGGCGCCCGGGTCAGGTGGTCTGGTTCAGCTGACGGTCTGGTCAGCGAGCTGGGGAAGGGGTTCGCCATCCCGGGTGAGGGTAAAGCCCAGCTTGTCGCCCTCCGCGTGCATGCGCACGCTGTCGCCCTCCTTCAGGGCGCCGGACACGAGCTGCTCGCTCAGCGCGTCCTCCACCATGCGCTGGATGGCGCGGCGCAGCGGACGGGCACCATACTGGGGGTCAAAGCCGGCTTTGGCCAGCAGGGCCACGGCATCCTCGGTGAAACTGAGCGCGATCTGCTTCTCCTGCATGCGCTTGATGATGACATCCAGCATCAGGTGGGCAATCTGGCCGATCTCCTCATCGCTGAGCGCGTGGAAGACAATGATTTCGTCCAGGCGGTTGAGGAACTCCGGGCGGAACACCCGCTTGATCTCGTCCAGCACACGGGTCTTCATCTCCGCGTGGTCCATGGCGGTCTGCCCCTCCTTGCCGCCAAAGCCCAGGGAACGCCCGTGGGCCAGCTGGGTGGCGCCGGCGTTTGAGGTCATCACGATGATGGTGTTCTTGAAGCTGGTCACCCGGCCCATGTTGTCGGTCAGCCGGCCATCCTCCAGGATTTGCAGCAGCATGTTGAACACATCGGGGTGGGCTTTCTCAATCTCGTCAAACAGCACCACCGAATAGGGCTTGCGGCGCACAGCCTCGGTCAGCTGGCCGCCCTCATCATAGCCCACATAGCCAGGCGGCGAGCCCACCATGCGGGACACGGTGTGCTTTTCCATGTATTCGCTCATGTCCAGGCGGATCAGCGCGTCCTCATCGCCAAACATGGCTTCGCCCAGCGCGCGGCACAGCTCGGTCTTGCCAACGCCCGTGGGGCCCAGGAAGATGAAGGAACCGATGGGGCGCTTGGGGTCCTGCAGGCCGGCGCGCGCGCGGCGGATGGCCTTGCTGACAGCCACCACGGCCTCGTCCTGGCCGATGACGCGCTTGTGCAGGGTTTCCTCCAGCTTCATCAGCCGGGCGGACTCAATCATTGTCATGCGCTGCACCGGGATACCGGTCCAGCCGGCCACCACGTCGGCGATATCATCTTCGGTGACGCGGGGCTTGAGCTGGTCGCGCTCTGTGTCCCAGGCATCCCTGGCATCCTGAATCTGCTGGCGCAGGGAACGCTCGTCATCGCGCAGCTTGGCCGCCTTCTCATAATCCTGCTGGGTGATGGCCTGGCGCTTGTCGGCGATGACGGCGTCCAGGTTCTTTTCCAGCTCCTTGATGCCAACCGGCGCCGCGAACTCGCGCAGGCGCACGCGGGAAGCGGCCTCATCCATCACGTCCACCGCCTTGTCCGGCAGGAAGCGGTCAGCGATGTAGCGGGCGGACAGCTCCACCGCGGATTCCAGCGCCTCATCGGTGATCACTACACGGTGATGGGCCTCATAGTGAGGCCGCAGGCTTTTCAGAATGTGCAGAGAGCGCTCGCTGTCGGGCTCGTCCACCATCACCGGCTGGAAACGGCGGGACAAAGCGGCATCCTTCTCAATGTGCTTGCGGTAGTCATCCAGGGTGGTGGCGCCGATGCACTGCACCTCGCCCCGGGCCAGGGCGGGCTTGAGGATGCCGGCGGCGTCAATGGAGCCTTCGGCCTTGCCCGCGCCCATGATGTTTTGCAGCTCGTCAATGAAGAGGATGATGTCCGGATTGTGCTGAATCTCGTTGACGACATCCTTCATGCGCTCCTCAAACTCCCCCCGGTACTTGGTGCCGGCGATGAGGCTGCCTATGTCCAGGGACAGCAGGCGCTTGCCCTGCAGGGTTTCGGGCACATCGTCCTCGATGATGCGCTGGGCCAGGCCCTCAGCGATGGCGCTTTTGCCAACGCCCGGCGCGCCGATGAGCACCGGGTTGTTCTTGGTGCGCCGGGAGAGAATCTGCGCCATGCGCTCAATCTCCTTGTCGCGACCCACCACCGGGTCCAGCTTGCCCTGGCGGGCCAAGGCGGTCAGGTCCCGGCTGTTCTTCTCCAGGGTGCTTTTGCTCTGCTCCGCGTCCTCCCCCGGCGTGGCGCGTAGGCTGTCTGCTGCTTCAGCGCGCAGGGCTTCAATGTCGCAGCCAAATACGGTGAGGATGCGCACGGCCACCGAATCGGCTTCGGCCAGCAGGCTATACCACAGCAGGGCGGTGGTGACCTGCCCCTTTTGGTGCTTTTGCGCGCGGGCAAGGGACTCGTCCAGCACCTTTTTCATCCGCGGGGTCAGTTCCAGCACTTTGGGGGGCAGCTGGCTGGGCGAAGACAACTGGCGCACCGCGTCCTGCACGTTTTCCAGGCTCACGTTGTCTGGCAGGCCGGGCAGGTCATCCGCAGCGCGGGAGACCAGGCCAATCAACAGGTGCTCGGTGCCCCAGAAGCGGTGGCGCAGGGAAATGGCGGCCTGCTGGGCAGTGTCCAGCACCTGCTTGGCCTTGGGATCAAACCTACCAAAAATGGGCATTATATTCCTCCTGACAAGGTCCGGCGAACTTCGTCCGCCCGCCGGAACGCAAAGGTCTTGGGGTCCAGGCCTTCCCTGAGGAAGGCGTAGTCATTGGCGTAGTGGAGCAGGCCATCCAGCGTTAGGGGGTCAAGGGGCAAAATCCCGCCCTGCACCCCCAGGCGCAGGTTGCTCCAGTGGGTGAGAAAATCGCTGCTGGTGAGGCGCCGGGCGTAGCGCAGAATCCCATAGGAGCGCCACACC
The DNA here is from genome assembly GCA_012728815.1 of Clostridiales bacterium. GTDB lineage: Bacteria > Bacillota > Clostridia > Christensenellales > Aristaeellaceae > UBA6115. The sequence goes on from JAAYEI010000060.1 coordinate 67,082, forward strand.
TGTTCCGTCAGGGAGGTCTGCCCGCTGCGGTTGAGCGCCCGCTGCTGCAGGGCCTGCTCCTTGCGGGCGGCGTCCTGTGCGGCGTCAACCACCCGTTGGCTGATGGCCTGGTCATCCAGCCGGTGGCTGCCGCTGTTGGTCAGCAGGAACAGCTTGGCCGGGTTGCGGCCGTCTGGCAGGGACAAGCCCTTGAACTGGATGCCCTCCTCTAAGAAGCCGCGGGCCATGAAGCGCGCCTGCTTTAAAAAGTGCAGCATGGGCAGGTGCATAATCAGGCCCAGGTGCAAGCCGCTGCCGGAAAGCACCGGTTTGTAGGACAGGTAGCCATAGGCCGGGTTCTGGGCATAGGGATGCTGGGGATCAAGGGCCTTGCCCTCCAGCTGGCGGACACCCTTGAGCAGTTCATCCGCCTGGCGGGCGTCGCCCAGGGCCTTGAACACGATGTGCTCATCCATGTTGATGGCGGCGCCCAGGCCGCTGTGCTCTTCCAGCAGCCACCCGGCTTCTTCCAGCCGGCGGTAGCCCCGGGGCAACAGCAACTCCCGCAAGTAGGGCAGGCCAAAGGCGCGCAGCCCGCCTGCGTCCAGGTACTGGGCCTGCGGCAGCGCTTCCTGCAGCCGCGTCAGGCTGCGCTGGCTGCTGCGGGCCAGGTCCTCCCGGTCATCCTGCGGACAAAAGCGCAGGTCCTGATAGTTCCTGCGCAGGGAGGCTTCAGCAAGCAAAACGAAGTTGTACACGCTTAGGTCTGGCCCTCTGCCAGCTCCAGCCGGTTAATCTGGTCGCGCAGGCGGGCCGCCTCCTCAAAGCGCTCCTTTATGACAGCTTCCATCATCCGGTAGCGCAGCTGGCTCAGGGCGTCTTCCTGTGGCACCGCTTCAACAGGCGCTTCCTCAGTGGCAAGCGCGCTGTCCTGCGGCTTGCTGCCAAACACAGCATCCAATTCCTCGCGCATGGCATCATAGCAGGCTGCGCAGCCGGCCATGGTATGTTCATCCAGCCCCTCATACGGCCTGCCGCACTGGGTGCACAGGTAACGTGGCATGGCCGGCGCAGGCTCTTCCTGAATCCTGGGCTCCTCCACCTGGTCGCGGCGGAAGCCCAGCGCCATGAACATCTTGACCATGTCCTGCTGCATGGAGTGCGCGCAAGCCAGGCACATGGCCTTGGTGGCGACCTGGTCGCCTGTCACGGTTTTAAAAACGATGTCCGCGTGCTTTTGGTGGCAGACTTCACAAATCATCTTGTCCTCCTTCACTCAGCCTGCTGCGCGATCTGCAGCAGCATGCTGCGCAGGGTCTTGGCGCGGATGGCATCCTTGAGCGTTTCGGGGATGGGCACGCACAGGGCTTGTTGGCTGAGCGCCGCGGCCATGATGTCCGCTGTCTCATCGGTAATCCTACCCTGGCGGGCCAGCTGCAAACAGAGAAGGCGGGCTTCCTGGGCGCTGATGGCCTCACCCACGCGCTGGTTGATGAGGTAGCTGAGGTGCTCCCTGACCTCTTCCTGCAGACGGATAATGCGGATGAAACCGCCGCCGCCCCGGAAGCTCTCAATGGCATAGCCATGGTCGGGGGTAAAACGCGTGGAAAGCACATAGTTGATCTGGCTGGGCGCGCAGCGGAAATACTCCGCCAGCTCGTTGCGCTTCAGCTCAACCTGGGTGTCCTCTTTGTTCCAGAGTTCCTTGATGAACTCCTCAATCATGTCGCTTAAGCGCATGCCGTCATCCTTTCCGTCAGAGAAGGCTGACCTTCTTTGACCTACAGGCAGTATACCACGACATCTCCCCCATTGCAAGGTGTTGAACAAGCGCAGTACAGGCCGGCACGGCGCCAGGGTCTTGAGACCTTCAATCAGAAAACGTCCGCGCGGCGCGCTTTCATGCCCGGAATGCTTCACCCTGGCAGACAAAAGGCGCGGTGACCTTGTTTTGCTTTACTTTGAACAGGTATATTTGTATCATATCAGGCAGTGGGCAGCGGTGGCTGCCGCCTTCACCCTGTTTTGCCTGCCCGTTTTGGGCGGATGGATGAAAGGATGTGAACCACATGAGCACACTGACATACAAATGCCCCTCCTGCGCCGCGCCCCTCACCTATGACGGGCGCGCCCAGGAACTGACCTGCGGGTCCTGCGGCAACAGCTTTGACCCGGAGACCGTCATCGCCATCAACCAGATTGAACAGGAGGACGATCGCCCGGAGGACATGAGCTGGCAGGTGGAGGACCAGGGCTTCACGGAAGAAGAGCTCAGCCAGACCCGCGCCTTCAACTGCTCCTCCTGCGGCGCGCAGCTGTTCATGGAGGACACCACGGTGGCCACGGAGTGCGCTTTTTGCGGCAGCCCCTCCATCATCCCCGCCCAGTTTACCGAGGAAACCCGGCCAGAGCGCATCATCCCCTTCAAAATCGAAAAGGCCCAGGCGGAAGCCATGTTCCGCGATTATTTCAAGGGACGCAAGCTCATCCCCAACCTGTTCTTGAAAGGCCCCAACCGGATTGAGGAAATCCGCAAGCTCTATGTGCCTTACTGGCTCTTTGGCTGCCAGGCGGACGCGCGCATGACCTACCGGGGCACCACGGTCAGCACGCGGCGCTCCGGCCAGTACATGGTGACCACCACCCGGCATTTTCTGATCCACCGGGCGGGCACGCTGACTTTTTCCGACCTGCCGGTGGATGCGTCCGAGCGCCTGGACAACACCATTTCTGAATCCATCGAGCCCTTCAACACCAAAGAGGCCATCCCCTTCGCGCCGCACACCTTGAGCGGCGCCCAGGCCAACCGCGCCGATGTGGACCAGGACACCTGCCAGCAGCGTGCCAATACCCGCGTGCGCAGCACCACGGACAGCGCCTTTCGCGGCACGGTGTCCGGCTATGCCACGGTGGTGCCCCAGTCCAGCAACATCCAGATTGTCAACGGCACCACCCTGCCCGCCCTCTACCCGGTGTGGTTGATCACCACCAAAAAAGAAGGCAAAACCTATATCTTTGCCATCAACGGGCAGACAGGGGAACAGACCAGCAACATCCCCTGGAGCCGCGCAAAGTTCTTTGGACGTATGCTGGGCATGGCTGCCGGGGTAGCCGCGGCCGGGTTTGCCGCGGTGTTCGTGCTGGGGATGCTGGGGGTGCTGAAATGAAGCGAGTGTTGATGATCCTGGCCCTGTTGCTGTTGCTGGCCCCGCTCACCCAGGCGCAGGAAATGAGCCATGTTTCTGACCTGGCTGACCGCCTGACCGCCAGCGAACGCCAGCGGCTGCAGCAGCAGGCCAGCGAGCTGTTTGAGCTGACCGGCTTTGACGTGATTGTGCACACCACCAACGATTCCCAGCGCAAAGGCCCAAAGGACTACTCCTTTGACTACTACCACAGCTTCCGGGACGCCGCGCGCTACCCGGACGGCGCGCTGCTGGCCATCATGTTTGACACGCGGGATTATTATGAGGCCGCAAGGGGCAAGGGCATCAGCCTGCTGACATACCGGGAGAGCGATGACCTGGCCCGCGTTGTGCAAAGCAAGCTGTCAGACGGCGACTACTATGGCGCCTTCAGCGGCTACATCCGCTATGTGCGGCGCCTGCTCATCCCGCCCACCCCCATGGAAAGGGCCATCAGCCTGCTGCCGTTTCTGCTCATTGGCGGGCTGGTGATTGGCCTGGTGTATGCGCTGGTGCTCAAGGGCAAGCTGAAAATCGCGAAGTCCCGCGTGGGCGCCCAGCAGTATGTGGTGCCCAATTCCCTGAACCTGACGGACGCGCGGGACCTGTTCATGTACCAGACCGTCACCCGGCGCAAGATTGAAACCAACACCAGCCGGGGCGGCGGTGGCGGTGGCTTCTCTTCCGGCAGCCGGGGCGGAACCTCCTACGGCGGAAGGGGCGGCAAATTCTGACACCGTTCCAGGCCCGCAGACAAGCGCGGCTCTTGCCTTCTGTCCCCTGAAGGGAGACAGGACAGGTTCAGGGAATATGTTCCAACCCCGGAGGGGTTCATCAACAGGGAGCTTGCGTCCATCCACCGCAAGCTCCCTGATTTTGTCAGCCTATCCAGCGGCAGGCCGCCATGTTGACCTTGCCATCCCCGGTAAAGGGCACGCCTTCCATCTCCAGCAGGGCCCGCCGGCGCGCAGCGAAGGCGCCGCCGGTGATGCTGCCGTCCGCCATCACCACCCGCTGCCAGGGCAGGCCCTCAGGGCAACGGCGCATGGCCCACCCCACTTGCCGCGCGGCCCGTGGACGGCCCAGTAGGCGCGCTATCTGGCCATAGCTGATGACCTTGCCCTGCGGGATCTGCGCAACCAGGTCGTAGACCTGATCAAAAAAACCTGATGGATTCATGTCATGATCCGGCATGCGTCCTCCTGTGAATCCAATATAGCTGCTGCACGTGCCAGGGTGACTGGAATCTGTGCCCCCTTTTCCCCATGAAAAGCCAAGGGCATCGGCACCTTTAGGAAAAAAAGAATCAGAAGTGGACAGCACCATCAATACCTGGCCCAACAAGCTGCCGGGCGAGAGGACATGACCGCACGCCCAATTCGATTCATCTTTCGTGTCCTCACCGTGCCCTCTTTTCTGTGCCTGACGCACAGAATGGACGGCATCACCATTCCGTTTGGACCAACGCAATGCACAAAACCCCTTGATTGACAAGGGGCTTTGATGTGGTCTGGGTGAGAGGATTCGAACCTCCGGCCTCTTGAACCCCATTCAAGCACGCTACCAAACTGCGCCACACCCAGGTACGCTGACACGCAAGCGCAATCTTAGCAAAGCCCGGCAGGCTTGTCAATACATGAAGCGGGATTTTGGGCAATCCTGCAGATTGCGACATTGATTGCCGTACCCTGCAGCCCTGCCCACTCAGGCTGCCCGGCAAGCTTGCCCGGCCAACTTCTAGCCAAGCAGGCGGCGGGGGCCGTGGTTCACCCGGCTCAGCCCAGCGCCATCTGGTATACGCGGTAGCGGCGGTAGAGCTTGCCCCCGGCGGACAGGGTGTTGTTCACTGATACCACGTTGGTCTCATCCACCAGGGAGCCCTCAATGCGGGTGATGCCCAGGCTTTTGGCGCCTTTTACCGCCTCTGCCAGCAGCACGGTGTTGACCGCCTTGTTCTGGTACTCGGGAATCACGTACTGCATGGGGCAGCGCGCCGTCTTGGTGCCCAGGGTTTTGAAGATTCGGCGCGCCCAGTTGTAGGGCGTCCGGCGGCCGTTGGTGCCCTGCATGGAAGGGGTGGAATCCAAAAAGCCCACCACCATGCCGATGGGGCGGCGCCCGGCATAGGCCATGACAGCGGACTGGTTGCGCAGCCAGGGCTTGATGCGCTTGAAGAGCTGCAGCAAGTCCTCCGTGGCGGGCAGGTAGCTGCCCGGCTCATCCGGCGTGGCCTCCAGAATGACGGAGGACATGTCCTGGGCGACGCGGATGAGGTTGCTTCGTGTGAAATCCACCTGCACCACATGAAAACCAAAGCGCTCACGGATGCGGTCGGCCATGGGCAGGATGCGGTCCACCGGGATGCTGTCCGTGCGGATGTCATAGGCCAGGTAGTCCCGCCACTTCTGGAAGCCGTAGCGCTCCAGCAGCTGGGGCAGGTAGGGCTGATTGTAGGCGTTTTGGAGCACGGGCGGGCCGTCAAAGCCGTCCACCAGCATCCCGCGGTTGAGCAGGTCATAGCGCGGGGCCACCGGACCGATGACGCGCTTGACGCCGTTCTCCCTCAAAAAACGCGTCGCGGCATCCAGGGCCGCGGCGGCGTATTCATACTGGTCATAGCTTTCAAACAGGCTGATGTAGCCGGCGGACTCCCCCAACTGGGCAGACAGGCGCAGGTCAACGCCCGCCAGCACCCGCGCCACGGGGCGCTCGTCATCGTAGGTGATAAAGAAGCGCTGGATGCCGCGGGAGAAAAACTCGTTGTCCTTGCCCTGCAGGGTACGCAGCAGGTCATGCCGGCTGGGCGGCGCCCAGTTCCTGTCATCCTTGTAGATATCAAAGGGCAGCTGGATAAAGGGTCCAAGGCCTTGACGGGTTGGTTTGACAATCTCCACATGGATCATGGCGTATCCCCTCCGCTGTTGTGTCTGTGGGCTGAGTATACCATCCACGGGTGCTGATGGCAATGAAGCGGCTTACTCCACAGGCTCATCCAACCCCTGGGCAATGCGGGTGAGCAGCTTGTCGCGCCCTTCCCCTGTGTGGGAGGAGTAGGTGATGATCTCCCAGGGCTGCACAGCCAGGTCCCGCGCCAGCACGGGCATCATCTTGCCCCGCTGCGCGCGGGAAAGCTTGTCTGCCTTGGTGGCGGCGACGGCAAAGGGCAGCCCGTGGCCATACAGGAAGGCGTTCATCTGCCTGTCCCCCGCGCTGGGCGCGTGGCGGATGTCCACCAGGTGCAGCACCAGGCGCAGCGGGTCGGCCTGGTCAAAATACTCCTCCATCATGTGGCCCCAGCTCTCCTGCTCCTTCCTGGACACCCGCGCGTAGCCATAGCCGGGCAGGTCGATCAGGTGGAAGCTGTTGTTGATGAGGAAGACATTGATCAGCCGGGTCTTGCCCGGGGTGGAGCTGGTCTTGGCCAGGTTGCGCACACGGCACAGGCTGTTGATCAGGCTGCTTTTGCCCACGTTGCTGCGCCCGGCCACCGCGATTTGCGGCAGGCCGCGCCCCGGGAAAGCCCCATAGCGCGGCAGGCTGGTGACGAAGGCGGCGCTTTTAATCTCCATGCGGCCCTTCCAGGGTCAGCGCGATGACCTCATCGGCACTGCTGACATAGTGGATGTCAAAAGAATCGCGGATGTATTCGGGCAGCTCGCTCACGTCCTTGCGGTTTTCAGCCGGCAGCGCCAGCGTCGCGATGCGCGCGCGGTAGGCTGCCAGCAGCTTCTCCTTGACACCGCCAATGGGCAGCACGCGGCCGCCCAGGGTGATTTCCCCGGTCATGGCCACATCCTGGCGCGCCTTGCGCCCGGTGAGGGCAGACACCATGGCCACCGTCATCGTGACCCCGGCGCTGGGGCCATCCTTGGGCACCGCGCCCTCGGGCACATGGATGTGGATGTCCATCTTGTTGTGGAAGTCCTGAGGCAGCTGGTAGCGCCCGCTTTGCGCGCGCACCCAGGACAGCGCCGCCTGGCCGCTCTCCTTCATGATCTCGCCCAAATGGCCGGTCAGGGACAGCTTGCCGCTGCCGGGCATGACCGCGCACTCCACCTTGAGCAGTTCGCCGCCCACCTCGGTATAGGCCAGGCCAATCACCACGCCGGCCAGCGGCTGCTTGTCCGGGCGCTCACGCAAGTAGCGGGGCGGGCCCAGGTAGTCCTCCACCATGGCGGGCTTCACGGTGACTGTCTCAGCGCCGGTGTCCAGCATCTCCACCGCCGCGCGGCGCACCACCTTGGCCAGGGTGCGGGTGAGGGTGCGCACGCCCGCCTCGCGGGTGTAGCCCTCAATCACGCGGCGCAGCGCCGGCGTGCCCACTTTGACGCTGCCGGGCTTGAGCCCGTTCTCGGCAATCTGGCGGCGCAGCAGGTGCTTCCTGGCAATCTGCAGCTTTTCCTCCTCGGTATAGCTGGACACCTCAATGATTTCCATCCGGTCCAGCAGGGCCGGGGGGATGGTGTCCCGCGTGTTGGCGGTGGTGATGAACAGCACCCGGGACAGGTCAAAGGCCACATCCAGGTAATGGTCACGGAAGGAGGCGTTCTGCTCGGAATCCAGCACCTCCAGCATGGCGCTGGCCGGGTCGCCCCGGAAATCGCTGGACATCTTGTCAATCTCATCAAACAGGAAGACCGGGTTCATGGTGCCCGCCCGCTTGATGCCGCTGATGAGGTGCCCCGGGATGGCGCCGATGTAGGTGCGGCGGTGGCCATAGATCTCGGCCTCATCGCGCACGCCGCCCAGGGACAGCTTGACAAACTGCCGGCCCAGGGCCCGGGCGATGGCCTGGACGATGGAGGTCTTGCCCACGCCGGGCGGCCCCACAAAGCACAGGATGGGGCCCTTGGGCACCACATCGCCCTCCGTTTTGCGGCGCATGGCCAGGATGGCCAGGTACTCGATGATGCGCTCCTTGACTTTGTCCATGCCAAAGTGGTCCTCATCCAGGATGCGCCGCGCGCGGGGCAGGGAAAGCTGGTCCCTGGAGTACTTGCCCCAGGGCAACTCAACCAGCCAGTCCAGGTAATTTTCCACCACGGTGGATTCGGGGCTGCCCGCCATCATGCGGGAAAGGCGGTCCAGCTCCTTGTCGGCCTTCTCACGTGCCTCCTCGTTGAGGGGGATGGCAGCCAGCTTCTGGCGCATCTCCTCCACATCGTCCTCGTCCCCCTCACCCAGCTCCTCCTGGATGGCCTTCATCTGCTCGCGCAGGTAGTATTCCTTCTGGGTCTTGTCCACCTGCATGCGGATGCGCAATTGTACCACGCGGTCAATGTTGGCGTTGCGCACCTCACGGGCCAGCATCACGCAGAGGGTTTCCAGGCGCTGCTTGACGGACTGCTCCGCCAGCAGCGCATGGCGCTCCTCCTGGCTGGCCGGCAGGTTGGCGGCGATCACATCCACAAACTCATCCGGGTTCGTGATGCGGCGGATGGAGCGGATAAGGTCCTCGCTCAGGCGGCTGCCCGCCTCCGCGTAGGCGCTGAGGCTTTCCTTGGCCAGGCGCATCAGCGCCTGCACCTCCTCAGCGTCCTCCGGGGCTACCTGCGAGCGGATCAGCTTGACCCGCGCGGACCAGCTTTCCTCATCCGGATGGATGGACATCAGCCTGGCGCGACTCTCCCCCTCAATCAGCACGCGCAGCCCCAAACCGGACTGGTGCAGCACCTGGGTGATGCGCGCAATGGTGCCTGCCTCAAACAGGTCCTCCTGGGTGGGCTCTTCCTTCTCCTCATTCTTTTGCATCACCAGAAAGATGCGCTGGTCGGCCTCCATGGCCGCGTACACCGAGGCAATGCTCTTGCCGCGGCCCACATCGATGTGCATCACGGTGTGCGGAAAAATAAGGGTGCCCCGCAGGGGCAGGAAGGGCAGGGTTTGAATGGCTGGCGTTCTGGCCATGGCGTACTCCTTTAAACAGGCCCCTCCCAAGGCCGGTCCCCGCGCATGGATGGCGGGCCGGCTCCCCAGGAGAGGCGGGACAGATCAGGACGCGTCGGACTGCTGCGGCTTGGCGCGTGCCGGGGCCTTGCGGTTGGTGGCGGGCAGGGCCTTTGGTTCCTTGCGCAGGACAGGCGCCGCGCCTTCTTCCACCGTCTCACGGGTGACCAGGCAGGACACCGCGCGCTCGGACCCGGGCAGGTCAAACATGGTGTCCATCAGCGCGGCCTCCAGGATGGAACGCAGCCCGCGGGCGCCGGTTTTGCGCTCCACGGCCAGCCTCGCGATGGCGGTCAGGGCTTCTTCCTCAAAATCCAGCTGGGCGTCATCCAGCTCAAACAGGTACTGATATTGCTTGACCAGCGCGTTTTTGGGCTCGGTCAGGATGCGCACCAGCGCCTCCTCATCCAGGCTGTCCAGCGGCAGCATCACCGGGATGCGGCCGACCAGCTCGGGAATCATGCCGTACTTGACCAGGTCCTCCGCGCGCATCTGGGCGATGAGCTTGCCAACGCGCTCCTCCTCTTTCTCCGCGTCCGGGGAGCCAAAGCCGATGGCCCGGCCGCCGGTGCGGCTGGCGATGATGTTCTCCAGCCCGTCAAAGGCGCCGCCGCAGATGAAGAGGATGTTGGTGGTGTCAATGGGGATGGTTTCCTGCTGGGGGTGCTTGCGCCCGCCCTGGGGCGGCACGTTGGCGATGGTGCCCTCCAGGATCTTCAGCAGCGCCTGCTGAACGCCCTCCCCGGACACGTCCCGGGTGATGGACACGTTCTCGCTTTTGCGGGCAATCTTGTCCACTTCGTCCAGGTAGATGATGCCCTGCTGGGCAGCCTGGACGTTGCCATCGGCCGCCTGGATGAGGCGCAGCAGGATGTTCTCCACATCCTCGCCCACATAGCCGGCTTCCGTCAGGGAGGTCGCGTCCGCGATGGCGAAGGGCACGTTCAAGATCTTGGCCAGGGTCTGGGCCAGGTAAGTTTTGCCGGTGCCGGTCTGGCCCACCAGCAGGATGTTGGATTTTTGCAGCTCTACCGGGGGTTTCTTGCCGGCGTTGGAGCGGATGCGCTTGTAGTGGTTGTACACCGCCACGCACAGCGCGCGCTTGACGCGCTCCTGGCCGATGACATACTCATCCAGGGTCTTTTTGATCTGCGCCGGGGGCATCAGCAGGGGCAGCTTTTCCTGCTGCGGCTTCCTGGGCGGCCCCTCGCCAATCACCTCACAGCAAAGCTCCACGCACTCATTGCAGATGTAGGCGCTGGGCCCGGCGATGAGCTGGTTGACCTCGTTTTGAAGCTTGCCGCAAAAGCTGCAGCGTGGCGGCTTGCGGTTGTCGGTGGCGTCCTTAGGCATCGCTGACCTCCGCCTTGCGCGGCTGGAAGATTTCATCGATGATGCCATACTGCTTGGCGTCTTCCGCCGACATAAAGAAATCGCGCTCCACGTCGTTGGCAATCTTCTCCAGCGGCTGGCCCGTCATCTCGGCCATCATGCGGTTCATCTTGTGCTTGGTTTTCAGCAGCCACTCCGCGCGGATGGTCACGTCGGTAGCCGGGCCTTCAGCGCCCCCGGAGGGCTGGTGAATCATCACCTCGGAATTGGGCAGGGCCATGCGCTTGCCCTTTTCCCCGGCCATCAGCAAGAAGGCGCCCATGGAGGCGGCCATGCCCACACATACGGTGCGCACCGGGGCCTTGATGTACTGCATGGTGTCGTAGATCGCCATGCCGGCGGTCACCGAGCCGCCCGGGCTGTTGATATAGAGGTTGATCTCGGCGTTGGGGTTGTCCATGTCCAGGAACAGCAACTGGGCGACGATGGCGTTGGCCATGCCGTCATGCACGGGGCCTGACAGGAAAATGATGCGGTCCTTGAGCAGCCGCGAATAAATATCGTAGGAACGCTCGGCGTTGCCGGTGCGCTCAATCACATAGGGAATCAAGTATTCTGCCATGGTGTCTCCATTCAGCCCTCCTGGGGCTCATCCTTCGCTTTGGTATTGTTGGCATCTTTGGTTGGCTCGGACGGCTCCTCAGCCGGCTGCCCGCTGTCTTCCAGGGCCTGGGCCACGCTGTCGACCACTTCCTGCACATCAATGGCTTCATCCTCATGGTGGGGGCCGACATGGTCGGTGACCTGGGCGTGCTCCTTGATGATCTCCACCACCTTGCGGTGAATGGCCAGGTCCTTGAAGTTTTCGCGCTGGTTGCTGTTCACGCTGGCCTTGTAGCTGTCCAGGTCCAGGCCACGGTCCTTGGCGTAGCGGGCAATCTGCTCGTCCACATCCTCGTCAGTTGCCTCCAGCTCCTCCGCCTTGGCGATGGCCTCCAGCACCAGGTCCACCTTGACGTTCATGGCAGCCTCATCGCGGAAGCGCTCGCGCAGGTCTTCCTCGGTGGTGTTGGTGTAGCGCAGGTAGTCCTCCATGCGCAGGCCCTGGTACATCATCTGCATCTGCATGTTCATGTAGAGGCGGTCCACCTGGCGGGTGATCATGGCCTCGGGGATGTCGCAGTCCGCCGCGTCAACCGCCTGCTGGATGAGCTCGTTCTCCAGGCCGGTCTCGGCGTTCTGGTCACGGCGGTCCTCCAGCTCCTTCACAATGGCGGCACGATAGGCCTCATAGGTCTGGTGCTCGGACACGTCCTGGGCAAAATCGTCATCCAGTTCAGGCTTGACCGCCTGGCTGGCCGCCTTCACCGTGACCTCAAACTGTGCCGCCTTGCCAGCCAGCTCCTCCGCGTGGTACTGCTCGGGGAAGGTAACGGAAATGGTCTTGGTCTCCCCCACGTTCATGCCGATGACCTGGTCCTCAAACCCGGGGATGAAGGAGTTGGAGCCCAGCTCCAGCTCGTGGCCCTCACCCTTGCCGCCCTCAAAGGGCACGCCATCCACGCTGCCCAGGTAGTCAATGGTCGCGGTGTCGCCGCTGGCAAGCGCGCGGCCCTCCACATCCTCCCTGGTGGTCATCTTCTGCACATCGTGGGAGATGCGGTGCTCAATCTCTTCATCCGTCACCGGGTGCAGGTGGCGGGTGCCCTTGAGGCCCTTGTAATCCCCCAGGGTAACCTCGGGCTTGACGTAGACGGTGGCGGTGAACTTCAGCTCCTGCCCGCCGCCAATCTGGTCCACGTTCACATTGGGCTGGTCCACCGGGAAAAGCTGGTCCTTTTCCACCGCTTCCTCGTACAGGCCCGGGAAAATCGCGTCAAAGGCGTCATCATAGAAGATGGCCTCACCGTACATGTTCTCGATCAGCTTGCGGGGGGCCTTGCCCTTGCGGAACCCCGGCACGTTGATGCGCCCGCGGTTCTTGAGGTAGGCCTGGTGCATGGCCGCGTCAAAATCCTCCGAAGGGACGGTGAAGGTGAGTTTGTACTGGTTGCCGCTGATTCTCTCCGCCTGGTAGCTCATGATTGTCCTCCTGAAGATAGGGCGCCGGTATAGGTAAAAAGCGCCATAGAATAAAATACCATTGAACCCCCTTGTTTGCAAGCCCGCGGAGCCCACACCGGGAGTGTACCCGGCAGCTGTGTCCAAACCGTGAAAACTGGCCTGGATGCGCGTTTCTATGCAAGCGCCCGGCAAGGTGTTATACTCATATGAGCAAACAAAGGAGGTGTGTGCTGTGCAGGAGGAAATCCTCTCCAGGGTGGAAGCGCTGTTCGCCTCGCTCAGCCAGCCTGTTTTCCTGCTGAACCGGCAAGGGCACTGCCTGGTCCCCCGCCAGCCGGACACCTTCATGCTGCCGGCCAGCCTGCAGGAGAATGTCACGGTGTCCAAATCCGGGTATCATTTCCATACGCTGCCGGGGCTGGAGACCCTCACCCTGGCCACCCGGGAAAGCCCGGCCAGCAAGGACATCCTGCAGCTGTGCGCCCGTTTGGTGGAAAGCTACAGGCAGCAGGCAGGCATCACCCAGGACCTTGACAACGCGCTGCGCCGCCTGGCCCTGGGCGAGCTGTCCCCCAGGGAGCTGGACATCCTGGCGCAGGATTACCAGATCCTGCCGGATTTGCCCCGCGCCGCGCTGTTGGTGCACTTTGAGCGTCCGCTCCCGCGCATGCCCGCGGACGCGCTGGCGGAATTCATCCCCCTGGCGGAGGCGGATTTGCTGATTCCCCTGGACAGCCACAGCCTGTTGCTGGCGCGGGCAATGGCCGGCGAGGAACCGGAAGACCTGATGGAATACGCCATGGCCCTGCAGGACACGCTGGAGAACGAGCTGGGCCAAACCGCGGTGATTGGCATTGGCCAAACCAGCCAGCACCTGGGCCAGCTGCCCCTGTCGCACCAGCAGGCTGAGGAGGCCATCCGGATTGGCAGCCTGTTCAACCACCGGCAGCGCATTCACACCCACAGCCTGCTGGTGCTGGAGCGCTTTTTGATGGACTGCGCGCCGGACCAGGCGCAACAGTACCTGACGCTGCTGTTCAACCCCCACACCGAAAAGCTGTTTACCGAGGAGATGCTGGAGACCATCCACGTCTTTCTCATGAAGGACCTCAACCTGACCGACGCCGCACGGGAGCTGTACATCCACCGCAACACCCTGGTGTACCGCCTGGACAAGGTGCAAAAGGGCTGCGGGCTGGACCTGCGGCACTTCCAGGACGCGATGCTGTTCAAACTGCTCAACGACCTGCGCAAGCGCGACCTGGCCCACCCACCACACACCACCTGACGTGAAAGGCAGACCAATGAACAGATTGATCCGTTTGAACAACCGCCTGCTGGCCTTCCTGCTGGCTGCGCTGCTGGTGCTGGGGCCCCTGGGCGCATATGCCAGCTGGCTGGACAGCGCCAAGGGCGCCATGGTCACAATCCCCAAGGAGGAATATGAGCGGTTGCAGCGCTTCGCCCTGCTGGATGAGGTGATGCAATATGTGGACGCCTATTTCTATGAGGAGCCTGTTGAGCAGGACATGATAGACGGCGCCATCCAGGGGCTCCTGTCCGGCCTGGGCGATGCCTATACCTTCTATTATGACCAGAAGGCCTGGACCCGCATGCAGGAGGAGGACACCGGCAAGTACGCTGGCATCGGCGTGCAAATGCTGGGTGACCCGGAGGATGGCTCCGTCACCATCACCCGGGTGTTCAAGAACACCCCGGCGGAGCGCGTGGGCATCAAGAAGGGCGACGTGTTCTACAAGGTGGAGGAACTGGAGGTGACCACCGCCACCATGATGGACGCGGTGGACATCATGCGCGGCATCCCGGGCGAGAAAGTGCACATTGAGCTGGTGCGCAACGGCGAGATCCTGCCCTTTGACCTGGTCAAGGCCAACATCACGGTCAACCGCGCAGAGCACAAGATGATTGATGACAAGGTCGGCTATATCATCCTGTTTGAGTTTTCCGGGGGCAGCCAGGAGGCATTTACCGAAGCCTATGAGGAGCTGAAGGCCAGCGGCATGCAGTACCTGATTGTGGACCTGCGGGACAACCCGGGGGGCTGGGTGGGCGACGCGGAGGGCATCAGCGAGTTGTTTTTGGACAACAAGCTGCTCTATTACACCGAGGACCGCGCCAAGCGGCGCAAGGAGTATGTCACCAAAAGCGGGGCGGACGATTTGCCGATGCTTCTGCTGGTGAACGAACACTCCGCCTCCGCCTCAGAAATCCTGGCTGGCGGCATGCAGGACAACCAGCGCGCCATCATCATGGGCGAAAAGACCTTTGGCAAGGGCATTATCCAGTTTGTGGTCCCCCTGAGCGATGGGGTGTCCGGCTTCCAGTTTACCTCAGCGCAGTACTTCTCCCCCCTGGGCCACAAGGTGCACAAGGAAGGCATCACCCCGGACATTGAGGTGGTGATGCCGGAGGAGCTCAGGGACGTGATGTTTGAGACCGGCGACCTGAGCGACCCGCAGCTGACCGCCGCCTATCAGCTGGCGCTGGAAAAACTGAAGTAGGCCGAAAGCCTGTTTCCCTGGTTGATAAAAGCGCCCCGCGGGGCGCTTTTATCAAAGGTGGTGGCAGCGTGGTCAGTAGCCGATGAACCCAGTGCCACAGGACACGCGATTCAGTTGTCGTTTTCCTCTTCGTAGTGGATGCCGGCCAGGTTCTGGCGGATGGCGCGCAGCTCGTTGAGCTGGGCGGCAATCGTGTTGTCCACATGGCCCAGCACGCCGTCCAGCTCCTGTTGGGTCTGGCTGCGCAGCGCCTGGGCGTGCTGGTTGGCGTTGTCCAGGATCTCCTGCGCCTGGGCTTCCGCCCGGGCGAGCACCGCTGTCTGGGAAACCAGCTCATCCGCGCGGGCTTTGGCGTCCTCCACCATGTGGTGGGCGCGGGCCTGGGCGTCCGCCAGGATGGCATTGACCTCGTCCTCTGCCTGCTTGCGGGTTTGCAGGGCATAGTCATCTGCATTCTGTTTGGTGGACTGGGCGTAGTTGTTGGACTCATTCACCGTGCCCTGGGCCTGCGCCATGGCTTGCTGGATGGTTTCCTCCGCCTTGGCGTTGGCGTCCGCCAGGATGTGCTCCTCGTTGTCCACAATCTTCTGCGCGGTCTCCAGGGAAGGGTCGTAGGTGGAGATGACGCGCTTGAGCAGGTCCACCGCCTGCGCCTGCTGTACCATGACGGTGTCGGTCAGGGGGATTTTCTTGGCGTTCTTGAGCATCAAGGTCAGCTCATCCACCAGGGCAAAAACTTCGGTTCTGGACATGGTCGGCCTCCTTCAATGGTTTGATTTGGAATATGCTTCCTTCAGGGCCTGGCTGACACAGCCGGGCACAAAATGGCTTGCATCTCCCCCCAGCGCCGCGATCTGACGGATCAGGGAGGAGGAAATGCCGGCCTGCTCCATGCCGGCGACCAGGAAAAGGGTTTCAAGTCCGGGGCTTAGCTGCGCGTTGGCCAGCGCCATGGCGCGCTCGCTATCCAGGTCCTGGCAGTTGCGCAGCCCGCGGACAAGCAGCGTGCAGCCCAGCTCCTCGGCCAGGTTCACCAGCAGGTCCTGGCTGGTGACCACCTGGAACCTTGTCAGGCCAACCTCCTGGCAGGCCTGCTCCACCAGGGCGGCGCGCTGCGCGGGGGTGAAAAAGCCGGGCTTGTCCGGGTTGTGCATGATGGCGATCACCAAGGTGTCCACCACCTTCAGCGCGCGGCGGATCAGGTCCAGGTGCCCCAGGGTAATGGGGTCAAAGCTGCCAGCGAAGACTGCTTTCATGCGCTATTGCTCCTGCAGGGTGATGAGGCGCAGGCTGGTGTTGCCGTAGCGGCGGTCCTTGCGCACCATGAAGGGGGGCTGGACCCTCACCTGGGCATCCGCCAGCTGCTCCAGTAGGATGATACCCTTTGGTGTCAGCAGCTGCTCATACAGCAGGGCAACCAGGATGGGCGCCGGGTTCATTTGGTAGGGAGGGTCCAGGAACACCAGGTCAAAACGCTGGCCCTCCGCCCCCAGGCGCTTCAGCGCCTGCTCCCACCCCAGGTGCAGCACCCTGGTCTGCTCTTCCACCTGCAGGGCGGCCACATTCTGGCGCAGCGTCGAAATGGCCCCGCGGTGCTTGTCACACAGCACGGCGCCTGCCGCCCCGCGGCTGAGCGCCTCCAGGCCCATGGCGCCGGAGCCCGCGAACAAATCCAGCACCTGGCTGCCGGGCAGCTCGCCCTGCAGCAGGTTGAAGGCCGCTTCCCGCGCCATGGAAGAGGTGGGGCGGGTGGTGGCGCCCGGCGGGGTTTTCAGCACCCGGGAGCGGAATTGCCCGCCAAGGACCCGCAGCGCCATCAGACCAGCTGACGGGGTTCCTGCCGGCGGGGCTGCTGCTTTTTCTTCCTGCGGCGCGCCTGCCGGCGGGCGTTGGCCGCGATGCCGCCATGCACCCGGGCCCGGTAATTCTCCCCCCGCCAGTAGCCCAGGCCATAAAACAGGGGCGGCACCAGCACCAGCAGGGGCGAGAGGCGTTCAATGAGCAGCAGGCCCTCCACGTTGCGCGAGCCCACCATATTCACAAAGGGGAAAACCAGCAACCGGACCACCAGGCGCAGCAGGTCGTTCAGGCCAAAGCCGGCCCGGTCATGGTAATAGGACAGGGCCAGGCCAATGTCCGCGCGCTGCTGGTAGCCAGCCAGCCAGCCCGGCAGGGCGCCCAGCGTGTAGGTGTCCTTCACAGCCATTAAGGCGTAGACCAGGCAGAGCAGCACCAAGGGCAAGGCGCCTGCCAGGGCAGTCACAAAGCCCTTCAGGGGGTGGAAGCACTTGGCCAGGTCATCCTGGCTCACCGTCTGGCCCTGCTCGCGGCGGTTCCAGGCGATTTCGGCAAAGCTGACGTCGCCTTCCCCATCCCGCGCGCCCGTGCCAAAGAGCAGCGCGCAAAAGGCGGAAATGACGCCCAGGTTGATCAGCACCCGCAGCCAGGTGAGGTCAATGACCATCAGCTGGCCCAGGAAGAAATACAGCACGGCAGATACCAGCAGGTAACTGAGCACCCGCAGCCCGCGCCTGATGGCCAGGGGGCTGAAAGCCCTGCCCTTGAGGTAGGGCTTCTTAACAGCCTGTCTGGCGGGAGTTTTGGTTTTTCTCGTTTCCTTGCCCTGCATGCGTCTCATCCTTTGTTGGGTCGTTCAGGTATATGCGCGGCACCCTGGCGCTCATGGACAGCAGCGTCTCATAGCTGATGGTGCCGGCCAGTTCAGCAAGCTCACGCGCGGTGACGGCCTCCTGGCCCTGACGGCCAATCAGGGTGGCCTGCATCCCGGGGGTTACCTGGCCGGCCCCGGTCACATCCACCATGATCATGTCCATGCACACCCGCCCCAGCACCTGGCAGCGGTGCCCATTGACCAGCACCTGGGCCTTGCCTGACAGCAGGCGGCTGTAACCATCCCCGTAGCCCACCGCCAGGGTGGCCACCCTGAGCGGCCTGTCCGCCTTCAGGGTGGCGCCGTAGCTGACCGTCTCCCCCGGCTGGATCTGTTTCACATGGGTGATTTCCGCCAGCCAGGACAGCACAGGCACCAGGGGCAGGGTGGTGAGAATGGGCGGGTAGCCATACAGGGCGATGCCCGCGCGTACCATGTTCAGCCGCGCGTCCACCCGGCTGATCAGCGCGGAACTGCCGCTGGCGTGCAGCACTATCCCGGGGGGCAGCAGGCGGGCCAGGTCCAGAAAGCGGTCCAGTTGGCGGCTTGTCATGTCGCTGCCCAACTCATCCGCGCTGGCAAAATGGGTGAAGGCCCCGGTGAGCGCCAGGCCGGGCAGGCTGTCAAACATGTCCAGCAGCTCCCGCAGTTGCGCCGCTGTCTTCACGCCAATGCGGTTCATGCCGGTGTCCAGCTTCAGGTGCACCTGGGCGGTGACACCCTGGGCCACCGCTTCCTGGCTGGCTGACGCCAGGTGGGCTGGGGTGTGGGCGGTCAGGGTCAGCCCCTGACCCACCGCTTCCCGCGTGCTTTGCGCATTCAGCCCCGCCAGCACCAGGATGGGCAGGTGCACGCCTGCCTGGCGCAGCCGGGTCCCCTCCTCCGCCAGCGCAACCGCCAGCGCGTCCGCGCCAGCCGCCTGCGCCGCGCGCGCCACGGGCACCAGGCCATGGCCATAGGCATCGGCCTTGACCACCGCCATCAGCCCCACCTGGGGGCCAATGAGCGCTTTGAGCAGGCGCAGGTTGTGCGCGAAGGCGGCCAGGTCGACCAGGGCGTGGGTCTGTCTCATGCCGGCAAGATCCTGCCTCTTTCATGATGCTGCCGGCCTGAACACGCGCTGTTGCGCCAGGCCGCGCCGGTTTGGATGTGGGAATTATAGCACAGCCTGGCTGGATGCGCCACCGGGCGGGTATGGCCGGAATATTTGAGAAAATGCTCATATCAGGGTATAATCAATGGGCCTTGGCGCGGTCCCTTTGGCCTGTGCGAAGGCGCGATTGTGACAGAGAAAGGTGTGTTCTTTATTTCTTCCTTAGTTTCAACCCTGGTGTTTTCGCCCTTTGAGATTGCTGACAGGGAGTGGATGGTGCCGCTGCTGAAGAACGCTCACCGCGGCGCACTGGAGTACAACTTTACCTCCAACTTTATCTGGCGGGAGGTGTACAAGCTGAAGGCCGCCCGCTTTGAGGACAGGCTGGTGATGATGTCCAACGAGGAAAACCCCTCCTTTATTTTCCCCAGCGGCCATGGCCCGGTGGAGCCCGTGGTACGCGCCCTGTATGACTATGTCAGCCAGCGCGGGCAGAAGCTGGTGTTCAACACCCTGCTCAATGAGGACAGGGACAAGCTGCTGGCAGCCTTCCCGGGCAAGTTTCAGATAGCGCCGGACCGCAATGTGTTTGACTATGTGTATGACGCGAAGCGGCTGATGACCCTGTCGGGCAGAAAGCTGGCCAGCAAGCGCAACCACATCAACAGGTTCTTGATGGAGAACAGCGACTGGTCCTACGAGCCGATTACCCGCGACAACATCGGCGAAGTGCACAAGATGAGCCTGGAGTGGTGCCTGATGGCCGGCTGCCGGGATGACGAAGGCCTGTTCAACGAATCCTGCGCGGTAGAGCAGGCCTTCAAGCACTTCTTCAGCCTGGGGCTGACCGGCGGCCTGCTGCGCCTGAACGGCCGGGTCATCGCCTACGCGATGGGCGAGGAGCTCAATGACAGCACCTACATTGTGCATGTGGAGAAAGCCTTCCATGAAATCAACGGCTCCTACCAGATGATCAACCAGCAGTTTGCCATGGCCAACTTTGAAGGCTACCAGTACGTCAACCGCGAGGATGACGCGGGCGACGCGGGCCTGCGCCGCGCCAAGCTGTCCTATGACCCGGCGCTGCTGGTGGAGAAGAGCACCGCCACGCTGCTGGGCGCGCTGTGATCCGCCAGCCGCTGGACAGCGACCTGCCCGCGCTGATCGGCCTGTGGCAGGAAGCCTTCGGCGACAGCGAGGAGGAGGCTGCCTTTTATTTCAGGCAACGCCATCAGCATCAGAACATGCTGGTCTGGCAGGAAGGGAAGCAGCTGGCCGGGATGCTGAGCATGCTGCCCCTGCTGTTGCAGTCCCATGCCAAAAGCTACAGGGCGCGCTACATTTTTGCCGTGGCGACGGCCAGGTCGCACCGCGGCCAGGGCATCAGCACCCGGCTGCTGGAAGCCGCCCACCAGGCCATCGAGAAGGAGGGCGGCATGGCCAGCGTGCTGGTACCCGCTGAGCCCTCCCTGTTTGATTATTACGCCAAACGCGGCTACCACACCGCCTTCATGATTGACCAGCTGGAAATCAACGGCGAGGACCTGCTGGGGCAGGATGTGCAGGGCCAGGCGATGCCCTGCAGCGCCTTTGAGTACGCTGCCCTGCGGGACAAGGCCTTCGCCAACAGCAGCCTGTATGCCCGCTGGGATGAGGCCGCGCTGCGCTACATCAGCCAGGGGGTGACGGCAGCCGGGGGCGCGATGCTGAGGCTGGAGTTTGAGGGCCTCAGCGCCGCGGCAGTGCTGGAGCCGCGGGCCAACCTGCTGCGGGTGGTTGAGCTGGTGTGCGCGCCGGAGGTTTGGCACCGGGCCCTGGCCTTGATCCATCAAGAATATGGCGCGCAGCGCTACCAGCTGCGCCTGCCCCAGGGCAGCCTGGGGCCCGGGCGCCCCTTTGGCATGATCCGGTGGCTGGCAGACAAGCCCGACCTGGCGGCCGGAAGCCCGCCCTACCTGGCCTTTGCCAAGGATTAAGACAGGCCAACGCGTCAATCCCGCCCGGACGGGCGGTTTTTCATTGACCTGCCTGATGGGGCAAACACGGCATCTTGCGCCTGCCGGGCATGGCTGTCCGGCCACCGGGGGTCTCTTGTGCCGTTCAGGCTTTGCCCTGATTGACCTGGGTGGTATAATGGTTGTGGTTCTCCCGTCAAGAGAGCCGGAAACCTGCCCCTGGGGGCGGTTTTCGCGGAAGCAGAAGATGATGAATGTGGAGGTAGAAATATGAGTAAGTCCGCAAAACTGACAATTACACCGCGGGAGCGTTCCAGCAAGGGCGCTGTGCGGCAGTTGCGCAGGGATGGGTTCCTGCCTGGCTCCATCTCCAAAAAGGGTGAGGACGCCATCAGCTTTTCCATCAGCCGGGATGAGCTGCGCCGGGCGCTGGCCGCCAACGGCATGTCCAGCGTATACACCCTGACCGCCGGGAAGAAGGAATCCTACCCAGCCATGCTGCGCGAGATCCAGTACGCGCCTGTCACCCGGGAGTGGCTGCATGTGACCTTCCAGGCGGTTTCACTCACTGAGGAGACCACGGCGGAGATTCCCTTCAACCTGATTGGCCGCGACGACCTTGTGTACGCGGGCTTCGAATTGCTCCAGCAGCTGGAAACCCTGCTGGTGCGCGGGCTGCCGGGCGATTTCCCCTCCAGCATCGACATCGATGTGGCCACCATGACCCCGGGCGACCAGGTGGTGGTGGCCGACCTCAACCTGCCTGAGGGCATCACCGCGCAAACGGAGGAGGACAGGTTGATCCTGAGCGTCTCCTATCCCAAGCTGCGTGTTGAGGAAGAGGAGGCGGCCGCGGAGGCTGCCGAGGGTGAGGAGGCCGCTGATGAGGCTGAGGCCCCTGAAGGCGAAGCCGCCGGGGAGTAAACCCGCAAGCCCTTTTGGGTCAGAAAACCCGCGGCAGGCGCCGCGGGTTTTCTTGACGGGAGGTGTTGTCCCTCAGGGAACCAATCAGGAAAGACAAGACTTCAACCGGCCGTCCACACCTCTGCGCTTTGTCCAGGGGGCATGCAGCGCGGATTCCCGGATATTTGGTCAGCTCGATCCGGCCTGAAAGCGCGAGGCGGCCTGGCGCAGCTTGAGCTGGTCCAGGAAGAGCTGCTCGTCAAAGGGCAGGGTGACCGTCTGCTTCAGCCAGCCGGACAGGTGCATGGCGTTGGACAGCAGCAACCCCTGCAACCCCTCCCTGCCATCAGCGATCAGCCTGCCGCCGTGCAAAATGGCGTCGGCAAAGGCCCGCAGCACCCCGGCGTGCTGCGGGTTGCTGCCTTCGGTCTCCACCTCAACGCTCTCCATGGGCGGCCTGGCAAAGCCCTGGGAAGCGGTGGCGCACCACTCGCGTTCATCCACCAGCAGCCGGTCAAAGCGCAATCTGTCCTGCTCGCACACCAGGCGGCCCAGGGTGCCGGTCACCTCCAGGCGGTTGGTGCCCGGGGCGTCCGCGGTTGTGGTGCTAAAAACGCCGGTGGCGCCGTTGTCATACTCCAGGTAGGCGGTGACATCGTCCTCCACCTCGATGTCGTGCCATTTGCCCTCGTGTACGAAGGCGTGCACCCGCCGGGGCATGCCGCAAAGCCACTGCAACAGGTCCAGCTGGTGGGGACACTGATTGAGCAGCACGCCGCCCCCTTCCCCCGCCCAGGTGGCGCGCCAGGCGCCGGAGTCGTAATAGGACTGGGCGCGGTACCAATCGGTGATGATCCAGTTGACGCGCTTGAGCCGGCCCAGCTCACCCGCGTGGATCATCTCATGCATCTTCCTGTACAGGGCGTTGGCGCGCTGGTTGAACATCATGCCAAAGACCAGCTCCGGGTGGCGGTCGGCCGCCTCGTTCATCTGGCGGACATTCAGCGTGAAGACGCCCGCGGGCTTTTCACACATCACATGCAGCCCATGCGCAAAGGCGGCCATGACCAGCCCCGGGTGCTGGTCATGCGGGGTGGCAACCAGCACGGCGTCGCAGCTGCCGCTCTCTATCAGCGCGCTGCCCTCCTCAAACATGCGCGTATCCGCCGGCAAACTCTCCTGGGCCCAATCCCGCCGTGCCTGCGCGCGGTCAGCCACGGCGGCAAGCGCCATGCCGGGCACCTGGCCGCTGAGGAGGATCTGCGCGTGCTTGGTACCGATGTTGCCGATGCCGATGATGCCAAGCCGGACCTTGCTCATTGGAAGCCCTCCTTGTGAAGGTAGGTCAGACTGCGGGACAGGCAGTCAAAGGGATCTTCGCCATAGCTGTTGTCCTGCTCCACCAACAGGTACCGGGTGGCGCCCAGATCCTGCAGCAGGCGCAGGATTTTGCGAAGGGGCAGGTTCCCCTCCCCCAGCGCGGCCGTGCGCTGTTCGCCATCCACAATGGCCATGTCCTTCAGGTGCACGCAGGGGATGCGCTGCGCCAGGCGCAGGATGGTGTCGCATACGTCCGCCCCGGCGGCCTGTACCCAGTAGGTGTCCAGGGTGACGCCCAGCAGGTGTGGGGGCAGCTCATCCAGCAGGATGTCCAGGATGCTGCGGCCATCGCCTCCGCGCTCCCACTCCAGGGCATGGTGGTGGTAGAGCAGGCGTTTGCCGCCCTGGTGGAACAGCTCGGCCGCCTGCCTGAAATCCCGCGCGAATTGCAAGGCGGCCTCCGGGCTGCGGTAGCGCGATGGCATCATGCCAATGCCGATATAAGGGCAATCCAGCACCTCGTGGTCACGCAGTACACCCTGGGGGTCTGTCAGCATGCGCTCCGGGTCGGTGTGGGTGAGGACGATGGCAAGGCCCGCTTCATCACACACATCCTTCAGGTACCGGACAGGCATCTCCCCCACGGCGGACAGCTGCACGCAGGTGTAGCCCATGGCCGCCAGTTTTTTCATGCTCCGGGCAAAATCCTCCCTGGTCTGGGTGTGGGCCCGGATGGTGTAGGTCTGCGCGCCAGGCAGCATACACAGTCCCTCCTTTGTATTTGCTTCTCTGCCTGTATCCTATCACGGGGTCAGTGTCCGGGCAAGCGTCGCAGGCGCCGGAACCGTCAGGGTGCAAAAAACCTCCTGACAATTCAGGAGGTTTGGTGGAGCATAAGAGACTCGAACTCTTGACCCCCACAATGCCATTGTGGTGCGCTACCAACTGCGCTAATGCCCCGGGTGCGGATAGAAGAATACCACGAAGCGCAGAAAATGTAAAGCAGTTTTTTCAAACTGTGGCAAAACTCTAGATTGCAACTTTAATTGCCGCACCCCCTGTAGCCCTGTTCACTCAAGCTGCCTGGTAAGCCTGCTTGGCCGTCCTGTAGCCAAGCAGGCGGCGCGGGTAGTTGTTCATCCAATGCTCGATTC
>JAAYEI010000061.1 GCA_012728815.1 Clostridiales bacterium
GGATCACCCCCGCGTGTGCGGGGAACAGGCACCGCGCCGGACGCGCCTGCCGCCACCTCGGGATCACCCCCGCGTGTGCGGGGAACAGTCCAGCCCGTTGGCGATGGAGAGTAGAGAATCAGGATCACCCCCGCGTGTGCGGGGAACAGTCTGGCACGGATTTCACGTCTGTGTCTATCAAAGGATCACCCCCGCGTGTGCGGGGAACAGCCTCCTCACGGTGTGGTCACCTCGATCGTGATGGGATCACCCCCGCGTGTGCGGGGAACAGACAATCCCACCGCCCAGGATAAGTTTTAATATCGGATCACCCCCGCGTGTGCGGGGAACAGGAGTTCGTATACGTGAGCAGCCTGTCGGTAATCGGATCACCCCCGCGTGTGCGGGGAACAGGACGGTGCGCCGGAGCGCAACCGGTGGCACGATGGATCACCCCCGCGTGTGCGGGGAACAGAGGTGTTGCTGAGTGAATGAGCGATTACAGGCAGGATCACCCCCGCGTGTGCGGGGAACAGACTTAATAAAGTACGATCCTGTTTGACAATCTACCGCGTCGCGTCCCTGATTTCAATCAGTTTGCACAAGAGATGGAAGGTTGCCCGGCAGTCGCTCAGGCTGCGATGGGGCTGTTCATGGGGCAGGTTCAAATGCTTTGTGAGGGTGGTCAGCTTGTGATCATCCAGGTCGCGCAGGTGGCTTCTGGCCAGCGCCAGGGTATCCATGCGTTGATTGGTTGGCGGGGGCAGCCGCAACCTTGCGCAAGCTTGATGCAGAAAATCCAGGTCAAAGAGGGTGTTGTGCCCCACCAGCACCGCGTCCTCCAGAAAGCTCAGAAAACCAGGCATCACCGCCTCAAGCGGCTGTCCCTGTGCCTGGAGGATGTCCGGGGTAAGCCCGGTCAGGGCGCGCACCTTCTCTGGGATACCTCCGACAGGCCAGATCAAAGCCTGGTAGTGCCCGGCTTCCTCGCCATCACGGTACCTGATGGCACCCAATTCAATGATTTCATGCTGCTGGGCGCTGTAGCCAGTGGTCTCCAGGTCAATCACCACCAGGTGAGGCGGCAGCGCTGGTTTTGCGGCCGCTTTACGGCTCATCCGCTTGGCCATGCGCATGCGGGCGGCCCGGCTGAAGCCTGGCCTGGGCATGGGCGCGGCTGGCGGAGAAGGCGCCGCCAGGCCGGGGTTTGGACGCATCATCAGTTTGAGGCCATCAAAATCAATGGGTTGCCAGGCGGCGTTGTGGACGCGGAAATCCATGCGTTGCTCGTTGGCCGCCTGGTAAACCAGGATCGCCCTGCCCTCCTTCACATGGGCTGTGGTGCGCTGCCACAGCTCCTCACGCACCCGGCGGCTTACCTGCCCCACATATACGCCGGTATCAATCTCCAGCAGCCAGCGGCTTAAATCTCCGCGCAGGGCAGGCGGGCAATTGGTAACGCTGAGCACCACCATGGACTACCCCTCCAGCAACCGGCCGTAGCCGGCCGCTTCCTGGCTGTGCGCTTCCTCATCCTGGTAGGCGTAGGAAACAGCGCCGGAAACCTGCCCCAGGCGTTCATCCCACAGGTAGATGACGCTGGCTTCGGGCTCTTGCCGGGCCTCCTCCTCCCCCAGCAGCAGGCGGCGGATGTCCCGCACCGCCTGCTCCATCAACCGGCGCTTGGCCACCTCGTCACGCACGCGGCGGCGAACCTCCCCAGCCAGGTCCCTGGGCTTGTCAGCCACGGTCATGAAGGCCAGCGGGATGGTGATCTCCGCCTTGTACAAATCCGCGATGTCATACACAAAGGAGCGCTCATGCCCCGTGTGCACAAAGCCCAGCCCCGGGGCACAACCCAGGGCCACAATCACGCTGTGGCACACGCCATACAGGCAGGCGTGGGCCGCGGACAGCGCCTTGTTGATGTCGCTGCCAGCCTCAAAATTGTCCGGTTCGTACCTGCGCCCGTCCCAGGACACGCCGCTTAGGCGGGAGGCCTGCCGGTAGACGCCGCGCACCCTGGCCCCCTCACGGCCGCGAAGCTGCTGCATGGTGAGGTGGTTGACCTGCTCTTCCGGAAAGCGCAGCTGGTACATCTGCCTGGCGACCGCCAGGCGGCTGCGGGTGTTGGACACCAAGGCGGCTTGGCGGATCAGCAAGCGGGTTCCATGGGCGAGGGGCCGTCCGTGCGCGTAGTACCGCACGCCACGCTCACCTACCCAGAGGATGCTGGCCCCGGCATCACCCAGCAGTTCCATGGCGCGGTGGGTGATGCTGCTGCCCGGGCCCAGCAGCAGCACCCCGATGCCCGCCCCCGGCACATGCACTGTCCCCCTGGCATCCATAAGGGTAATCGCGCCGTCCTGGCGGTTGATTTTACAGTGCTCCACATACAGGAAGGAAATCCGCTCCCGGATTTGCGGCAGGGCTTGCAGGTCGGGTTTTTTCAGGCCGGGCAGGTCAGCCAACGCCGGCCTCCCGCGGGGAAGCCAGGGTCAGCAGGCCGCAGCCATACGCCTTGGCCCGGCCGATGCCCTGGACCAGGGTTTGCCGGAAGACCTCCGCATCCAGAATGGTGAGCGTGCCCTCAAACACCGCTGTGCGCAGGGTGACCTGGTGGCCCTGCTTTTTGAGGAACCTGTGCCATTGGGTGTGCACCACCTCAAAGCCATCCTCCGCCAGGTCAAAGCCGCAGGCCTGCGCGCGCGACATGAGCCAGGCCTTTTGCTGCTGTGTCGTGACATGGGCCATGACCTTCCCCCGGCCCTCCCCTTCGCTCACGCTGCGCACCGGGTTGGCCTTCAGGCGAAAGCGCCAGGCCTGCCCCGCCGTCAGGCGGGACAGCAAGGGTTCATAGGGCTTGGTCTGCCAGGCGGGTTGCGCGCCAGGCAAACCGTACTGCGTTGCAAGACGGGAAAAATCAGGCTGTTCGGGGCTGAGCACCAGCAGGCAGCAGCGCCCGGCCAGCCCATCCACCCGCCACAGCCGGCGTTGCCGGGGGCTTTGAAAGCCCCCTTCCACCGCGCCGTGCATCAGCTCGGGCGAGGCCAGCAGGCGCATGGTCTCCCGGTTCTGGTCATCTAAAAACACACGGGACAAAAACAAATCAATCCCCCCAATCGCCAAAGGCGTCATGCTGTGTCGCGTCCACTCCCGGCGGCAGGCCGCCGCGCTGAATCTGCGCGAGCGGAATCGTCTGGACAGCCAGGCTGCGAAAACCATGCTGGCGGTAGTCCTGGCTGAAGGACACAGGGGCGTCACGCAGGAAGAAGGCCCCAGGTGTCTCCGGGGGCACCTCAAGCAGCACCTGCAGGCCGTTCAGGCTGTGATGCCTGTTGCGGTACCAGGCGCTGGCCAGCCAGGGTTCCTGAGACAGCGCCTGCTGGACAGACAGCCCGGGGCGCAAGCCCAGCAGCAGCCTGCCGCTGGGCGGGCAGGCGCGCCGGCCTAAAAACAAGGGAAACGCTGGCTTTCGCAGCGCGGCGGCCAGCTGCGCCAGGAGCGGCTCCTCCCCCTCAAGCCCCACAAGGAAGACGGCGTCACACAGGTAGTAGCGGTTGGTGATGTATGGCAGCTTGCGCGGGGGCACGGCTGTATGGTAATCCCGCAACAGCTCCCCGGCCTGGTCAGCCCGTACCCCCATGACCAGCGCGTCAAGGTCGGACACGCCCTGTGTCCGGTCCCGGCCCAGGGCGGCGGCCAGCAGGCCCACCACGCCGCTTTTGGTTGGGAAGCGCTGGGTATCGCGCTGGCCAAACCTGGACTGCGCCCCCCAGGATTGCAGCGGGGCCGCCAGGCGCAGCAGAAGGGTGCTCACGCCTGTCCCGCCATCTGTTGAAGGCGGGCCTCCAGCTCCTGCTCCAGGTTGTCCAGCAGCGCCTTGAAGGGCTGGGGCTGCGCCAGGGCATCCAGGCCACGGCCCGCCACCAGGGAAAGCGCCGGCGCGCCCGCAAAATCGTCATACACCTGCTGTGCGTGTGCCACCAGGCTGCTGGCAGACGGCGCGGCATAGCCCCCATCGCCAGCGCGCACAGGGCGCTCAAAGGCGCCGCAGAAGTTAATGGGCTGGTCCGTGCGCAGGCAGACCAGGACGGCATGGGGCAGGGTGCGGTTGGCGAAGGTGTTTTGCTTGCCG
The DNA here is from genome assembly GCA_012728815.1 of Clostridiales bacterium. Lineage (GTDB taxonomy): Bacteria > Bacillota > Clostridia > Christensenellales > Aristaeellaceae > UBA6115. Next base: position 4,118 of record JAAYEI010000061.1, read on the forward strand.
GTGGGCATGGAGCGCACAAAGGCATCCACAAAGGCGCGGGCAGCCTGCGCGGTGCCCTGCACCAGGTTGTCCCGCAGCGCGTGCACCGCCAGGGTGCCGTAGCGGTAGAGGGTGGAGGAGTTGAACTCCACCGTGCCAATGTGGCCCGCGCCAGCGGAATCCTCGGGCTTGAGGTCATCCACCGCGGTGAAGTAGTCGTACTCATTGTCCACCTGGTGGGTGGACAGGCTGTGGGCCACCTGGGCCGCCGCGTCCACGCCCAGCTCTTTGTTGTCCGCCACCATCCGCCCAAAGAGGGCCACCTCCACACCGGAAGAAGCCTTGAGGATTCTTTGCGCTTCGTTTTTGCTGGGCTTGGGGGCGCTGAGGATGTGGTCCGTCAGGGCCGCTGCCTGCGCCTGGCTGAGGTAGAACAACACCTTCAGGTTTTCGTAGTCTGGCTCGGTGTCCTCCTCCAGGTTGTCCAACAGGTCCGCAGACCCCAGCCGGGAATCCTTCTTTTTCTTTTTCTCCTTCTTGACAGCCTCAGTGCCCAGGCCAATTTCGTTGAGCAGCGCGGTGGCTTTCTCAGCCACATCCTCATCCGCGCCCCGCTCACGCGCCAGCTGGGCAATCATCTTGACCAGGTACTTGGTCCGCACGCTTTGGCGCTCATAGGGCAGCTCCTCCATAAAGATGGCGCGCATGGCCCGTTTCCAGCTCTGGGAGGACACCCGGGCCCGGGTGACCCCGCCGTACACCGCTGTCTTGGGGCTGCCGGTGTCATCACGGTTGACACAGCTGGGGGGCACGGTCTGCAGGACATGCACATCCAGGTAGAGGCGCTCATTGTTCTTCATGGTTCATTTCCTCCATCATCATTTGTTCTTGGCTGTTTTCCGTTTTCTCCGGGTCTTCGTCTTGGGCCGCGGGGACAGCGTAAAACTCCCGGCCCCATTTCAGGCGCACGCGGTCACGCTCCTGCGGAATCTGGTAGCGGTAAAAATCCTGCGCGAGCTGCGGGTAATCCAGCGGAATTCCCGACGCGGCCAGCATGGTGATCAGCCCGCGCAAGTGGTGGGCAGCCTCCCGGGGGCTGTCGGCGGTGACCACCTGGTCAAAGCGGCGCTTGATGCGGGGCAGCTCCTCAGCGGTGGGTGCCAGCCGGCGCACCGCCTGCCCCAGGGGCATCCCCGGCTGGTGCATGCAGTCGGTCTGCCAGCTTCTGCCCTGCTGGTGCAGCGCGAACAGGGTCAGCGCCAGGTGAACCGCCCATTCCCCCCAGGAAGGCTGGCCGCTGACGCCTGAAAGATCTGCCGGCATGCCCTCCAAAGTCAGGTCCCACAGCTCGGGTTGGCTGCCCGGTGCCTTGCCAATGCCCCGGCGCAACTGGGCCAGCTGAGACCGCGTCAGCGCTTCGTTGCCACCCTTGAGCAACTGCTGCAGCTTTCCGTGTACGTAGCGCGCCACCAGCGCGGGTTTGCCTGGGTTGCGTTCCATTGTCTCCTGCATCAGACCACCTCTATTCAAACAATATTTTCCAAACCTGGGCCTGGAACTGGTTGTACAGGGCAGGCGCGGCATAGACGCGCTCCTTCGCGCCGTCCTCCCCTTCCTTGACGCTGCGCCCCACCAGCGCTTTGAGGCCTGCCCGGCGCACCATCTCGCTGCCTTCGCGCGCCATCAGGCGCTGCTGGGTCTGGCGCCAGGCCAGGCAGGCCTGGTCAAGGTCGCTATGCTGGTCCAGCCCCTCCAGCCACTGGCGGAAAGGCTGGTCCACGAGGAAATACCCCGCCGCCCGGGCCTTGGAGGCGGTGGTTTTCAGGCTGTTGTCCCCGCTCTCCCCCGCGGCACGGGCCAGGTTGCTCGCCAGAAAGCCCAACCGGACCACCAGCTTGTCCGTTACCTCCAGCTCCCGGGTGATGCGGGGCATCCAGCCCTCCTCCAGGTTGCGCAGCAGGGCGCTGTGGAAGCGCAGGGAGTCCGCCACTGTGTCCTCAATGGAGGTCTTCTTGCTGGACAGCACCATGCCGCCGGTGTTCAGCCGCAGCAGGGGCAGGTCCAAGCGCCCTTCACCAACCAGCCCCGACAGCCAGGACACAATGCCCGGCGCCGGCGCCTGGGTCATGGTGAAGAGGGCGCCAAAATCCTGCCACATCTGCCGGGCGGGATCATGCTGCCGAGGCACCAAGTTGCCGGATCTGTCCCGGCGCCAAAGGGTCATGGTTTCTGTCAGGGGGTTGCCCTCTGTGGCCTGGACCAGGTGCCCGCCCCACAACACGCATTCCACCACCTCCCCAGCAGGGTTCCTGCGCAGCTGCAAGCGCCGGAAGGGATAGGTGAACAGCAGCGCCGGGTCCGATGGGAAGTTGACCTCAACCATCTGCAGGTCCTGGTAGTGAAAGGGCTTTGCCTGTTCCCAGGCGGGCACAAAATCCTGCCAGGGGTCCTGGCCTTCCTGCGCCAGCACCAGGTTGAGCAGCAGGGTTTCAAACAGGGTGTTGCCCTGCGCCCAGACCAGGCCCAGCCGGTTGGGCCAGGGTTCCTTGAAGCCTTTGGCACGGAAGCTGCCTCTGGGTGGCGCCCCCAGGGGGGAGACATCATAGGCGTTCATGTGGATCAGCCAGCGGGCGGCCTCCGCCGGGCTGAGCGCGTCCTTGTCCTGCCGGTGGGCAAAGAGGTGCGGCGTGTTCTCGCTCTCCGCCAGGTCCCCGATCATGCTTTTCATCTGCCGCACCAGGGGGTTGAGGGGCTCCGTGGCATCGCCCACCGGCATCCTGGCCTGTTCATCCACCACCACCTGCATAAACGGCAGGTGCGGATGGAAGAGGTAAAAGCGCTCATAAATCTCCGGATCGCGCAGATACCCTTCCAGACGGTCCTGCGGAAAACTGCCCAACGCCCACAACGCCTGCCAGCGGTCCCGGGCCTCGTCCAGGCTCCTGGGTGGTTCGCCGGCGCCATCCAGGCCCCCGTTTCCGAACACCGCGTACAGGATGGCCAGCAGCAAGCGCAGCAGCGCGATGTCCTGCGCGGGCATCTCCCCGGCCAGGCCGTACAGGCGGTGCGCCTGGGCAAACAGCTCCAGCAGCGAGCGTTGCGCGGTCCGCCCCTTGAGGTCCAGCGCCAAAATCCAGGGCTGGTCTACCAGGTTGAAATCTTTGTCTTTCATAGCAGCTCCTTTTCCTCCTCCAGCAGCAGGCCCAGCTCCTTGCTGTAGCGCAGCAAGCGCCCGCCCAGCCGCGCCCGCAGTTCCTCATCCAGCACCAGAAACAGCAGGCCCTTCAGCCAGGGGGACTGCTGCCAGGCAGCCAGGGGAAGGCTGGCTTCCTCCAGTTCTCTGATTGTTTGGTCGATGACATGCTCATGGCAAAAGGCGGGGGGCAGGCGCAGGCTTTGCCGCGCCAGCTCACGGGCTTCCTGTGGCGTGGGAACCAGGCGGCCAGGCAGGCGGGCAGCTGCCAGGGCAGATCCGGACCAGGGCAGCAGCCCGTAGCTGTCTGGTCCAAAGCGGCAGATCAGTTGCACCTCCAGGCTGTCCGCCGCGTCGCGCACAGCGGCCTCCCCCCTGGCATCAGTGGCGACCTGTTTGTTGGCTTCGAGGTGCTCCTGGCTGAGCAGGCCAATCAGATTGCCGCCCGCCCCGGGCTGCCGCAGCAGGTAAGCGGCCGCCTTCTGCCCCTGCCGCTCAACGCGCCTGTTCCATTGTTCCCGCGCCTGTTCATAGCCCGCAGGCGGGTTGTCAAGCGGCAGCTCCTGGTCATATACCTCCTGGACCAGCTTCGGGATGTCCTCCGGCAGCACCAGGCTGTCCTGCGGCAGGATCGCCTGGGTGCGCATCAGCGGGTAAGCCTGGTAAATGGCCTGCGCGCCCGGCTCAAAGGCCTGTCCCTGGGCGTTGAGCAGCAGGCAGCGCGCTTGCTCAAGCCCCCGTGGCCTGGCGCGTGGGTGGCGGTGCAGCCGGCCCATGCGCTGCAGCAGCAGGTCCATTGGGCAAAAGTCACTGACCAGCACGTCAAAATCCAGATCCAGGGATTGCTCAATCACCTGGGTACCCACCACAATGTGTGGCCCTTTGCGGTCCCGCGCGCTGCCCTGCCGGCCAAGCTTGCGCACCAGGCCCTCCTCCAGCCGGGCGCGGTCCGGGGCGACAAACCGGGAGTGCACCAGCGTGACGCGGTCCGCCCCAAAAACCGCCATCAGCTGCTGGGCCAGGTCCTGCGCGCGCTTGACCGTGTTGACCACCAGGCCCGCGCAGCCGCCATGGGCCAGCAGCAGGCGCAGCCGGTCCACCAGGTCCTCTTCAGGCAGGCGTTCCAGCAGCACCTGGGTGGTGCTGTGTTGCGCTGTCAACACCTGCTGGCGCACCTCGCCCTGGTCAGTCCAGGTCAGCAGGGGGTAGCCCCTGTTGGTCGTCCAGGCGGGCGGGGGCGGCGGGTCTGCTTGCCGCTGGCCGGGACGGCGGCGCGGGGGCGGCGGGAGCACGGGCTGGCCCAGGTAGGCGCGGATCATCTGCGAGCGGCGGGACGCGGGCAGGGTGGCCGACAGGATGATGACCGGCACCCCATAGGCGCCCATCCAGCTGAGCGCCTGGTCCAGGTAGCGGTTCATGTAGGCGTCATAGGCATGGCATTCATCCAGGATCACCACCTTACCCGCCAGGCCCAGGTGACGCAGCATGACATGCCTCTGCCGCAAGGCCGCCAGCAGGAACTGGTCGATGGTGCCGGCCACAAAATCCGCCAGCATGGATTTCTTGTTGCCTTCAAACCACTGGTGCACCACCGCGTCCTGCGCGCCCTCGCCAATGTGGCGGCTGCCTGCCATCAGCGCGCTGTACTCCTCATTGAACTGCGCCTTGCCATGCGCCAGCTTGATGCTGTGGGGGCTGCCCAGGCTCAAGGCCTGGGTCCAGGCATGCAGCCTGTCAAACATCGCGTTTGAGGTTGCCTGGGTAGGCAGGGTAAACAGCAGCCCTGTGCCCTGGGTTTTGGCCAGGAAGACCTCGGCGCAGGCAAGCGCGGCCTCGGTCTTGCCGCTGCCCATGGGCGCCTCCAGCACCAGGATGCCGGGGCTGGTGATCCCGCGCGCGATGTCAAGCGCCTGCAACTGGGCCTGGTGGGGCTTGCTGATGGCAAAGCGAAGGCTGTAAAGCTGGCCCGGGTCGGGCACAACATCCGGCATCCGGGCCTCCGGCAAGGCCAGCCGCTTCCAGGCGTCGGCGGCGCGGCGGGTCAGGTCCTCACCCAAGGGCATCGCCCGGCCAAGCGTCAGATAAGGGAAAAATTTCTCGTTGCTGGCCAGCCAGTCCGCCATGGTCACAAGGCCCGTCAACAGCACCTGGGCGGTCAAGCCTGGCCGGGGCAGGTCCTCAAGCCGCTCATGGCCGGACAGGCGCAGGGCGAAGGCCAGCAAGGCCGCTTGCGCCGCCTGCCAGGCAGGCTTCCCCGGCGCGCCCATGTGGTAGTTGTGGGGGTAGCTGGGGGCACGGGTGTTCAAAAGGGTTTGGGCATCCACCGGTTTGCCATGGTGCGCGCCCAGGATGGCGGCCAGGGCGCTGTCACAACCATGTGCAAGCAACACCTGCTGGGTCACCAGGGCATGTGGGGTCTGCCCGACATTCCGGAAGGCGGGGAAGGGGTCGCAGGGCAGCCCGGCAAGCTGCAAGCCCTCCAGCAGCTGGATGTCCAGCTCATCCGCCGGATGGCTGCGCTGCTTGGCTTGAAAGACAGGGCTTGTTTTGCCCAAATCGTGGCAGGCCGCCAGAAAGATCAGCAGCGCCCTGGCCTCCTCCTGCCCACCGGCGGCCACCGCCAGGTGATGGCGCACCTTGTCAGACAGCCACCTGTCCCACAGGAAGCCCGCAATGCCCGCGGCGTCCGCCATGTGCACCGGCAGGGGCAGCCAGCCCATTTCACCGGGCTTTCCCTTCTTCCCCCACAGGCTCATCGTGGCGCCGAGCACATCCAGCATGTGGCTCCTCCAGGCAGCGTTCATATAAAAGGACAATCCACAGGAACAAACATTCCGCGTGGCAGGTTTAAGGTTGTTCAAAATATTTGTAATTGCAGTATACCGCCTAAGTGCCCAGACGGCAAGGGGTGCAGGACAGGATTTCTCAAATCCCTACTCAACGAGCAAGGGCTTCCCACAGGCGTTTGTGCACTGTGCGCGCGTCAGGCCGGCAAGGCCCGGACGCGGCACCCCGCCGCCTGGCACGCCCCCTGGCACAAGCCGCCGCGTTCTGCTACCATGCAGGCAGCAAAAGGCCAAGAGGCGGGCGCTTGGGCAGGTTTTACAGGGCGCCAGCTGACGGCCGCATCGGCCACGGCCGCGCGGGGCGCGGGCTGGGGCCGCGCCTGCGCCGCTGTTCGCGTCGCCAGGCGGGTGATTACCGCCCGTCAATCAACCCTGTGACAGGCATCACAGCCCCTGTTGCCCTGCCGCGTCCGGGGTACACGCCGCCAATAACCAGCCAGGCCCGCCAGCGGCACATCCCGCCCTCGCCATCACACATCAGCCCGCTGCACAGCGGCAAGGAGCAACCATGCAACAGGACCGTCAAACCCTTCGTGAACTGGGCAAGCGCTACGCCGAAATCGCCGCCCTGCCCATCCAGCAGGAGCGCAAAGCCCTCTGGCGCGCCAACAACGACCTGAAGCCTGCCCGGCCCCCGGTCTACATGGACCAGCTGCCCTGGCACGAGCTGGCCCAGGCCCCCGAAATGCGCCTGGTCTGCCAGGACCCCTTCCTGCGCCAGGTGGAGCAGCGCCTGCGCGAGGTGCTGTACCGCCACGACCACTTCCCCTGCGACATGGTGGTGGAGCCCCGCATTGACCTGCCCCGCCACATTAGCGGGCTGAAATTCGGCCAACGCATCCATGCAAGGGCACTGGCAGTGGACCCGCGCAACGACGTCCAATCCCACGCCTATGAGGACATCCTCAGCCGCGAGGAGGACCTGGCGCTGCTGGAGGAGGACCAGGTGGTGGCCGACCTGGCGCTGGACCTGCGGCGCCAGGCGCTGCTGCAGGACATCTTCGCGGACATCCTGCCGGTGCGCCTGCGTGGCGTCATGGTGATGGCCAACATCTGGGACAACCTCGCCCAGATGCGCAACCAGGAGGATTTGCTGGTGGATTTGATTGAGCGACCGGATTTTATCCGCCGCTCGGTGATCCGCCTGCGGGACATCACGATGGACGCCATCCGCCAGCTGGAGCACCTGGGCTTGCTGGACAATCAGATGGAATACGTGCACTGCACCGGCGCCTACACCGACGACCTGGAAAGCCCGGGCGAGGGCCCGGTGGGCGCCAGGCATGTGTGGGGCTATGGCATGTCCCAGATTTTCAGCACCGTGTCCCCGCGGATGCATGAGGAGTTTGACATTGACCTGCTCAAGCCCATGTATGAGATGTTCGGCCTGTTCTACTACGGCTGCTGCGAGCCCTTGCACAACAAGGTGGACATGCTGCGCAAGGTGAAGAACATCCGCAAGGTCTCCGTCTCCCCCTGGGCGGATGTGGCGGTGGCCGCCCAGGGCCTGGGTCGGGATTATGTGCTGTCCTTCAAGGCCCACCCGGCCTACATCGCCAACGGCCGCTTTGAGGATGAGCAGATCCGCCGGGACCTGATCAAGGCCCGCCAGGCCTGTGAGCAGACCGGTACGCCCTGCGAGTTCATCCTCAAGGATGTCAGCACCGTACAGGGCCGGCTGGACTTCCTGGACCGCTGGCATGACCTGGCCATGGAGGTGGCGATGGGCTGAGGCGGCGGGCGGACAGCCCGGCGAACAGGCAGGGCGGAACGGTCAGGCCTTTCCAGGCCGCGCGGCGGGTTTGGCCCTGCGCCCCAGCGCCCGCATCCGGATGGCGCCAGGCCCGGGTGCAAACAGGTCAACCCCGGTGGTTGCGCAAGGCACCGCCGGCCCGGGGCCAAACAAAACACCCGCGCGACATGAAGCGTTTATTCTTTTTTCGTTTTTTTCTGTCCGGAACCCGTGCGGATGATGGCGTTTATCATGGCAGCTTTTATCGCACGCCCATTGAACAAGTGCATATGTAACCAGGCGCAGCCGCATGCCAGCGCTTCCACGGCTGCGCCTGAAGGTCACAACAGATTTGGCAGAAGGCCTTTAAGAGGCGCCTTTTTTCAAAGCCTGCCTGCCCTTTGCCTTCTTCTTGGGCAGCACGCAACGATCGTTGACGAGGAAAACCGCGACCAGAACCACAAGGTACAGGCCGGCGACGATGATGGCGGTCAAGGCCACTTCCGGGTATTGCCCCAGGTGCTTGCCCGCCGCCCGGTGCTCCTGCCAGATGCCAAAGTAGGCCCAGGCAAGGGGCAGGGTGAGCATGGCGTTTCTCAAGCGGTGCTGGATCAGCACGGTAATCAGGAAGGCCGCGATCAGGGTGATGACGGCCCAGGTGCTTTCAGCCAGCCCGAACCGGTCCCATTTGACCTGCACCAGAAAGGCGGCCACATTGGCGACGGTGGCGATGATGACCCAGCCGTTGTACAGGCCAAAGGTGATGGCGTTGATCCTTTCGCCCACGCCCAGGGGCGTTCTCAGCCTGCGGTTGATGACGGCCAGGGAAATGACCAGGATGCCCGTCAGCAGGACGGAGAGGCCCAGCAATTCATAGGAAAAGGCGACAATCCACAGGATGTTTGCGACGCTGGCGATCCAGAAGGGCGGGCTGATGCTGTCAATGAGTTTGGCGATGCGCTGGTCCTCATGCTTCACCAGCATGAACACCAGGGAGACCAGCAGCAGCGCATAGATCAGCCCCCAAATGTAAAAGGTGGTAGGGCCCGGTGTGATCAGGGTGGGGTAGGCGTCAGACACTTCTTTTTGGGACAGGCCATTGATCACGCTGAAGGCGCCGACGGCGTTGACGCCAATGGTCAGCAGGTACAGCAACAGATTAAGCCAGGCTTTGTGTTTCGTTTTCATGCCCGTTCTCCTCATTGTTTGTCTGGGTCAGACAGCCTGATGAAGGTCCTTTGGCGAGGCATTGCACAGGATGATTGGTCAGTGATGGCTTGAACTTGTTGTCAGTCATATGCGGTTTTTCTGCCGCGCGGGTCGGTCGCCTGGTGAACATCCAGCGGTGGCGGCATCCTTCGGGTGGTCTGCCCGCGCGCCTTTGTACCAGGCAGTGAGCCAGCCAAGGCCCTTGGTTGGCGCCGGCATTCCTTCCCGGGCTTGGTCACATCCTAACACAGGATACCCAGGGCGCTCAATAGCGGGCGCGGCGCCGCCTGTTCAGCGCGGGCAGGGCATGGCGCGGCCCCATGCGAAGCGCCCGCCCCGGCATGGCCGGGGCGGGCGCTTTTAGTTGATTGCACTGAGTGATGTCCGGGAAGCCGGGGCCGGGCTCAGCCCCCGCACAGCTCCTCCGCCAGCGCCACCACCGCGGGCACGGTCAGGCCGTATTGCTCATACAGCGCC
>JAAYEI010000062.1 GCA_012728815.1 Clostridiales bacterium
AAAGAAAATCGGCCGTGCCGAGGTATACGCCAAAGAACTGATTGATGACGCGGCCAAGAAGGCCGAAGAGAACAAAAAAAGCGCCGTCCTGGAAGCCAAGGAAGAGGTTTTGCGCCTGAAGACCGAGTTGGACCGGGAGATCACCAGCCGCCGGGCCGAGCAGCAGCGCACGGAGCGCCGCGTGGCCCAGCGGGAAGAAACCCTGGACAAAAAGCTGGACAACCTGGAAAAGCGCGAGGAGCGCATGAACCAAAAGTCGGAGGAGATCGACCGCCGCCTGACGGAGGCGGAGAAGCTGCGCGACCAGCAGGAAACGGAGCTGGAGCGCATCGCGGGCCTCACCGCGGATGAGGCCACCCAGGCCATCATCGCCCGGGTGGAAAAGGAAGCCTACCACGACGCCGCCGCCGCTGTGCGGGAAATTGAGCAAAACGCCAAGGAGGAGGGCAACAAGAAGGCCCGCAACATCATCGCCCTGGCGATTCAGAAATGCGCCTCCGACCATGTGTCCGAGACCACGGTATCCGTTATCCCCCTGCCCAACGACGACATGAAGGGGCGCATCATCGGCCGCGAGGGCCGCAATATCCGCGCCCTGGAGGCGGCCACCGGAGTTGACCTGATCATTGACGACACGCCGGAGGCTGTGATCATCTCCGCCTTTGACCCCATCCGCCGGGAGACTGCCCGCATCGCCATTGAGCGCCTGCTTTCAGACGGGCGCATCCACCCGGCCCGCATCGAGGAGATGGTGGAGAAGGCCAAGAAGGAAATTGACGAGCACATCAAGGAGGCGGGCGAGCAGGCCGTCTTTGAGACCGGCCAGCACGGCATTCACCCGGAGCTGGTCAAGGTGCTGGGCCGCATGAAGTACCGTACCAGCTACGGCCAGAATGTGCTCAAGCACTCCATCGAGGTGGCCCACCTCACCGGCCTCATGGCGGCCGAGCTGGGCCTGGACGCCCAGGTGGCCAAGCGCGCCGGGCTGCTGCATGACCTGGGCAAGGCGGTGGACCGCGAGCAGGAGGGCACCCACACGGCGCTGGGCGCCGAGCTGGCCCGCAAGTACAAGGAACACCCCGAGGTCATCCACGCCATCCTCTCCCACCACAACGATGTGGATCCCCAGTCCATCATCGCGGTGCTGGTGCAGGCGGCGGACGCCATCTCAGCCGCGCGCCCGGGCGCCCGGCGGGAGATGCTGGAGAACTACATCAAGCGCCTGACCAAGCTGGAGGAGATCGCCACCTCCTTCTCCGGGGTGGAGAAGTGCTATGCCATCCAGTCCGGCCGCGAGGTGCGCATCATGGTCAAGCCCGAGGATGTCAACGACGAGGGCATGCGCATCATCGCCAAGGAAATTGCCAAGCGCATTGAGAACGAGATGGAGTTCCCCGGCCAGATCCGCGTGAACGTCATCCGGGAGACGCGCAGCGTCGAATACGCCAAGTAAGCGCTTGTCAACAGGGCAGGCAGCCCGTATCATGGGCGCTGTGCCCGTGTGACACCAACCAAAACCCTTCAGGGCGGGCATCTGCAATGCCCGCCCGCTTCATTGAAACCTGTCAGGAGCGCGCCATGAAAACGCTGGAAACCACCTACAAAATCCTGTCATCGGATTGCGACCGCCACGGCTTCTGGAAGCCCGCGCGCATCCTGGTGATGATGCAGGAGCTGGCCGGGGAGCACTCGGGGATCCTGGGCTTCAGCTTCGCGGACATGCTGAAGCTGGGCGCGGTCTGGGTGGTCACCCGCAACGAGTTTGAGGTGCTGCGCTACCCGGAAATCGCACAGACTGTGTACGGCAAAACCTTTCCCGGGCGCCCGCGGCGCGGCATCTACCCGCGCTACTACCAGGTGGAGGATGAGGCGGGGCAGCCGCTGGTGCGCGGCAGCAGCTTCTGGGTGCTGGCGGATGTGAACACCCGCCAGATGGTGGACCTGGCGGCGGTCAGCGCTGCGATGCCGGACACCTCGGGCCTTCTGCCCTATTACCACAACCCGGGTGCTGCGGAGGAGCTGGGGGCAGGCAGCCCGCAGCGGGGCCGCTGGCAGCCGGTCTATACCGACCTGGACCGCAATGGCCATGTCAACAACACCCGCGCGGGCGACCAGGCGCTGTGCTTTCTCAGCCGCGCGGCCGACCTGAGCCGGCACCCGGTGCGCACCCTGCTGGCCTCCTACCACCGGGAACTGACCGAGCAGGACCAGGTGGACATGGCCTTTGTAAGCGAAGGCCCCGCCTTTTCCCTGCGTTTTTCGGTGCGGGGCACCCTGGCCCTGCGCATGAGCGGCCGGCTGTTTGAGCAGGCGGTCAAGCCGGGCGGGCCGGCAGCCTCATCCTGAGGGGGATGGGGCGCGAAGGGCTCCGCCCCTGCCCCTGAACAAGGCGGGCAGCGTTTCCGTGCTGCCCGATGCCTGGTTGCTGCTGCCCGCAGGCAGACACCCAGCGCTTTTACGAATCTGCCGCCTGCTCCCTGTTCATGCCGCCCAGCACGCTTTGGGTGAAGCCCTGGTAGTCCCGCGCCTGTTTTCCGGCCTCCTCATCCAGCAGGGAGCGCCTGGCCAGGCCGCCCTGGGGCAGCCCAAAGGGGCAGACCTTGTCGTGGAAGACATCCGGGTGGTACACCAGCGTCATCCCCAGGGAGACGGCCATCCACACCAGCATCATCGGGAAATCCTTCCCGATCAGCCTGCGGCTGACAAGGAACACCGCCACCGTCAGCGCCAGGGAGGCCCAGACCATCACGCCTCCCGCCAGCCAGGCAGGCGCCGGGCGGTTCTTCAGCCCCAGCTTCTGTTTCAGCGGGGTCAGCCAGGACATCAAGGTGTTCATCGGGCAGGCCAGCATGCAGTACAGCCGCCTGCCCCACAGCAGGGGCAGCAGCAAGCTGAGCAGGTACATTGCCAGCCAGCCAATCAGGAAGCCCTTGCGCAGCAGCACCACAAACAGGGCCAGGAACAGCAGCCGGATGACCGGGGCAGCTTTTTTCATCTCGCGCATCCTCCATACCGCTTGATCTGGCGCCATCATACTGGATGTTGGCGCAAAAAAGTGTTACCATTGTAACACTTCGTCCCTGCTGACCGCGTTTTGGAGGCCGCCATGGACCTTACCCGGCTCAAGCAGCTGCCCCTGCTGGCGACCCTGCCCGACACAGCCCTTGAGGGGCTGCGCGCCAGCGCGCGCCTGGCCCGGTTCCGCGCGGGCCAGCTGCTTCACAGCGAGGGGGAGGCCTGCACGGCGCTGGAGCTGATTGTGGAAGGGCGCCTGGCGGTGGAGCGCATCACCCGGGAGGGGGACCTGATGCGCATCGCCGAGTTTGGCCCGGGCGGCAGCATCGGCGGCAACCTGCTCTTCTCCTCCGACCCCGTGCACCACCTGGCCATCACCGCCACCCAACCCACCACCCTGCTGCGCATTGACAAGCGAAGCCTGCTGGCGCTTCTGGGCCAGCATCAGCGCTTTTTGCTGGCCTACCTGGGCGAGGTGGCGGACAGGGCGCTGGTGCTGGAGGGCACGCTCACCAGGTACGCCAACCTGCCCCTGCGCGCGCGCATCCGCAACTACCTGCGCGCCCAGCAGCGCGCCCAGGGCACGCCGGTCATCCGGCTGCCGGGCAGCAAGAAGGCGCTGGCCGCCCAGCTGGGCGTGCAGCGCAGCTCGCTCTCCCGGGCGCTGCAGCGGATGAAGCAGGAGGGGCAGGTGGATTTTGACCGCCACAGCATCACCCTGCTCAAATAAGCACAAATTGCCGGCCGGGCCGGCGGAAAGGACGCCATGATCATCATTGAGGGCGCTCACAACCGCGCCATATGCTATACCGACCAGCTGGAGCCCACCGCGCGGGAACAGATCAAAACCCTGTGTGACCAGCAGGCCTTTTCAGACAGCAAAATCCGCATCATGCCGGATGTGCACGCGGGCATGGGCAGCACCATCGGCACCACCATGACGGTGACAGACAAGGTGGTGCCCAACATGGTGGGGGTGGACATCGGCTGCGGTATGGAAACCGCACTTCTCAGGGAGCGGGAGCTGGATTTCGCCGCGCTGGACGCCCTGATCCGCAGGCAGATCCCCTCCGGCAAGGCGGTGCGCAGCGCGCCCCACCCCTTCAATGACCAGATCGACCTGAGCCAGCTGCGCTGCGCGCGCTACATGGACCTGGAGCGGGCGCGGCTGAGCATTGGCACCCTGGGCGGGGGCAACCATTTCATTGAGGCCGCCCGGGACGGGGACAGCGGCAGCCTCTACCTGATCATCCACTCCGGCAGCCGGCACCTGGGCTATGAGACCGCCAGCCACTACCAGAGGGAGGCCCACCGCGCCCTGGCGGCGGCGGCGGACCCGGCGCTGATGGCGGCGGTGGCGGATTTGCAAAAGGCGGGCAAGCGCAAGCAGGCGGCCCGGATGCTGCGGACCGCCCAGCGAAAGGGGCGGCTGCCCGGCGGCCTGCCCCGGGACCTGGCCTATGCCCAGGGCCAGCTGATGGCGGACTACCTGCATGACATGCGCCTGGTGCAGCGCTTTGCCGCCATCAACCGCCAGGCCATGATGCAGGTCATCACCAGCGGCCTGGGGCTGGACGTGCTGGAGCGCTTCACCACCACCCACAACTACATTGACCTGGACAGCATGGTGCTCAGGAAGGGCGCGGTCAGCGCGCGCCTGGGGGAGAAGCTGCTGATTCCCCTGAACATGCGCGATGGCAGCCTGCTGTGCGAGGGCCTGGGCAATGAGGACTGGAACCAGTCCGCGCCCCACGGGGCCGGCCGGCTGATGAGCCGCACGGCGGCCTTTGACAGCCTGAGCCTGGCGGAGTTCCGCGCGCAGATGAAGGGGGTGTACTCCACCTCGGTGGGGCAGGACACCCTGGATGAAGCCCCCATGGCCTACAAGCCCATGGCGCACCTGCTGGCGCACCTGGGCCCCACCGCCCGGGTGCTGGCCCACCTGAAGCCGCTGTACAACTTCAAGGCGGCGGAATAAGGGCGGAACCGCGCCGGAGGCCACCAGCCGCCGGAATCAAAGGCCGCCCGGCCTCGTCCCCATCCAATGGTTTGAAGACACATCAAAGCGCCGCCTCTTCACAAGGCGGCGCTTTGGTGATGCGTTTCACAGCCGGGCCGGGGGCCTGGGGGCGCACAGCCCCCAGCGGTTCCCCGTCCCTCAGGAAGCCTCGCCCTGCCGGTGGCAACCGCCGCCCTGGCAGGTGCAGTTGTCACAGCCCTTGACAGGGCTGGTTTTTGTGCCTTTGAGGTTGCCACGGGTGAGCAGTGCCAGCCCCAGGATGAGGCCGATGCCCAGCGCGATGGCGCCAATGTTGTCTGTCAGCCAGGTCATGGGTACCTCCTTTTGGTTTGCCCCTACGCAGCTATCATACCACCCTGGGCAAGGTTCAGGCAGATGGGGCCTGTCCGTCCACCTTGGTGCTGGGGCAGCCCGGACAGCTGGAGCAGGCCATGCCGCAGCCGCGCCCGGCGCGGCGGGCCCTGACCTGGGCGCGGATGACCAGGGCCAGCAGGGCGGCCAGCGCCAGCAGGGTCAGCAGGGTGGGCAGGTTGATCATATCATGCGCATCCTTTCAACTATCGTTGGTGTATGTCAGACGGCGGCGCGGCGGGCCTGGCCCACCGGGCGGGGCCGCAACAGCAGGTAGAGGCTGGCGGCCAGCACCAGCAGGGCGGCCAGGCTGTACAGCCCCGGCGCCTGGCCCTGGATGAGCAGCCCCAGCTGGTAGACCAGCAGGGAGGCGCTGTAGGCCAGCAGCGTTTGGTAAAGCAATGCAAAGGCGGTCCAGCCGCTGCTGTTCATCTCCCGTTTGATGGCGCCCACTGAGGCGAAGCAGGGCACGCACAGCAGGTTGAAGAGGATGAAGGAGGCGGCGGACAGCCCGGTGAAATCGGCCGCCAGGCGGCCCCAGATCTGCGCGCCGTCCTCCGCCACCTGGGCGAAGCCGTACAGCACCCCGTAGGTGCTCACGATGTTCTCCTTGGCCAGCAGCCCCGTGAAGGTGGCCACGGTGGCCTTCCACTCCCCAAAGCCCAGGGGCAGGAAGACGGGGGCCACCAGGCGGCCCAGGGCGGCCAGCAGGCTGCCTTCGCTGCTGTCCACCACCACCAGGCGGCCGCCTTCCACGCCCAGGGCCTGCAGCAGGTAGAGCACCACGCTGGACAGCAGGATGACGGTGCCCGCGCGCTTGATGAAGGACCAGCCCCGCTCCCAGGCGGCGCGCAGCACGTTGCGCGGCAGGGGCAGGTGGTAGGCTGGCAGCTCCATCACAAAGGGGGCGGGGTCGCCGGCGAAGCGGCGGGTTTTTTTCAGGATGATGCCGGAGAGCACCACCGCCAGCACGCCGGCCAGGTAGGCTGCGGCCGCCACCCAGCCGGAGTTGCCATAGACCGCCCCGGCGAACAGGGCGATGATGGGCATCTTGGCGCTGCAGGGGATGAAGGAGGTGGTGATGATGGTCATGCGCCGGTCGCGCTCCTGCTCGATGGTGCGGCTGGCCATGATGCCCGGCACCGAGCAGCCGCTGCCAATGAGCATGGGGATGAAGCTCTTGCCCGACAGGCCAAAGCGCCGGAAGACCCGGTCCATGATGAAGGCCACCCGGGCCAGGTAGCCCACGTCTTCCAGGATGCCCAGCAGCAGGAAGAGCACCAGCATTTGGGGCACAAAGCCCAGCACCGCGCCGACCCCGCCGACAACGCCGTCCACCACCAGCCCGCTCACCAGCGGGGCCACCCGGGCGCCCTCCAGCAGCTGGCGCAGGGGGGCGGCCACCCAGTCCCCAAAGACGGTGTCGTTGACAAAACCGGTCACCAGGCTGCCGATGGTGGTGACGGAGATGTAGTACATCAGGAACATCACCAGGGCAAAGATGGGGAGGGCCAGCAGGCGGTTGGTCACCACCTGGTCTATGCGGTCGGACAGGCTCATCTTCAGGCCGGGGTTGTTGCGGGTGAGGGCGGCCCGTGACAGGCGCTCAATGAAATCATAGCGCGCAGCGGTGATGAGGGATTCGCCGTCGTCCTGCTCCGCCTCCTCCAGCCGGTCCGCCACCCCGCTCACCTGGTTTGCCAGGTCCTCCGGCAGGCCCGTGCCCGGCACTGCCCTGGCATCGCGCTCCAGCAGCTTGACGGCGCTGTAGCGCAGCAGGCGCCGGGGCACCAGGGGCTGGATGAGCGCCTCCACTTGGCTCACGGCGTCCAGCACCGGGCCCTCCAGGCAGTCCGGCGGCGCCTGGCTGCCCTGATTGGCCGCCTGGATGGCCGCCTGGGCCAGCTCCTGAGCGCCCTGGCGGCGCAGGGCGCTCAGCCACAGCACGGGACAGCCCAGGCCGCGGGAAAGGGCCGCCACATCCACCTGGTCGCCGCTTTTTTCCACCAGGTCAGCCATGTTCAGGGCCACCACCACCGGCAGGCCCAGCTCCAGCAGCTGGGTGGTCAAAAAGAGGTTGCGCTCCAGGTTGCTGGCGTCCACCACGTTGATGATGGCGTCCGGCGGCTGCAGGCTGAGGTAGTCCCTGGTGATGCGCTCCTCCGGGGTGTAGGGGGAGAGGGAGTAAACCCCGGGCAGGTCCTGCAGCAGGATGTCCTGACGGCCCAGCAGCAGGCCTTCCTTTTTTTCAATGGTCACCCCCGGCCAGTTGCCCACATACTGGTTGGCGCCGGTGAGCAGGTTGAACAGGGTGGTTTTTCCGCTGTTGGGGTTGCCCGCCAGCGCGATGGTGATTGGCGTCATACAGCATCCTTTCCGCAAAGGCGGCAGCCCCGGAGTTAGCCAAGACTAACCGAGGGGCAAACAATTACTCGATTTCAATCAGCGCGGCGTCCGCCTTGCGCAGGCTCAGCTCATAGCCGCGCACGGTCAGCTCCATCGGGTCGCCCAGGGGCGCCAGCTTGCGCACCAGCACCCTGGTGCCCCGGATGAGGCCCATCTCCATGATGCGGCGCTTGACCGCGCCCTGGCCATGCAGGCGCACCACGCGGGCCTCTTCGCCCACCGGCAGCTGGTCCAGGGTTTTCATACGTGGATGTGCCGCGCCAGGCCGCGTCCCAGGGCGATGCGGCTGCCCAGCACCTGCAGGATCAGGTCCCCGCCCAGGCCGCCCACCACGGTCACGCGCACCCCGCTGACAAAGCCCAGCTCCTGCAGGCGGGCGCGCACCTGCGGGGGGCCGGACAGGCGGACAATGGTGTGGGTTTCCCCCGTTTTCATCAGGGTGAGCGGCATGGCGTCCTTTCAGGGTTAGCGGCGACTAACCCGCACGGATTTTTTTCGCCGGTACCCGGCGCTGGCTTCAGTTTATCCCCCGGCAGGGCGGCTGTCAAGGGCAAGGCGGCACGGTTTTCCCTGCCCAAGCGGCGGCAAATCAGGTATAATCACCTCATTGACACCAGCGCCCCGGCGCGAAGGAGGAAAAGATGAACCTGCAGGCAAACCTGGTCAAATACGCACAGCTGATTCTGAAGGTGGGGCTCAACATCCAGCCGGGGGACAAGCTGCTTGTCCGCCTGGACGAGCACGGCCTGCCCCTGGCGCGGGAGATTGCCCGCCAGGCCTATGACCTGAGCGCCCACGACATCCAGCTGATGTTCCAGGATGACGGGCTCACCCTGGCGCGCTACCTGCATGCGCCGGATGCGGCCTTTGACAGGGTGCCCGGCTTCTTCGCGGACTTCCGCGAGGCAGCCTACCTGGACAACTACCACCTGCTGGCGCTCAACGCGCCCAACCCGGAGCTGCTCAAGCAGGCCGACCCGGCGCGCATCAGCCGCTGGGAGAAGGTCCAAAGCCAGGCCAACGAGCGCATCATGAAGTACACCATGGAGAACCAGGTCAAGTGGAGCATCGCGGCCCTGCCCTCCCCGGCCTGGGCTGTGAGCGTGTTCCCGCAGCTGGAGGAGGCAGCCGCCATCAGTGCCCTGTGGGAGAAGATTTTTGAGGCCACCCGCGTCAACCTGGAGGACCCGGTGGCCGCGTGGGAGGCCCACCAGCAGGCGCTGGCGCGCCATGTGGATTTTTTGAACCGGCACCACTTTGAGAAGCTGCACTACGAGGGCCCGGGCACCGACCTGGTGGTTTACCTGCCCCAGGGGCATGTCTGGAAGGGGGGCGCCTCCCGGATTCCGCGCGGGGACAGCTTCATGCCCAACCTGCCCACCGAGGAGGTCTTCACCCTGCCCCACGCCCACAAAGTGGACGGCACCCTGGCCGCCACCCTGCCCCTGAGCACGCGGGGCAGGCTGATTGAGGGCCTGCGCTTCACCTTCAGGGACGGCCAGGTGGTGGATTTCGCGGCGGACAGCGGGGCGGACATCATCAAGGGCCTGCTGGACACCGATGAGGGCGCCCGACGCCTGGGCGAGGTGGCCCTGGTGGGGGAGGACTCGCCCATCCGCCGCACCGGGCTGCTGTTCCGCAACACCCTGTTTGATGAGAACGCCTCCTGCCATTTCGCCCTGGGGCAGGCCTATGCAGAAAACCTGGAGGGCGGCAGCCAGATGGACAGGGAGCAGCAGAAGGCGGCCGGCATGAACCGCTCCCTCATCCATGTGGACTTCATGGTGGGCGGGCCGCAGCTGCGCGTCACGGGCTACACCCCCCAGGGGCAGGCGGTGCCGCTGCTGGTGGCGGGCAACTGGGTGGTCTGAGCCCCGCCGCGTACCCTTGAACCCGCCCGGCCATTGCCTTACCATGGGGCTGGAGGTGCCAACATGAGCGTCAATGAATCCCAGGAAAACTACCTGGAGCGCATCCTGCTGCTGCAGCGCCGCAAGGGCTATGCCCGCCAGGTGGACATCGCCCGGGCGCTGAAGGTGACCAAGCCCAGCGTCAGCTACGCCATGCGCCAGCTGCGGGAGCAGGGCTACGTCACCATGGACAGGGACAACCTGATCTCCCTCACGGAGGCCGGCCTGGCCATCGCCCGGTCCATGGCCGAGCGGCATGAGGGCATCGCCCGGGTGCTGATGCGCCTGGGGGTGGATGAAGAAACCGCCTATGAGGACGCCTGCCGCATGGAGCACGACATCAGCCAGCAAAGCTTTGAGGCCTTGCTGCGGCTGGACCGGGACGGCCTGCTGCCGGACAGCCAGGAAGGGCCGGCATGAACCGGTTCAAGCTGGTCGCGCCCTTCAGCCCCCAGGGGGACCAGCCCCAGGCCATCGCCGCGCTGGCGGAGGGCCTGAAGCAGGGGCTGACCGGCCAGACCCTGCTGGGGGTGACGGGCTCCGGCAAGACCTACACCATGGCCAGCGTGATTGAGCGGGTGCAAAAACCCACTTTGGTCATCGCGCACAACAAGACGCTGGCCGCCCAGCTGTGCGCGGAGCTGCGCGCCTTCTTCCCCGACAGCGCCGTGGAATACTTTGTCAGCTATTACGACTATTACCAGCCGGAGGCCTACATCGTCTCCAGCGACACATACATTGAAAAGGATTCCTCCATCAACGACGAGATTGACCGCCTGCGCCACAGCGCCACCGCGGCGCTCAAGGAGCGGCGCGATGTGATCATCGTGGCCTCGGTCTCCTGCATCTATGCCATGGGCGACCCGGAGGAGTACCTGGGCCAGATGATTTCGCTGCGTCCGGGCATGAAGCTGAGCCCCGAGCAGCTCGCGCGCCAGCTGGTGGACATCCAGTACGAGCGCAATGACATCGCCCCGGGGCGGGGCATGTTCCGGGTGCGGGGGGACGTGGTGGACATCATCCCCATCAGCCAGGAGGAGAACGGCCTGCGCGTGGACTTCTTTGGCGACCAGGTGGAGACGGTGTCCGAAACCGCGCTGACCACCGGCCGGGTGCTGCGCCAGCTGACCCACGCCGCGCTCTACCCGGCCACCCACTACGCCACCAACGAGACGGCGCGGGAGCGGGGCCTCAAGCAGATGGAGGCCGACCTGGCGGAGCGCGTGGCCTATTTTGAGCGGGAGGGCCGGCTGCTGGAGGCCCAGCGCATCGCCCAGCGCACCCAGTATGACATTGAGATGCTCAGGGAAATCGGCTTTGTGTCCGGCATTGAGAACTACAGCCGCTATTTTGACGGCCGCCAGCCGGGCGACCCGCCCTTCTGCCTGCTGGATTACTTCCCCAGGGACTACATCTGCTTCATCGATGAGAGCCACGTCACCATCCCGCAGATCCGCGGCATGTACAACGGCGACCGCGCCCGCAAGACCCAGCTGGTGGACTACGGCTTCCGCCTGCCCTCCGCCTTTGACAACCGCCCGCTCACCTTTGAGGAGTTTGAGCAGCGGGTGCCCCAGGCGGTCTTCGTGTCCGCCACGCCGGGGGCTTATGAGGCGGCCCACAGCCTGAACACGGTGGAGCAGATCATCCGCCCCACCGGCCTGCTGGACCCCAAAATCATCGTGCGCCCGGCGACCGGCCAGGTGGACGACCTGGTGGGGGAGATCAACCAGGTGGTGGCCAGCGGCTACCGGGTGCTGGTGACCACCCTGACCAAGGCCATGGCCGAGCGGCTCAGCGACTACCTGCGCGAGCTGGGCATGCGGGTGCGCTACCTGCACTCGGACATCAAGACCATGGAGCGCATGGAGCTGCTGCGTGACCTGCGCCTGGGCACCTATGACATCCTGGTGGGGATCAACCTGCTTCGCGAGGGGCTGGACCTGCCAGAAGTGGCGCTTGTGGCCATTTTGGATGCGGACAAGGAGGGTTTCCTGCGTTCTGAGACCAGCCTGGTGCAAACGGTGGGGCGCGCCGCGCGCAACACCGAAGGGCGGGTCATCATGTACGCCGACGCGCCGACTGACTCCATGATGCGCGCCATTGGCGAGACCAACCGCCGCCGCGCCATCCAGGAAGCCTACAACCGGCAGCACGGCATCACGCCGGAGAGCATCAACTCCGCGGTGCGCGAGCTGATTGCCATCACCCAGCAAAACGAGCAGGCGGCCCGCGAGCGCGGCCTGAGCGAGGAGGAGCGCGCCGCCCTGGCCCTGTCCATTGAGGACCGTATGCTGGCCGCCGCCCAGAACCTGGATTTTGAGGCGGCCGCCAAGCTGCGCGACCAGCTGTTCACCCTGCGGGGCGAGCAGCCCCCGGAGCGCCAGCAGCCCCAGCCCGCGCGCCGGCGGCGGGCGCGCACGCGCAAGTAGGCGCGTGTCACGCCGCAAGCGGCCTGTGATGGCGCCCGCAGGCTGTTTGCAGAAGGAGGACCCTGCCATCAACCCACAGGATTTGTCCGCCGCCGCGCGGGCCTACGCGCAGCAGCCGGGAGAGCGCAGCCTGTCGCGCCTGCTGGCCGTGCTGCAAGGCTTGTTGTCACAGGGCGCGCCGGCGGTGCTGGCGATGGATTTCCCGGCGCCCGGGCTTGAGCACCTGGGCCTGCCGCCCACCATGGTGCGGGATGCGTCGGGGGAGGAGTACTATGCCCTGATTACCTCGCAGGCCAAGGGCGTGGAGGAGCGCCTCCTCATTGAGATGGACTTGGCGGCGGCGCTGGGCATGGTGGCAGGGGACCCCACCGCAGCCGGCCTGTGCATCAACCCCTGGAATGAGCCCCCCTGTTACCTGGCGCGCGGGCACCTGCGCGACCTGCTGCGCGCGCATGCGGACCGCCAGGCGGGGGCACCGTGAGCGGGCTGGTGAGGCTGCCGGGGGGCGGCTGATTGCGCGGGGCTGGCGGCGCCGGCGTGCGTAAACCGTCACCAAGCGGGTATGAATACAGGGCGGCGTAAGCGCCGCCCGCTTTTTGCGCGGTTCAACACAGCCGCGGGGGCATCCCCGCTGAGAAAGGATATATCTATGGCAGGTGAAATCAACAACCGGGAGTACAGGAAGGGCCGGCTGCAGGACATCATCGGCAAGCTGCACGCGGGGCACACCGTGGAGCAGGTGAAGGACGAGTTCGCGGAGGTGTTCGGCCAGGTGTCCGCGGAGGAAATCTCCAACGCGGAGCAGGCCTTGATTGACGAGGGCATGCCGGTGGAGGAGGTGCAGCGCCTGTGCGACGTGCACGCCTCCATCTTTGAAGGCTCCATTGAGGACATTCACAGCTCCCTGCCCCTGGAGGTGCCCGGCCACCCGGCGCATACCCTGAAGGCCACCAACCGCGCGCTGCGCAAGCTGCTGGCGGACCTGAGGGGCCTGCTGCCCCAGACGGACGAGGTCAGCCGCCTGGCCCTGAAGCAAAAAACCCAGCAGCTGCTGGGCATTGACAGCCATTATAAGATCAAGGAAAACCTCTTCTTCCCCTACATGGAGAAGTATGGCGTCACCGCGCCGCCCAAGGTGATGTGGGGCGTGGATGACGAAATCCGCGCGGAGCTGAAGGAGGCCGCGGCGCAGCTGGCCCAGGGCAGCACCCAGGCGCTGGAGAAGGCGCTCACCCGGGTGGAGGACATGGCCTTCAAGGAGGACAACATCCTGCTGCCCATCCTGGTGGAAAACCTGCACGAGGATGAGTGGCGGCAGATTGCCCAGGACATGCACGAGTTCGGCTTCTTCCTGCTGGGCACCCCGCCCGCCTTCCCGCTGTCCGCCCGCGCGGCCAGCCCCGTGCAGGCCGCCAAGGCGGAGGGGGTCAGCCTGCCCACGGGCAGCTTCACCACCCAGGAGCTGGCAGCCGTGCTCAACACCCTGCCCCTGGACATGACCTTTGTGGACCGCGACAACAAGGTGCGCTTCTTCTCCCAGGGCAAGGAACGCGCCTTCCCCCGCACGGTGTCGGTGCTGGGGCGGGACGTAAGCAACTGCCACCCGCCGGCCAGCGTGCACATCGTGGAGCAGATTGTCAGCGACCTGCGCGAGGGCCGCAAGGACCATGAGGAGTTCTGGATCAAGCTGGGCGAGCAGCTGGTGCACATCCGCTACTTCGCGGTGCGCGACCCCAAGGGCCAGTACCTGGGGGTGCTGGAAACCACCCAGAACATCGCCCCCCTGCAGCTGATTGCGGGCGAGAAGCGCCTGCTGAGCTGATCAGCCGCCCTGGCCTTGCCCCGCCCCGCGCCGCCTGGGCTGGGTGAAGGCCAGGGCCATGGCCAGCCCGGCCATGAAGCCGGCGGTGTCTATCCACACATCCAGGATGGCGGCGCCCCGGCCGGAGAGCAGCTGCAGGCTTTCATCCAGGAAGGCGGCCAGCATGCCAAAGCCCAGCAGGGTGAGGGCATGCCTGGCGTTCCAGTCGGTCTGGGCCAGCGCCAGGCCGCCCAGGCCGCCCAGCAAGGCGAACTCAATGGCGTGGGCCAGCTTGCGCAGCAGGCCTTCATCCAGCTGCCGCCCGGTCAGGCGTTGCAGCAGCCGGGCGAAGCGGCCGCTGACCATCATCGACTGCACGGGCGACTGGAGGGAGAACAGGTAGATGGCCAGCAGGGCGGCAAGGCCCAGCAGCAGGCTGAGGCGGTATACCCGCTTGCTGCCCCAGGGGGCCAGGTGCCGCTCACCGGGAAACCGCATGGCCTCGCCTCCTTTGCTGTCAGGCCGCCTGCCATTTGCCCCGCCGCGCGGGGCGGTTTGCTGCGCCGCGGCCCGCCAGACCATCTGCCCTGTCCAAACCCCGCCCGGCCGCGAAAAATCTTGTCTTCACATTGTACCGCATCTGTACCCCGGGCTCAAACCACCGGAAAAACCCTGTGTTTTCAAGGGGATGGCCAATTACCGGCCTGATTTGACAAGCGGCGAAACCTGTGCTATCTTGTAGGCGAGCCAAAGGAGATGGACATCAAATGTGGCTCAAAAGGGAGGCGATCAACTGATTAAGGTAGAGAGTGCACTGCCCTTCGTTGTCTGCTTCGCCCGTTTAGATAACAAACAGATTTCCACACAGAACTGAACCTGGCACAAACTTGTCTGACCGCGGAAGTTCCCTTAGGCGTACGACCCATATCAGGACACACAGTTTGCCTCCAGACAGTTACTCCCCAACGGGGGAAACACGATTGTTCCCGGGCGAAGCGACGGACCATCTGGTACTGGTTACTCAGAGGAACTCGAAGGCTCAGAACAATTGAATACGGACCGACGGCCCGCTGTCCCAGAGGCAGCGGGTCTTTTTTTGCGGGCTTTTTGCGCCCGGCCCATTCCTGCCGCGCTAAGCCGGCCAGGCACAGCCGGCAACCAGGCTGACGACAGGATGAGGCCGCCCTGCGGCAAAAAAAGAGCCGGCTGGCCTTCCGTGAACCACCGGGCTGGCAGCGGCTTATCTCACTTTATATCTGGATGAAGCAACCTCGTTTTACGGCAAGGCTCAGCGACCCTTAACTCAGGCCAGCGGCAGCTGTCGCTGCTGCAGCAGCCTGACCAGCGGCACCCCCAGGCCGAAGCAGACCACCGCCTGGCCCGCGCCCACGGCGAGGAAGCTGATGTAGGGGTGCAGGCCATAGGCCCAATACAGCATCAGCCCGATCACCAGCGCGTTGATGGCCACGGGCATCAGGGCGGCCAGCCACAGGGTGTGGCGGAAGCGGCGGGTGAGGAGGGCCGCCACCAAGCTGGCCAGGGAGCCAAAGACCACGTCCTGCCAGGGCTGGCCGGTGACCAGGTTGGCGGCCAGGCAGCCGATGAACAGCCCGGGCACAAAGGCGGGGGACAGCACGGGCAGCAGGGTGAGGGCCTCGGAAATGCGGAACTGGATTTGCGCGAAGCTGATGGGCGCGAACATCAGGGTGAGCGCCACATAGGCGGCCGCGCTCAGGCCCCCAAGGGCCAGGGAACGGGGGGAGAAATGCTGGTGCAAGGGCTGCTCCTGTGGGGTTCTGACCCGGGCGCTGTGATTGGCTTCACAAGGTTTATGGCTGCTCCGCCTCCGGGCCCCCGGCCGCCTCACCCTCCTGCCCGGCCTGGGCGGCGGCGTGCAGGGCCTGGTGCAGGGCCTCAATGAAGCCGCGGCTGGTCCAGGTGGCGCCGGTATAGACGTCAATCTCAGCGGAGTTGGCGGCCA
>JAAYEI010000063.1 GCA_012728815.1 Clostridiales bacterium
GCCATCGGGCCGTTCGGCTCCGCCATCGGGCCGTTCGGCTCCGCCAGCGGGCCGGGCATTGCTTGGCCATGCCTGCCACCCATACCCAACAGATAAATCCGCGCCGCCTGCTAAAGCGCGGGCGGCGGCTGAGGGAACCGCACTGGCCCACAGGGGCCATGCAGGCAAACAACCCGGGGCATAAAGCCCCGGGTTGTGCTGATGTTGCTTTGTTCTGACAGCCTACTTCAGGCGCTTCTCCATGTCTTCCAGCAGTGCCTGCAGCTCCGCGGGCACGCCGCCCAGCTGCTCATAGTAGGCGCGGATGGAGGCGGCCTCCTCCAGCCATTCCTCCTTGCTGAGCGCCAGCAGGGTGTCCATGTCCACCTCGCCCAGGCCCTGGGTGTTGATGTCCTTCGCGTGGGGCAGCAGGCCCAGCGGGCTGTCCTGCGCCTCCACCTCGCCGTTGACACGCTTCACCACCCACTCCAGCACCCGCACGTTGTCGCCAAAGCCAGGCCACAGGAAACGGCCTGCCTCGTCCCGGCGGAACCAGTTCACATGGAAGAAGCGGGGCAGCTTGTCCGCGTCAATCCACTCCCTGGCGTCCAGCCAGTGCTGCAGGTAGGCGCTCAGGCTGTAGCCGCAGAAGGGCAGCATGGCGAAGGGATCGCGCCGCACCTGGCCGATTTTGTCGGAGATGGCGGCCGCGGTAATCTGTGAGCCCATGATGGAGCCCAGGAAAACGCCGTGGGCAAAATCGCGGCCTTCCACCACCAGCGGCACCGTCTTGGGCCGCCGCCCGCCCAGCAGGATGGCGCTGATGGGCACGCCCTCGGGCTTCTCCCAGTCAGGCGAAATCACCGGGCACTGGCTGGCGGACACCGTGAAGCGGGCATTGGGGTGGGCGGCGGGCCGCTCATCCCCCGGATGCCAGTCCTTGCCCTGCCAGTCAATCAGGTGCGCGGGCGCGTCATGGCCGATGCCCTCCCACCACACGTCGCCCTCATCTGTCAGCGCGACGTTGGTGAAGATGGTGTTGGTTTCAATGGTGCGCATGGCGCTGGGGTTGGACTGGTAGGAGGTGCCCGGCGCCACGCCGAAGAAGCCGGCTTCCGGGTTCACCGCGCGCAGGCTGCCGTCCTCGCCCCGGCGCAGCCAGGCGATGTCATCGCCCACGGTCTCCACCTGGTAGCCGGGCAGGGTGGGCACCAGCATGGCCAGGTTGGTCTTGCCGCAGGCGCTGGGGAAGGCGGCGCTGATCCAGGTCTTGCGGCCCTTTGGGTCTGTCAGGCCCAGGATGAGCATGTGCTCCGCCAGCCAGTTCTCCTCTCTGGCCTTCAGTGAGGCGATGCGCAGCGCCAGGCATTTCTTGCCCAGCAGGGCGTTGCCGCCGTAGCCGGAACCATAGGACCAGATGGACAGGTCCTCCGGGAAGTGGGCGATGTACTTCTGCTCCATCGGCGCGCAGGGCCAGGCCACATCCTCCTGCCCGGGCTCAAGGGGCGCGCCCACGGAGTGCAGGCAGGGCACGAAATCGCCCGTGTCGCCCAGCTCCTCAAGGGCCTGGGTGCCCATGCGGGTCATGTGGCGCATGTTCACCACCACGTAGGGGCTGTCGGTCAGCTCCACCCCCACCAGGGAAAAGGGCGAGCCCAGCGGCCCCATCACAAAGGGAATCACATACATGGTGCGCCCGCGCATGCAGCCGGTGTACAGCTCCACCAGCCGGGCGCGCAGCTCAACCGGGTCGGCCCAGTTGTTGTTGGGGCCGGCCTCCTCCTTGGTGGCCGCGGCGATGAAGGTGCGGTCCTCCACCCGCGCGACGTCGCTGGGGTGGCTGCGGAAGAGGTAGGACCCGGGGCGCAGCTTGGGGTTCAGGCGCACGGCAGCGCCGGAGGCCACCATCTGGTCCATCAGCGCGTCATACTCCGCCTGGGAGCCATCGCACCACACCAGCTGGTCGGGCTGGCACATTTCCCGCATGTCTTCCACCCAGGTGAGCAGTTTCTGGTTCTTGGTCATGTCAACGCGCTCCTTATTGATTTGTCGCGGCCCGGCGCCTGATAATCATGCACCGTGGCACATTAGGGACTGTCGTGCCCAATTTGCACAAACAGCATAAAAACATTAGGCAGCTTGCCAATAAACAAACAAGGACAGTGTATATTTCCCGGGCGGCGATGTCAAGTTTATTTAAAGAAAAATGAAACATCTTGCAGGAAGGCCGGCCTTATGGTATACAATTTTAGCAATACGCCGGGGAGGTGTTGGGATGTATCAACTGGCTGACCGCATGCGGGGGGCGCAGGGCTCCATCATCCGCGAACTGTTGAAGCTGGCGGGCGAGCCGGGCATGATTTCCTTTGGCGGCGGCGCGCCGGAGCCGGCCAGCTTCCCGGTGGAGAAAATCGCGCAGATCACCGCCCGCGCGCTGCGCGAGCAAAGCGCCGCCATGCTCTCCTACGGCATCTCAGAGGGCTACCCGCCGCTGGTGGCCAGCCTGAAGGATTACCTGAGCAAAACGGAGCAACTGGACTTTGCGCGCGAGGAACTGATCATCCTCTCCGGCGGCCAGCAATGCGCCGATTTGGTGGCCAAGCTTTTTGTCAACGAGGGGGACACCGTGGTGGTGGAGAACCCCTCCTTTGTGGGCTGCATGAACGCCTTCCGCTCCTATGGCGCGCGGCTGCGCAGCGTGCCGCTGGAGGCGGACGGCGTCAACCTGGAGGCCCTGGAGGCCGCCTTCGCCCAGGGCGGGGTGCGGCTGTTCTACCTCATCCCCACCTTCCAGAACCCCTCCGGGCTCACCACCTCCCAGGAGAAGCGCCTGGCCATTTATGAGCTGGCAAGGCGCTACCAGGTGCTGGTGTTTGAGGACAACCCCTATGGCGAGCTGCGCTACGAGGGGGACTGGGTGCCCTCCCTCAAGTCCCGGGACGAGGAGGGCCTGGTGCTGTACGCCGGCAGCTTTTCCAAGACCCTGGCCCCCGGCATGCGCGTGGGCTACCTGGTCTACCCCAAGGCGCTGCACCCCAGCTTCAAGGTGGCCAAGCAGGGGGTGGACGTGCATTCCAGCACCCTCTACCAGCTGGTCACCCATGAGTTCCTCACCAGCCATGACTACACCCGCCATGTGGAGGCCCTCAGGCGGCGGTACCGGGAAAAGCGCGACCTGATGGCCCGGGAGATGGCGGCACATTTCCACCCCGGGGTGCGTTGGCACAAGCCGGAGGGCGGCTTCTTCATCATGGCCTGGTTGCCCGAGGGCATGGATTCCCTGCCCTTTGTGCAGGAGGCGGTCCAGCGCAAGGTGATCACCGTGCCGGGCTCCGCCTTCACGGTGGACCCAGGCGTGCCCAACAACGGCATCCGCATCAACTTTTCCCTGCCGCCCCGGGACAGCATCGTGGAGGGCATCCGCATCCTGGGCCAGCTCAGCCACGAGGTGCTGGGGCAGGCCGGGCACCAGGCGCTGGGCGCCTGAACCAAACCTGCTGAACCCGGGGGCCCGGGCATCCCGGCACCCTGGCGGCGCCATCAGGCGCCGCCCTGTCATCCCTCCCGCTGCCCGCGCCGTTTTCCCCGGGCAGCGGGAGGGTTTGTTTTGCCGGCAAAGGGGCCGGCCGCGCCGCCTTGTCCATTTTTTTCTTCAAACAAAACAATCATCATGAAGCCTTTGCCCCGCTTGTTGTATAGTAAGGGGCAGCAAAGTGCCGCGCCTGTCAGATTCAGGCTTTTCGCGCGTCATATGGGCAAGGGGGGTGCGCTGTGGAGCAGTTGGAGCAGATCTACCAGGCCTATTTTCAGGATGTCTACCGCTATGCGTTGCGCCTGTGCGGCCAGCAGATGGCGGCGGAGGACCTCACCAGCGCCACCTTCCTGCGGGCCATGGACAGGCTGCACACCTTCCGGGGGGAGGGCGAGCTGCGCGTCTGGCTGTGCAGCATCGCGCGCAACCTCTGGCTGGACCAGCTGCGAAGGCAGGGCCGCAGCGTGCTGATGGCGCAGGTGCCAGAACCGGTTCACTGGGAGGACCCCGCCGACCTGCTGGCCCGCAAGGACGCGGGGGAGCGCGCGCTTGACGCCGCCCTCGCCCTGGAGGAGCCCGCGCGCCACATCCTGCTTCTGCGCGCCCTGCAGGGGCTCAGCTTCCGACAGATTGCGGCGCTCTATGGCCGCAGCGACAACTGGGCCTGCGTGGTCTACCACAGGGCGCGCAAGGCCTTGATGAGGACATTGGAGGATGAGGATGAAACTTGATTGTGCTGTCATTTCCGACCTGCTGCCCCTCTACGGCGAAGGCCTGGCCAGTGCCGCCAGCCGCGCGCTGGTGGAGGAACACCTGGCCGGCTGCGCCGCCTGCGCGGCAGAGCTGGCGGCGCTCAAGGCGGATTCGCCGCCCATCACAGCGGCTGCGCTGCCCATGAGCGGGATCAGCCGGGACCTGAAAAAGCGCCGCTGGCTGGCGGCCCTGCTGGCGGCCAGCCTCGCGCTGGCCCTGGCCACCGCCTTTCTGGCCTTTGGCACGCAGCGGAACTACCTCAGCTGGCAGCAGGCGCAGCACCTGCTGCATTTCACGCCCCGGGAGGGCTTTGTGCAGGTGGACATCGCGCAGCCGGGCGTCTATGCCATGGTGCAGCCCTTGACGGACCCTGACAACCCAGCCCTGCAGGGGACGGAAATCTCGCTGTATACGCGCCGCTTTGACAGCAGGCCCGGGCAGGACAGCCTGCTGCTGCCGGAGCCTTCTTCCGGGCAGCGCCTGTCCGCCTACTATGTCAAACCTGGCGAGCCCAGCGTGCTGGCCTACGGCGCGGACCTCTTCCCGGACGGGGGCTTCATGGTGCTGCCGCGCCTGGCCTTGATCTACTACATCTACCTGGCAGCCGGCCTTGCCCTGGCCCTGGGCCTGCTGCTGCTGTTGCTGCGCCGGCAGCCGCGCGCCGCCCAGGCCCTCAGGCTGCTGCTGGGCCTGCCGCTGGCCTACCTGGGCGGACACCTGCTGGTGAAGGGCTTTTACACCCTATCCCATGACAGCCTGCTGCGCGATTTCCTGTGGATCCTGGCCTGCGCGGCCTTCCTGTACATCGCCTGGCTGGCGTTCTGGGCGCTACGCCGGCACCCGGGACAAGGCAGGCTGCCATGACCCGTATCACAGCCCCGGGCAGCCCGGTTTTGGGGCAGTCTGGCCCCGACGCCCCGTAAAACCGGGTATATAGAACATGAGCGCAATGCCGACATTGTGTACTTGATAACAAGGAGGCATCTTATATGATTGATGTTGCACAGCGCGACGCGGCCATCACCGGCCTGCTGCAGGCGCAGGGCCCCCGGGTGTCTATTTTTCTGCCCACCCACCGGGCCTATCCGGACAACCAGCGCGACCCCATCGTGTTCAAGAACAGCATCCAGCAGGCCGAAGCCCTGCTGACGGAGCGCTGGCCCAGAAGGGACTGGGAGGGGCTCATCGCCAGGCTTACCACCCTGCAGGAGGACCAGGCCTTCTGGGCCCACACCACCGAAGGGCTGGCCGTGCTGGCGGCCCAGGGCCAGCTGGCCACCTTCCACCTGGAAGAGGCCATTGCCGAACAGGTCATCGTGGGCGACCACTTTCACCTGCTGCCCATCTACCCGCTGCTGCAGTCCACCGCCCAGGCCTATCTGGTGGACATCAGCCGCGACCGCTTTACCATCCACCAGGTCAGCCGGGAGGGCACCGCCCAGGTGGAGCTGCCGGATGTCAAGGCCAGCTTCCCTGAACTGTTTGATGATTTTGACAAGCAGGCGGACCTCAATGTGGGCAGCTATTCTGGCCTGATCGGCACCCACCACGGCCACCGGGCCCGGGCGGAGGAGGTGCAAAAGGACAGGGAGAAGTACTTCCGCTACCTGGACGAGGCCTTCACCAAGCTGCACAAGCAGACGGGCCTGCCCATGATCCTGGCGGGCACGGAGAGCAACCTGGCCCAGTACCGCGGCTTCGCCAAGGGCAATTTCTACCTGGAGGGCGCCATCACCCAGCCGCTGGATTCCCTGGACCACCGCCAGCTCAGCGCCCAGGTGCGGGACATCCTGCAGCCGCAGGTGCACAAGGTGCTGGACAGCTTCACCACCCGCATCCGCAACGCGCGCAAGGAGGGCAAGGCCGAGAGCAGGCTCCCGGCCATCCACCAGGCGGCGGGGGAGGGCAGGGTGGCGATGCTGCTGAGCCAGTACCAGGTGCCAGAAGGCGAGCGCGCCCGGCTGGACGAGGCGGCCACGCAGGTGCTGCAGCAGGGCGGCGAGCTGTACGCTATCAGCCCCGATGACCTGGACCTGGGCGGGCGCTATCTGGCCATGCTGCGCTTCTGAGCGGCCACCAACAGCCTGGTGTTCACACCGCGCCGGGGCCCATGGCCCCGGCGCTTGTCTATGATGCGTTCGGGTGATAAGATGGCAGGCAGAACAGCCAGCAAGGGGGAAACGCATAGGTGATTGTTTTTGAGCGGGGCAGCCGCGAGTACAAGGGCAACCTGCACCTGCACACCACGGCCTCTGACGGCCGCCTCTCACCGCTTGAGGCCGCGCAGGCCTATGAAGCGGCCGGGTATGACTTTATCGCGGTCACAGACCACCGCCGGCTGACCATCCTGGAGGACTACCAGGGCCCCATGGCCTTGCTCCGGGGGATTGAGCTGGATGACAACCTCAGCCAGAGCGAGGTCATCCACCTGCTGGGCATCGGGGTGGACCAGGATTTCACGCGGCATCTGCGCCCGGGGCTGCCCTCGCAGGAGGCGCTGGAACTGATTCACGCCCATGGCGGGCTGTGTTTCCTGGCGCACCCGCACTGGTCCCTGAACCGCCTGTCCACCCTGCAGGCGCTGCAGGGCCTGGACGGGGTGGAAATCTACAACGGCTTCTCCGGCCCGCCCTACAACCCCCCGCGGGCGGAGGCCACCCAGCTGCTGGACCTGCTGGCGGTGGAGGGGCAGCTGCTGCCCACCATCGCCACGGATGACACGCATTATTACGGGCATGAGCGCTTCACGGGCTTCACCCTGGTGCAGGCGGACAGCAACAGCCCCGGGGCCATCCTGGAGGCGCTGCGCCAGGGGCGGTACTACGCCAGCTGCGGCCCGCGCTTTGAGCGGGTCAGCCTGGTGGGGGACAGGGTGGAGGTGGCCTGCTCCCCGGTACAACACATCATCTTCCACTCCAACCTGCCCTGGAACGGGGGCAGGGTTGTGAGCGGGGAGGCCCTCACCCAGGGCAATTACCGCCTCAACCGGGATGGCGGCGAGCGCTTTGTGCGCGTGGTGCTGGAGGACAGCCAGGGGCGCCGCGCCTGGCTCAACCCCTTCAGCCTGTAACCCTGTACCCCGCGCCCGGGGCGGGCTCGGCCCATCAACACATCACAGGAGGAAGCCATGCACATCGATTTTGACCAGGTGGAGGAACAGCTCATCCAGCAGCCCCGCGGTGGCCAGGGCACCTTTGGCATTCGCCAGTACGTCACCGAGCACAACCGCGTCTTCCGCGGCCGGTTGTTGCCCGGCTCAGGCTTTGGCCTGCACAGCCACGACACCAGCAGCGAGACCATGTTTTTCATTTCCGGCACCGGCAAGATGGTCACCCCCGCGGGGGAGGAGCGGGTCTTCCCCGGCGCGGTCCAGCACTGCCCCAAGGGCGGCAGCCATTACCTGGTGAACGACGGCGAGGAAGACCTGGTGTTCTACGGCGTCATCCCCGAGCACGGCGCCTGAGCGCGCCGCCCGCGGGCGGCGCCTTGGCAAAACGCGTGCCCTGGTTTCCGCGCCACCCCGCCCGCGCTTGCAAAAGGGCAGTGCTTGCCATAGAATAAAGTACGTTTATATTTGCTTTGGGGCGGCTGCCCCTGCTTTTATGTGAGGAGGTCACATGCCCTTAGGTTTTGACCACGCGCTCTACACCCGCACCCAGTCCGAAAAAATCCTGGAGCGGGTGAACCAGTTTGGCGGCAAGCTCTACCTGGAGCTGGGCGGCAAGCTGTTTGATGACAACCATGCCGCCCGGGTGCTGCCGGGCTTCCGCCCGGACAGCAAAATCAGCATGCTGCTCAACCTGCGCGAGCAGACCGAGGTGGTGGTGGCCATCTCAGCGGATGACATCGCCAAGAACAAGGTGCGCGGCGACCTGGGCATCACCTACGACCAGGATGTGCTGCGGCTGATTGACGCCTTCCGCGCGGTGGACATGCTGGTGGACAGCGTGGTCATCACCCACTGGAACAACCAGCACCAGGCGGTGGCCTTCCGCAGGCGGCTGCGCAGCCTGGGCATGAAGGTGTATTTGCACTACCCCATCCCGGGCTACCCCTCCGACATCTCCCTGGTGGTCAGCGACAAGGGCTACGGCAAGAACGACTATGTGGCCACCACCCGCCCGCTGGTGCTGGTCACCGCGCCCGGGCCCGGCAGCGGCAAGATGGCGGTCTGCCTGTCGCAGATGTACCAGGACATGCAAAAGGGCATCAAATCGGGCTTTGCCAAGTTTGAAACCTTCCCCATCTGGAACCTGCCCCTGCGCCACCCGGTCAACGTGGCCTATGAGGCGGCCACGGTGGACCTGGGCGATGTGAACATGATCGACCCCTTCCACCTGGAGGCCTACCATGTGCAGGCGGTCAACTACAACCGGGATGTGGAGGTCTTTCCGGTGCTGCAGGCCATCCTGGAGCGCATCTGGGGCGACATGCCTTACAAGTCCCCCACCGACATGGGCGTCAACATGGTGGGCAACTGCATCACCGACCAGCAGGTGGTGGTGGAGGCCGCGCGCCAGGAGGTGGTGCGGCGGATGTATGACACCCTGTGTGACCAGCGCCGCGGCCTGGCCAGCGAGGAGGAGGTGGGCAAGCTGCGCATGCTCATGCAGCAGCTGAACCTGTCCGATGACGACCGCCCGGTCATCGCCACCTCGCGCAAGCGCGCCGAAGCCACCGGCTACCCGGCCGCCGCCATCCAGCTGGGGGACGGCAGCCTCATCACCGGCAAGACCTCCAGCCTGCTGGGGCCCTCCAGCGCCCTGCTGCTCAACGCCCTCAAGGCGCTGGCGGGCATCCCCAAAAGCGAGAAGCTGATCCCGCCGGAGGTCATCGGCCCCATCCAGGACCTGAAGCTCAACTACCTGGGCAACTCCAACCCCCGCCTGCACACCGATGAGGTGCTGGTGGCCCTGTCCATCACCGCCGCGCAGTCAGAGAAGGCCGCGCTGGCGCTGTCCCAGCTGCCCCTGCTCAAAGGCTGCGAGGTGCACACCACCGTCATCCTTTCGGCTGTGGATGAAAACATCTTCCGCCGCCTCAAGGTCAACCTGACCTGCGACCCCCAGTACCAGAGCCGGCGGCTCTACCACCGGGGGCGGTAGGCGGGCCCGCTGAACCAAATTCGGACCGGGCTGTTATGTGCTCATCCATGGCTGCCGCCGGTGTTCAACCAGGCGGCCATTTTTTACCCCTGGCCGGGACCGGAGGCCGCCTCACAGGGTGTTTTTTGTCATCCTTGTTTTTGCGCGAAGGGACAATGTTCCAGGCGTTTCCGCGGCCCCACTGGCATTTCCCGGCCCCCGGGTGTATACTCTGCAAGGTTTCATCATGACATAACCAAGGAGGAAACATCATGGCACTGGGAGTCACGGCGGCCTATGTGATCGCACTGCTGGCAGCCATCCTCGCGTTTGTGTACGCGGTGTACCTGGCTGTTTGGGTCAAACAGCAAAAAAACGAGAACAAGACCATTGAGCGCATCGCGGGCCTGATCCGCGAAGGCGCCAACACCTTCATGCGCAAGGAGTACACCGTGCTGGCCGGCTTCGCCGGCATCGCGGCCGCGCTGATCTTCCTCTTCCTGCCAAAGCCCGTCTGGCAGGGTGGGGTGGATAGGAACCTCACCATGGCGCTGTCCTACATCGCCGGCACCATCTTCTCCGCCATCGCGGGCAAGATTGGCATCATGGTGGCATCCCTTGCCAACGCCCGCTGCGCGGAAGCGGCCACCAAGGGCATCCGGCCGGCCTTCCTGATTGGTTTCCGCGGCGGCGCCGTGATGGGCCTGATGGTGGTGGGCTCCTGCCTGCTGGGCGTGCTAGGCGTGCTGCTGCTCACCGGGGACAGCACCATGCTGCTGGGCTTCTCCTTTGGCGCCAGCTCCCTGGCGCTGTTCGCCAAGGCAGGCGGCGGCATCTTCACCAAGACCGCGGACGTGTCCGCCGACCTGGCCGGCAAGGTGGAGCTGGGCATCCCCGAGGATGACCCCCGCAACCCCGCCGTCATCGCCGACAACGTGGGCGACAACGTGGGCGACGTGGCCGGCATGGGCGCTGACCTGTTTGACTCCAACATCGCCTCCATGTCAGCCGCCCTGGTCATGGCCTCGGCGCTGGACGGGGGCCGGCTGGGCAACGCCTCGCTGATGGTCATCCTGTATTCGGCCCTGGGGCTGATCTCCTCCATCATCGGCATCTTCACCGCCAGAATCAATGAGCATGGCAGCCCCACCAAGGCGCTGAACAACTCCACCTATGTCACCACCGGCGTCTTCCTGGCGCTCACGGCGCTGGCCACCCTCCTGTTCAAGGGCTTTGCCTGGCGCGTCTGGGGCGCCTCCACGGTGGGGCTGTTTGTGGGGGTCATCATCGGCCTGGCCACCAACTACTTCACCGATGACAGCAGGCCCATCGTCAAAAAGGTGGCGCACGCCTCCAAGTCCGGCCCGGCCTTCACCATCCTTTCCGGCGTGTCCTACGGCCTGATCTCCGTCATGCCGGCCATGGTGGGCATTGCCCTCTCGGCCATGGTGGCCTACAAGCTGTGTGAGCCCATGGGCCCGGGCTACGCGATGTACGGCATCGCCATGGCGGCGGTGGGCATGCTGTCCATCGTGGGCATGATCATCAGCAACGACGCCTATGGCCCCATCGTGGACAACGCCCGCGGCCTGGCCGAGATGGGCGGCCTGGGGGAGGACACCATCCGGGTGGCGGATGAGCTGGATTCCGCCGGCAACACCGTGAAGGCGGTCACCAAGGGCTTTGCCATCGGCGCTGCCGGCCTGACCGTCATCGCGCTGCTGGGCGCCTTCATGAGCGAGGTCAACGCCGTGCTGGTGGAGCTGGGCCGGGCGGCCGAGCGGCTGGTCGGCTTTGACCTGACCAACCCCACCGTCTTCTTTGGCACCCTGGTGGGGGCCGCGGTGCCGGCGGTGTTCTCCGCCATGCTGATCCTGGGGGTGGACAAGAACGCCCAGCGCATGATTGCGGAAATCCGCCGCCAGTTCAAGGAGATCCCCGGCCTGGCGGAAGGCCGCCCGGGGGCCGAGCCGGAGTACAACAAGTGCATTGACATCGCCACCACCGGCGCGCTCAAGGAGCTGATCCCCGCCGGCATGTTCGCCATCGTCATCACCATCCTGGTGGGCTTCATCGGCGGGGTGAACGCCATTGGCGGCTTCCTGCTGGGCAACATCGTCTCCGGCCTCCTGCTGGCGCTGTTCATGTCCAACGCCGGCGGCCTGTGGGACAACGGCAAGAAGTATGTGGAGGCCGGCCACGAGGGCGGCAAGGGCTCAGAGGCCCACAAGGCCGCCGTCATCGGCGACACCGTGGGGGACCCCTTCAAGGACACCGCCGGCCCCTCCATCAACACCCAGATCACCGTGGTGTCTCTGGTGGCCTCCCTGCTGGCGGGCGTGTTCGTCAACCTGCACATTTTCTGACAGCATCCGGAGCCTGGGGCAGGCAGGGGTTGCCCGCCCTGAAACAACCGCCGGCGCGCCCGCGCCGGTGGTCGTTTTACATGGATTTCCCGGGCGTTCTTGACCGGGGTGCCTGGCTTTGTTAGCATCCGGTTATGCCCTTCCCCCTGACTGAAAGGAAGCACCATGATGCCTTCAATGCGCAAGTTGACCGCCCACCTGCTGCTGCTGCTGGCCCTGTTCACCGCCCTTGCCCTGCCCGCCCTGGGCGAGGCCAACGCGCGGGAGCTGGAATACGCCTACCTGAAGGCCTCCCACGCCTACCTGGTGACCGGCGAGGAGGTCACCATCGCTGTGGTGGTGCCCGACGCCACCGGGCTCACCTTTGAGTTCAACCTGTACTACACCCCCGACCGCGAGCAGGCCCAGACCTTCCAGGGCATCGACCGGCAGAAGCAATCCGACCAGGGCACCTACCGCTTCACCCCGGGGCAACCCGGGCAGTACCTGGTGGAGGTCAGCGTGTATGACGCCGCCTTCCGCAGCCTGAAGCTGCAAAGCGAGCCGCTGTACTGCTATGAGCCCCAGGCGCGGGAGGATGAGACCACCCTGCCGGGCAAGGTCATCGCCATCGCCCGCGAGGCAGGGGCGCAGCAGCTGGATGGGGATTTTGAAATGGCCCTCTGGCTGCACGACTGGCTCACCCACAACGCCGAGTATGATGAGCCCATGACCATCCACACCCCCGAGGGCGTGCTGCTGCGGGGGGAGGGGGTGTGCGAAAGCTATGCCCTGGCCTACCGCATCCTGCTGCACGAGGTGGGCATTGACAACCTCTACGTAACCGGCTACAGCCGCGGGCAGCTGCATGCCTGGAACCTGGTGCGCCTGGGGGAGGACTGGGTCTGGGTGGACCCCACCTGGAACGACCCCGTGGGCGGGGAGGAGGGGTATGACTACTTCGGCTTGAACGATGACCTGCTCGCGCGCGACCATGACTGGTCCTCCAGCATCGTCAAGCCGCCCAGCGCCCAGAGCCTGGCATACAACCTCCTGCTGCGCGAGGGCGCCCAGCCCTTCCAGGACGAGGCGGGGCTGGACCTGCTGCTGCACGCCGCGCTGGGCAGCCAGCAGCCCACCCTCCGCTACACCTACCACGGCACCGACCGGCATTTTGATGTCCACCACAGCATCTCCCAGTGGATGAAGCAAAACAGCCGCCTCTACTTTGTGGACAGCTACCAGGACGGCGGCTCCCGCTATGCCGGGCAGCTGAGCCTGACCTACCAGGACATGACGGGCTACACCACCTTTACCGATGAGGCCAGCTTCACCGCCCACATGGACCAGCTGCTTTCGGGCAAGCCCGCGCAGGTGAAGATGGCCTACGTGGGGGAGGACCAGTTCTTTGATTTCGGGCGCTTCGCGCGCGACTGGCTGGCCAGCAACCACCGCCGCCACTTCATCAGCAGCTATTCCTACTCCTATTTTCCCTCTTCAGGGGAAATCACCCTGGAGTACAGGGACATGACCGGCTACACCTCCTTTGCGAGCCAGCAGGAGCTGGACACCCTGCTGGCCCAGGCGCTGGAGGACAGGCCGGAGCGCCTGCAGCTGTACTACACCGGCCCGGACGAGTCTTTCCGCCTCAACCGCCTGCTGGATGACTGGCTGCAGGCGCAGCGCGGGGTGGTGGGCGCCGCCGGTGGCACCTACGGTAGCTTTGAGGCAGCGCTGGAGCTGAGCTGGCGCGCCCCATGACCGGGCAGGCCTGGCTGGCGTATTGCGCGGGGCTGCCCGGCGCGCTGGTGGACCAGCCCTTTCGGATGGACCCTGTAACCACCGTGGCGCGCCACGCTGGCAGCCGCAAGTGGTTTGGCATCCTGATGCAGAAGGATGGCCAGGTGTTTGTGAACCTCAAGTGCCGGCCCCTGGAGGGCGCCGTGCTGTGCGGCAGCTTCGCGGGCATCCGCCCGGCCTGGCACATGAACAAGGACCATTGGATCAGCGTGCTGCTGGAAAGCGACGTGCCGGACGCGCTCATCCATCAGCTCACCCGGGACAGCCACCGGCTGACCCGGCCACGGGGGACGCAGGACCGGTAGCGGCACTTGATTCCTGATTGGCGGGCAGCGAAAAGCTGCCCGTGATTTGTTCTGCTTTCGTTTTTCCCCGGGCGGCCGTGCGGATTGCCTTGACTTTCCCTCCTGGTCTGCTATTGTGCAGGGGAACTTCATATCCGAGGGGATAGAGGTGTGGGGAGCAAGAGTAGCCCGGGGGAGCCGCCTGGCGGCAGGGATCCCGGGGGAAAGGGCTGCCCACCGAAACGGGGCAGGGCCAGGGCCTGACCCGTTGGGCGCCGGGAGAAGATCCCGGCGACTGTCACGGCACACGCCGTGGAGCGCTATCAGGCCGGAAGCGTCTGTTTGCAGGCGGCCGGGCTTGGCGCCCGGGCTGCCTGTATTGATTTTGTGGAGGTTCAGGATGAGGAAACTGTTTGTGATGCTGCTGGTGCTGGCCCTGTCAGTGACCGCCATGGCGGGCGGGGCCGAGGTGCTGCGCGTGGGCATGGAGTGCAACTACGCGCCCTTCAACTGGACCCAGACCGGGGCCAGCGGGTTCGCCGTGCCCATCAAGGAGGGCGGCTTTGCCGACGGCTATGACGTGCAGGTGGCCCGCCTGGTGGCCGAGGGCCTGGGCATGGAGCTGGAAATCGTCAAAACCGAGTGGGACGGCCTGCCCCTGGCGCTGATGTCCGGCAAGATTGACGCCATCATCGCCGGCATGAGCCCCACCCAGGAGCGCATGCTCAGCATCGACTTCAGCGAACCCTACTACGAAAGCGACCTGGTGATCGTGGTGCGAAAGGACGGGCCATACGCCCAGGCCACCAGCCTGGCGGATTTTGCCGGCGCGCGGGTGACCGGGCAGCTCAACACCTTCCACTATTCCGTCATCGACCAGATTCCCGGCGTCGTGAAGGAAACGGCATTGGAAACCTTCACCGCCATGATTGTCGCCCTGGCCTCTAGCCGCATTGACGGCTATGTGTCCGAGCGCCCCGGCGCCATGAGCGCCATGATCTCCAACCCGGAGTTCAGCTTCGCTTCCTTTGGGGAGGGCCAGGGGTTTGAGACCCTGGCGGCGGACACCACGGTGGCGGTCGGCCTGCAAAAGGGCAGCCCGCTGCTGGAAAAAATCAACGCCATCCTGGCCGGCATCAGCGAGGAGCAGCGCCTCACCATGATGAACGAGGCCATGGCCCGCCAGCCGCTGAGTGAATAGGCCGGCAAAGGGCCCCATCTGATTCCTTGCACAGGCGGCATGGCCCCAAAGCGGGCTGCCGCCTGAACTTGGGGCCGCGGGTGGCCGCCGCCGTCCGCGCCCCGACCTGCCGGAGGAAACTTGCCTACAAGCTTTTTTGGCTGGATCACCTTTCTGATCCAGAAATACTGGCCGCTCTTCCTCAGCGGCGCGGCCAACACCCTGCTGATTGCCGTGGTGGGCACCGCGGCCGGCTTTGCCATCGGCCTGCTGGTGGCCATCGTGCGCACACTGAACCTCAGGCGGGGCGCCAGCCTTGTCAAGCGCGCCGCCCTGGCGCTGACCCGCGGCCTGCTCACCGCGTACATTGAAATCTTCCGCGGCACGCCCATGATTGTGCAGGCCATGGTGGCTTACTACGGCGCCTCCCAGTACCTGGGGCTGAACATCCCGGCCATGAGCGCCGCCTTCCTGGTGGTGTCCGTCAACACCGGTGCCTACATGGCGGAGATCGTGCGCGGCGGCATCCTCAGCATCGACCGGGGGCAGACCGAGGCCGCCATCGCTGTGGGCATGAGCCACTGGCAGATGATGACCGGCGTCATCCTGCCCCAGGCCATCCGCAACATCCTGCCTTCGGTGGCCAACGAGTTTGTGGTGAACATCAAGGACTCCAGCGTCCTGAACGTCATCTCGGTCACCGAGGTCTTCTTCATGTCCAAGTCGGCCGCCGGCACCTACTACAAGTACTTTGAGGTCTTCTTCATCACCGCGGTCATCTACTTCATCCTCACCTTCACCTTCACCCGCCTGCTGCGCCTGCTGGAAAGCAAACTGTCCGGCAGCGCCTCCTACACCGTGTACGGTTCCCAGACGGACCACCGTGCGGAAATTGAGCTGAGGAGGGAACCATGAGCACACCGCGCGCGGTCCAGCCTGCCCAGCCCATTTTGCGGGTGGAGGGCCTGGTCAAGCGCTTCGGGGACAACAGCGTCCTCACCGGCATTGATTTAACCGTGGCGGCCGGGCAGGCGGTGTGCATCATCGGTCCCTCGGGTTCCGGCAAGAGCACCCTCCTGCGCTGCATCAACCTGCTGGAGCTGCCCGATGAAGGCCGCGTCCTCTTCCAGGGCCAGGACGTGCTGGGGCTGCCGCCCGGCCTGCTGCACGCCCGGGTGGGCATGGTCTTCCAGCAGTTCAACCTGTTCAACAACCTCAGCGCCCTCAACAACTGCGTCGCCGGCCAGGTGAAGGTGCTCAGGCGTTCCCGGGCGGACAGCGTCCGGCGCGCCATGCTGTACCTGGACCGGGTGGGCATGCTGCCCTACCGGGACGCGCGGCCCGCCCAGCTGTCCGGCGGGCAGAAACAGCGCGTGGCCATCGCCCGCGCGCTGTGCATGGAGCCGCAGGTGTTGCTGTTTGACGAGCCCACCTCCGCCCTGGACCCGGAGATGGTGGACGAGGTGCTCAGTGTCATCCGCACCCTCAAGGACAGCGGGCTGACCCTGCTGATTGTCACCCATGAGATGGCCTTCGCCCGGGACGCGGCCGACCGCGTGGTCTTCATGGACGCCGGGCGCGTGGTGGAGGACGATGTGCCGTCCAGGCTGTTCACCGCGCCCCGGAACCCCCGCACCCGCGCCTTCCTGGCGCGCATGATGCGCGGCTGACCTGCCTGGGCGCGAAAAAAGCCAGGGGTGGCTGCCCCTGGCTGACGCTTCTGTGGCCCTGCCCTGGTTCTAGCGATGTTCCCGCCGCAGCGCTTCCTGCACAATGCGGCGCAGCTTGGTCTTGTTGCCGTAGTTGAGGCTGCCCCAGCGGTAGATTCTGATGCTGAGGAAGGCGAAGAAGGCCACGAACAGCAGCATCAGGGCGCCCGCCAGCAGCAGTTCCCACAAGGGGATGGTGATCATGGCGCTGCGCAGGGGCATGACCATGATGGAGGTGAAGGGCAGGATGCTGCTGGTCACCGCCAGCGCGCTGCCAGGCATCTGCGCGGCCAGGGTGGACAGGATGTAGGCGGCAATAAACAGGAACTGCACCAGCCCCGTGGCGCTGGCCAAGTCCTCCATCTTGGACACGGTGGAGCCCAGCGCCGCGTACAGGAAGAGGTAGAGCACAAAGCCAAAGAAGGAAAAGAAGGCGTAGGTCAGGATGTAGGCGGGGGTGAGGGAGCCGGACACCATCATCAGCAGCTCCGGCGGGTAGGTGCTTTTGTTGAGCTGGAAGCCCAGCACCGTCACCAGCACGATGGCGCCAAACTGAACCAGGGCCGCCAGCCCGGCTGCCGCCACCTTGCCGATGATCAGCTGGGTGGGGCGGGTGGAGGTGATCAGAATTTCCATGGTGCGGCTGTCCTTTTCCCTGGCGATGATGGAGGACACGCTGCTGCCGTACATCAGCACCATGAAGTACACCAGGATCATCATGAGCAGGCTGATCATGTAGTTGTTCATGCTGTTCTGGCCCAGCACCGTGGTGTGGCCGGTCAGGCCGCTGTTCTCAATGGCGGCGTAGTCCTGCTGGCTCAGGCCATGTTCCATCAGCAGCTGCTCGCGCCTGTACTGGGCCAGCGCGTCGGCAAACAGGCTGTCGCGCCGGTCGTCCATGGGCCGGTCCTGGTAGAGCACCTCGTAGCTCAGGTCCTCCCCAAGCAGAAAGCCCACCTCCACCTCCCGGTCCTCCAGCGCCTGCACCAGGGCGTCCCGGTCCGGGTAGGGCCTGGCCCGCTCCCCCAGGATGCGGTCCAGCAGCGCCTGGGCCTGGCCCTCAGCCTGCACATAGCCGGCCTGGCTGATGCCGTTGTCCAGCGGGCTGTCCGCGTCCCCCTTGTCAAACAGGGCGATGATGCGCGGCAGGCTGGTGACCGCCACCATGATGGCCATGATGACCAGCATGGTGATGATGGCCGCCCGCTTGAACATCTGGGTCTT
Organism: Clostridiales bacterium; assembly: GCA_012728815.1. Taxonomy (GTDB): domain Bacteria; phylum Bacillota; class Clostridia; order Christensenellales; family Aristaeellaceae; genus UBA6115. Next base: position 17,891 of record JAAYEI010000063.1, read on the forward strand.
GAACTCGTAGCGGAAGACTGTCAGAAAATCCCTCATGCGGCCTCACCCACTTTCGTGATGAAGATGTCCGTCAGGCTGGGCTCATACAGGCCAAAGCGCCGGATGGGCAGCTGCTGCTCGGCCAGCCAGTGCAGCAGGGGGCCGGTCAGCTGGGCGCCCCGGGTGTCCAGCACCAGGCCCTCCTTCACCGCCTGCACCTGAAGCCCCGGGAAGGCGGCGCGCAGGGCATCGGCCTGCTGGCCCTCCCGCCCATCGGTCAGGGCGAGGAAGAGCTTGTCCCGGCCTTCCTCGCGCTTGATGCGGTCCAGTTCCCCGTGCAGGATGATGCGCCCCTCGTGGATGAGGGTCACGTCATCGCAGACCTCCTCCACATAGCCCATCTGGTGGGAGGAAAAGATGACCAGCTTGCCCTGGCGCACAAAATCGGCGATGGTGTCCTTGAAAATCTGCGCGTTCACCGGGTCCAGGCCGGAGAAGGGCTCATCCAGGATCAGGATGTCCGGCTCGTTGAGGAAGGACTGGGCAATCTGGATTTTCTGCTGGTTGCCCTTGGAGAGGGTCTCCAGCTTTTTCTTCTTGAACTCGCCCAGCCCGAAGTAGTCAACCCAGTGGTTGGCGCTGCGCGCGGCCTCCGCCCGGCTGGCGCCGCGCAGCATGGCAAAATACACCAGCTGCTCCAGCACCTCGTTTTTCTGATACATGCCCCGCTCCTCGGGCAGGTAGCCGATGCGCATCCACCAGGGCCTGAAGGGCTGGCCGTCCAGCAGGAACTGGCCGCTGTCCTGGCGGAAGACATCCATCAGGCAGCGGATGGTAGTGGACTTGCCGGCGCCGTTGCGCCCCAGAAAGCCCATGGCCCGGCCGGAGACCACCTCAAAGGACACATCGTGCAGGATCTGCTTGTCTCCGAAGCTCTTGTTGATGTTCTGTACTGTCAGCCTCATCGCCGCTCCTTGCTGCGTCACGCGGGGAAGACGCGCCCCGCCAGAAAAAACACCACCCCATTATAGCATCAATGACTGCTTGATGCCTGGCCGGGGCGGCGCCTCCCTGAAACTTCACGCGGATTTACGCCTGGCTTACCGGCTTGATTGGGCTCAGGCCGCCGGCGCCTCCGGGGCGGGCTGCGGCTGGCCGCCGCGCTGGGCCAGCAGGATGGCGGCGAACATCAGCAGGCTGCCCAGCACCTCGCGCAGGCTGGGCACCTCCCCCAGCACCAGCATGCCGGTGATGACAGCGAACACCGCCTCCAGGCTCATCAGCAGGGAGGCAATCGCCGGCGGGGTGGTGCGCTGGGCCAGGATCTGCAGGGTATAGGCCACCCCGGAGGACAGCACCCCGGCATACAGCAGCGGGCCGGCGGCACCCAGGATGCCCCGGGCGCTGGGCTGCTCAAACATGAACATGGCCAGCAGGGACAGCAGCCCGCACACCAGAAACTGGGCCGTGCACAGCTTCATGCCGTTGACCCGGCCCACAAAATGGTCCACCAGCATGATCTGCAGCGCGAAGGCGAAGGCGCAGAGGATGAGCAGGACATCCCCTCGGGAGATGGTGAAGGCCTCGGTCACGCTGAGCAGGTACAGGCCCACCGCCGCGATCACCACGCTCACCCACAGGAGGGCGCCGGGGCGGTGCCCCAGGAACAGCCCGTAAACCGGCACAATCAGGATGTACAGCGCGGTCAGGAAGCCCGCCTTGCCCGCGGTGTTGTCCACCAGGCCAAACTGCTGCAGGTTGATGGCCACAAACAGCACCGCGCCGCACAGCAGGCCGCCTTTGACCAGCGGCCACAGCGGTTGCCTGGCAGCGGCGCCCCGTTTCTTTTTGCGGCGCCAGTCAAAGAGGAGGATGACGGGCAGCAGCGCCAGCGCGCCCAGCAGCGAGCGCACCGCCTGGAAGGTGAAGGGCTGCACATGGTCCATGCCCAGGCTTTGCGCCACAAAGGCGCTGCCCCAGATGACGGCGGCTACCAGCAGCATCAGGCTGCCCGCCTGCCGGGACTGTTTCACACCCGCCACCTCCCCCAACAAACATGCCTGCCATTGTAGCGCCGGGCCGCCTGCCGGTCAACCAGGCGGCCCTTGCCGCAAGCCTTCCCTGCCCCCGTTTGGGGGCAAGGCAGGGCCGCCCCCTCTGCCTGGGGCGGCCTGATGTGGCATGGCCACCTTCCGGTGGTATGCGGGGCTCCTGCCTGTGTTCCCTGCCGTTTAGGCGCTGGTGGGCCGGGTGCCTGGCCAGACCGGCCCCTGGTACTGGGCCGGCCCAAAGGCCAGGATGAGGATGAAGATGAATGGCAGGAACAGCAGCCCAAAGCCAAAGCCCGTGCCCTTGCCAAAGGCGCGGGACAGCTTGAAGACCGTGATAATCGCCACCACGATGTTTACCAGGGGAATCAGCAGCAGCAAAAACTGCCAGCCGCTGCCCCAGGTGATCTTGTACAGGATGTACAGGTTGTAGAGGGGGATGATGGCGGCCCAGCCCGGTTCATCCGCCTTCTTGAAGATCTGCCACAGGGAGACGACCTGGATGAGGCCGAACACCAGGGAGAGGGTGATGACCAGGGGCGAGGACTCCGTGCCGACACGATAGCTGAGGTTCATGACCTGCTCCTTTCAACATGCGTAGTATACCTAGGTATGTCACGCATTTGCGCTGTTCAAACCTTTGGCCCTGGCTGCCCGGGCCCGGGGCTTAGGCCTGGTCCGCCCGCCCCGCCTCAAAATAGATGGGGTTGGACAGGCTGGCCAGGGTGAGGCCCAGCCCGGGCAGCGCCCGCCAGACCTCCAGCCGGGCAAACCGCGTGTCCTGTTTCAGCGGCAGCTCCTGGCTGTAGACCGAGCGCTCCCCCGGGCGCTCCACCAGCGCGGGCCCGTCCTGGGTGATCACCCGCAGCTCGTCCTGCGCCCCCAGATGGTGGATGGTGAACAGCAGCCGGGTATCCGCCGCCCAGTCCGCCACGCCGCCCATGACCGTCTGGCCGTACTGCAGCCGCAGGCGCGGGGCGTCCTGGTCCATGCCGATGAAGCACTGCCCCTCACGCATCGCGGCCAGGATGTCGCTGGGCATGCGCGAGGCGCTGTACACAAAGGTGGCGGGCGCGCCGGGCAGGCGGAAGAGCTGGGCGCGGTGCGCGTCGCTGCCGCCAATCACGTTCTGGCGCCTGCCCGCTGCCAGGGTTTGCTGCCAATGCGCCAGCGCCTGCTGGTTGTGGGCCACGAAGGGGCCGTTCCACACCTCCAGCAGGTGGGGCGGTAGGTCCTCCCCCAGCAGCCATTCACAGCCCGGGTAGAAGGGGTGGTTGACGGACAGCAGCGCATCCCGGGCCACCCCTTCCCGGATGATGGCCAGCGCCTGCTCGTCGCTGTTGGCCACATAGGTCAATACGGGGTCCAAAACGCCATAGAGGTTGCAGTGCCCGCGGTACCAGGTAAGCTCCATCCCCGGGATGATGGTCAGCTCGGGGGTGGAGGGCAGATGTCGCAGCGCGCTTTGGGTGTTGTGGTCGCAGATACATAAAAAATCCAGCCCGTCAGCCACGGCGCGGCTGGCCAGCTCCTGGGGGGAGTAGCGCCCGTCGGAGTGGTGGGTGTGCACATGGGTGTCCCCCACCAGCAGCAGCTCCCGCGCGCCGTGCTGGGTGATGGTCAGCTTCACCTGGCAGCCGGCCGCGGGCAGTTTGTACAGCCCCAGCACCACCTGCCAGTCGCCTGCCACCAGGCGCGCGGGGCGGTAGCCCGGGGTGGCCCAGGCCTCGTTGACGGTGATTTCCTGCCGCTCAGAGCCGGAGGCCCCGCACAGGCGGCCGTCGGGCATCTCCAGCGCCAGGTCGATGACGGCCACCTCATCCAGCGCCTGGCCGCCGGGCACTTCCCGGGGCTGGCGGCGCGCATACTCATAGGCGATGCGCAGCTCCCGGGTGCCCGCGCTCAGGGTGATGGGCACCCGCAGGCTGCTGCCCTGCTGGTGGTGGTGCAAGTGAAGGTTCAGGGTGGTGGTGTGCATGGCTCAGCCTTTCGTGGCGCCCAGGGTCAGCCCGCCAATCAGGAAGCGTTGGGCGAAGGTGTAGAGAATGATGAGGGGGATGACGGAGATGACGATGGCCGCCATCTGGGCGTTGGGGGCGATGTAGTCCACTCCGCTGGTGCTGTCAGTGGCAAAGGCCAGCTGGCGCAGCACCATGGGCAGGGTGTACAGCCCCGGGTCTGAGATGATGGTCACCGGGATCATCAGCGCGTTCCACTTGCCCACAAACTCCAGGAAGGTGATGGAGGCAAGGCCGGGCAGGGAGAGGGGCAGGTAGATGCTGGCGAAGACCCGCAGCTCGCCCGCCTTGTCAATCCGGGCGGACTCCGCCAGGGACTCGGGCACGGACTGGAAGTAGTTGCGCATCAGCAGGATGGAGAAGCCGCTCACCAGGCCGTTGAGGATCAGCCCCTGGTAGCTGTTGAGCAGGCCCAGCTGCTTGTTGAGCGCGTAGATGGAGATCAGCGTCAAGTCCCCCGGGATCATCAGCGTAAACAGAATCAGCAGCGACAGCGCCCTGCGGAAGGGCAGGTTCTTCTGCACCAGCACATAGCCGGCCATGCTGGAGAGCAGGATCTGCACCGCGGTGCCGACCAGGCTGACCAGGCTGGAGTTGAAAAAGGCCCGGGACAGGTTGGCCCGCGTCCAGACAGTCTGGTAGCCGTTTACCGTCCACTGGCTGGGCCAGAGGATGACGCCCGGCTGCATGGACTGCAGGCGCGGGGAAAAGGACACCGCGAGGACATTGAGCATGGGGATGATCATGGTGGCGAAAAAAAGCAGCAGCAGCAGCCAGTTCAAGGCCTTCTGCAGCGGGCTGAGCTGGTTTCTTGGCAGCAGGTTGTGCGCGCGGCCGGCCTTAATCATACAGCGACCCCTCATAGCGGCTGGCGCGGCGCACCGCCAGCGCGATCAGGAAGGTGGCGGCCAGCACCACCGCGGCGGCTGAGGTGGCCAGGCCGATTTTCATCTTCAAAATGCCCTGCTCATAAATGAACAGCAGCACCGAGCCCACCTTGTCCTTGATGGCCGGGCGGCTCATGATCAGCACCTGGTCGAAGTTGCGCAGCACGCCGGTGGCGCCCAGCAGCAGCAGGGTTTTGACCGTGGGCAGCATCATGGGCAGGCTGATGCGGCCTATCTGCTGCAGGCGGGAGGCGCCGTCAATGTGCGCCGCCTCATATACCTCCGGGTCGATGCCCACCAGGCTGGCCAGCAGCAGCACCGCGAAATAGCCGGACTGCTTCCAGGCGTTGGTGAACAGCATCACGGGGCGCCCCCAGGCAGGCACGGTGAAGAAGCTGATGCGGTCCAGCCCCAGCGCGTCCAGCATGCCGTTGACCAGGCCGTTGTGGCTGAGCACATACACCCACACCCCGCCCACCACCGTCCAGCTGAACAGGTAGGGCAGGAAGGTCACCGTCTGCACGGTGGCTTTGACCGCGCGGCTGCGCAGCTCGTTGAGGGAGACGGCCAGCACCATGCCGGTGAAGATGTTGATCACCAGCGAGAAGCTGCCGATGTACAGGCTGTTCCACAGCGCCTGCAGGAAGTTGCGGTCGCGCAGCAGCGACTGGTAGTTGGCCAGGCCGATGAACTGGGGTGTGCCCAGCAGCCGCTCCTTCTGCAGGCTTTGCACCAGCCCCAGGATGAGCGGGTAAAACGAAAAAATCAGAAAATAGACCAGCACCGGCAGGATCATCAGGTAGATGGCGCGGTACTGTCTCAGCCGCCGCCGAAGCAGGCTGGACGGCCTGCGTGGGGAGATCTGCACAATGGCCTCCATGATGAAAGGCCGGCCCGGGGTGCCGGGCCGGCCTGGTCGCTATGGTTTACTTGATGACGCCTTCCGCCTTGAGCTCTTCCTGCATGGCGGCCACGCCCTCAGCGCCGCTCATGGTGCCGTTGACGATCTGGGTGCCGTACTTGGCCACAATCTGGCGGTACATGTCCGTCAGGGCGTCGGAGTGCTGGATGCTGGCATGGGGCAGGTAGCTCATGGCCAGCTCCACGTTGGGCGGGAAGCCGATGGGGTCCACATACTGGCGGCTCACCGGGAAGGGCGCGCCGTGGTCCTTGTTGTGGGACAGGCCCACCTCGGTGAAGATGACCTTGCCCTCGGCGTCGCGGTTGTAGTCATGGCCCTCAATGCCCAGGGAGAGCAGCTCGCCGCCTTCCTGGGTGGCGAAGAACTCCAGCACCTTGACCGCGCCTTCCACATTGGCGGCGTTGGCGGGCACCACCCAGATGGAGGCGTCGCCGCGGGCCAGCATGTAGCCGCCGTCAGGGGTCTGGGTGCCCGGCAATGGGTAGGCCTCAAACTGCTCGGGGAAGGCTTCCCCGGCGTTGAGGTTGTACAGGCCGGTCCAGGCGGCCCAGTCCACCACCACGGCGGTCTTGCCGGTGTTGAACTTGCCGCGCATGTCACCGGAGGAACCGGTCAGGGAGTCGGGATCCAACAGGCCCTCGGCGTAGAGCTTGGCCAGCCACTCCCATACCGGGATGGCTTCCTCAGACGCGTAGGGCACGCTCACGCTGCCGTCCTCCGCCACCACCTGCCCGGCTTTCAGCCCGGCAGAGGCGAACCAGGGCTGCAGGTCCCAGGCGTCCTTGATGACGGCGTTCAGGCCGTAGAAGCCCTCGCCGCCCACTTCCTTCATCTTCTTGAAGACCTCGTAGTAGCCCTCCAGGGTGGGCTCAATGGCGTCCACGTCAATGCCGGCGGCTTTGGCCACCGCCTTGTTGATGTTCACCAGGCGGTGCACCTCGGTCTTGTTGAAGCCCGCGTAGATGCGCCCGTCCACCTTCACCTGGTCCCACTCATCCGCCGGAATGACGGCGGTGTCGCTGAGGATGGGGGAGGCGGTCACGTAATCGGTCAGGTCGGTCAGGGCGCCCTGCTCCTGCAGGTAGAACATCTGCGGGGCGTTGAGGTAGATCAGGTCATAGACCTCGCCCGCGCCCAGCTTCTGCATCACCACGTCGCCGTAGTTGGCGGCCGGCTTCTCCATGGTCACCGTCAGGCCCACCGCCTGGCCCAGCGCCTCCTGGAAGAGCACCATCTCGGCGTCGTCCTTGCCACCGGTCACGTTGGTCAGGATCTTCAGTTCTCCGCCGGTCTGCGCCAGCGCGCCGGTCAGGGACAGCGCCATCACCAGCGCCAGCAAGAGGGGCAGCAGCTTGAAACCTGGTTTTTTCATTTGATTGCTCACTCCTGTACTTTTCTCGTGCCGCAAGCGGCTCACAGTTAGCATACCACTTGCTGTGGCAGTCTAAGCATCGATCTTGTCAAGTCCGGGCACAATTTGCGCGAAATCCACATAAAAAGGCCGAAGACGGGCCCTGAAGATGTGCTTTATGGTCAACCGACAGGTAAATCAATTGCTTGAACAAATAGACAGAATGGGATAATATGTTGAAGACTTTGTGAGGAGGGCAGGATGGCGGGCAAGGTGGTGTGGCTCAGCGGGGCGTCCAGCGGCCTGGGAATGGCCGCGGCGCAGGCGCTGGTTCAGTCAGGCTGGCAGGTGGTGTCCGGTGCCCGCTCCTTTGAGGGAACGGACAGGACGCCTGGCCCCCTGGGCATCCGCCTGCCCCTGGACGTGCGGGACGATGCCAGCGTGCGCGCCTTTTGTGAGGCCGCTCATGAGCTCACCGGCGCGCCGGACGCGCTGGTGAACGCCGCGGGCATCCTCATCCTGGGCCCGGCTGAGGAGACCAGCCTGGCGGAATACCAGGCGGTGCTGGACACGGTGCTGCTGGGCAGCATCCGCCTCACCCAGGCCGTGTTGCCGCTGATGCGGGCGGCCGGCCAGGGCAAGGTGGTGATGCTGTCCTCCGTCAACGGGCTGATGCCCACCCCCTTTCAAAGCGCCTACGTGGCCGCCAAGCACGCGCTGGAAGGCTACAGCGAGTGCCTGATGCTGGAGACCCGGGGCCAGCGGATCCAGGTGATGCTGGTGGAACCGGGCGACCATAGGGGCGGCGCCCAGCGCTACCGGCAAAGCGCCCAGCGGCTGTCCCCCCTGTACCAGGACAGCTTCACCCGCGTGCGCGACACCATTGCCCGTGACGAGGCGGGCGGGGGTGACCCCGAACGCTTTGGCCTGGTGCTGGCCCGGGCGCTCAGGCGCGGGCGCCTGCCCGCGCGGCTTCGGGTCACACGCTGGCATGAGACCGCCGCCATCATTCTGCATGACATCCTGCCGGGGCGCCTGTTCCAGCGCTTCCTGGCTGCCTATTATCAGGTATGACCCAGAAGGAGGGCCCGCCCATGGCGCTGATTACCGACATCTCCGCACGCTGCCAGGCGCTGCGCCAGGACATGACGCTGGCGCGCATCTATGACCTGACGGTGGAAAACCCCCAGCGTGTGGCCGCGCACTGGCTGGAAGGGGATACCGAGCGCTCCGCCACCTTTGCGGATTACAAACGCCAGACGGTCAACTACGCCGCCTTCCTGCGGGACAGGCTGGGCCAGGCCAACCAGGGCCGCTTTGTGGCCATCCAGGTGGACACCTGCAAGGAGTGGTTCTCCATGTTCTGGGCGGTCCTGCAGGCCGGCTACAACCCCCTGCTGCTCAACGCCACGCTGTCTGAGGACATGACCAGCCACATGCTGGCGGAAGCCGGCGCGGTGGGCGTGATCTACCAGGGCCACCGCTACCTGGACGGGGACTACATCCAGGTGAACGCCCAGGCCATGTTTGACGCGCCTGAGGCCAGCGACTTCACGCCGGTCTGGGGGAAGATGGTGGCCCTGTGCACCTCCGGCAGCACGGCCACCAGCCGCATCTTTGTGTATGACGAGGTGGCCGTCTGCGAGCAGGTGCTCAACTCCGACCTGCTGCACAAGGCCAACCCGCGCATCGTCAACAACCACATGCAGCGCAACCTGGCCTTCCTGCCCTTCCACCACATCTTCGGCTTCATGGTCTGCGTGATGTGGTGCAATTTCATCGGCTATGAGACCGTCTTCATCAAGGACCGCGCGCCGGACACCATCCTGGGCGCCATGCGCCGTTTCCGGGTCAACTTCCTGTGCGCGGTGCCGGTGCTGGCCAACAGCCTGTCCGCCGGGCTCAACAAAAAGGTGGCCGCCCAGCCGCCGCTCAAGCGCGCGGCATTCAAAATCATGAAGGGCCTCAGCCTGGGCCTGCAAAACGTGGTGCCCGCCTTTGGCATGGACTTTGCCCGCAACGTGCTGTTCAAGTCGGTCAACGCCCAGCTGCTGGGGCCGGATGTCAACTGCGTCATCCTGGGCGGCAGCCACACCCCCAGGGAGCACATGCGCAACATCGCCGCCCTGGGCTATTACACCATCTCCGGCTTCGGGATGACGGAAACCGCCATCACCTCGGCGGAGACCAGCCTGAACCTGCACACCCGCACCTCAGGCTCCGTGGGGCGCCCCTTCGCCTCGGTGGAGTACAAGGTGGAGTCCGACGGCAAGCGCTCCAACACCGGCGAGATGCTCATCCGCGGGCGCAGCGTGCACACCGGGCAGCTCAAGGGCGGCCAGCTCATCCCGGCCGACCTGGACGCCCAGGGCTGGTACCGCACCGGGGACATCGTGCGGCTTGAAAAGGGCATGCGCATGTATGTGGAGGGCCGCAGCAAGGACGTCATCATCAACGAGTCCGGCGAGAACGTCTACCCGGATGAGATAGAGGATTACTTCGGCAACCTCGAGGGCGTGGAACAGTACTGCGTGCTGGGGCTCAAGAACACCGGCACCAGCCGCATCAACCGCCTGCGCCGCCGCCGCCATGCCCACCCCAACTATGAGGACATCACCCTGGTGCTCAACGTGGGCGAGCGCTACCGCGACGACGCCTTCCTCACCCAGCTCATGCGCCAGGTGGCGCAGAACAACAAGCGCCTGCCGGTGCTCAAGCAGATTACCCGGGTGCTGGCCACCCGCACGCCCTTTGAGCTGGCCAACGGCATCAAGGTCAAGCGCCTGGCGCTCAAAAAATCCCTGGAGGAAAACCTGATCCCCTACCGCGACCTGGACCTCAGGTCCGGCTCCCTGCCGCTGACGGACAAGGAGCCGCTGGTGGTGGAGGAGGTGGTGCCCGAGGTGGTCGGGCAGGACCAGATCCGCGAGCAGGTGCGCAGGCTGTACGCCGAGGCGCTGGAGTTGCCCCCGGACCGCGTGGCGGATGACGCCCACTTCATCAACGACCTGGGCGGGGACTCCCTCCAGGTGCTCAGCGTGTCCCTCAAGGTGGAGGAGATCTTCTCCGTCCTCATCCCCACGGAGGAATACGGCCAGTGCACCACGGTCAATGACCTCAGCGACATCATCACAAAGCACTTAAGCGGCGTGGACACCCGGCCCGAGCAGCCCCGGGAGGACATCACCCCGGTCACCCGCTTTGAGGACAGCGAGGAGTACCTCGCCTTTGCCGCGCGCCAGCAGGCGCTGCTGGGATCGGGCCTGGAAAACCCCTATTTTGTCAAGCATGACAGCGCCCTGCTGGATGTGAGCCTCATGGAGGGGCAGGAGGTGCTCAACTTCGGCTCCTACAACTATGTGGCCATGTCCGGCCGTGAGGAAACCCGGGAGGCGGCCAAGGAAGCCATCGACCGCTACGGCACCTCGGCCTCCGGCTCCCGGCTGCTGGCGGGCGAGAAATCCCTCTACCAGGAGCTGGAGGCGGAGCTGGCCGACTGGAAGAACGCCGAGGCGGCCCTGGTGCTGGTCTCCGGCCACGCCACCAACGTCACCCTGGTGGGCAACTTCTGCGGCAAGGATGACCTCATCCTGTACGACGCCCTGGCGCACAACTCCATTGACCAGGGCACCCGGCTGTCCCAGGCCACCTCCAAGCCCTTCCCCCACAACGACCACGTGGCGCTGGAGAGCATCCTCAAGCAGCAGCGGGACAAGTACAAGAAGTGCCTGATCATCATCGAGGGCGCCTACAGCATGGACGGGGACATCGCGCCTGTTCCCGCCTTTGTGGAGCTGAAAAAGAAATACGGCTGCTTCCTGATGGTGGATGAGGCGCACTCCGCCTGCGTGATTGGCAAGACCGGCGGCGGCGTGGACGAGTACTTCGGCCTTGAGCGGGGCGACATTGACATCCACATGGGCACCCTGTCCAAGGGCCTGGGCACCTGCGGCGGCTACCTGGCCGGGCCCCGGGTCATCATCGACTACCTGCGCTACAACCTGCCCGGCTTTGTGTTCTCCGTGGGCATCTCCCCGCCCCTGGCGGCGGCCACCCTGGAGGCCATCCGCCTGCTGCGTCAGGACCCCACCATCATCCAGTCCCTGGAGACGGCCATCAACACCTTCGTGCGCGAGGCGCACAAGCGCCACCTGAACACCTGCCTGGCCGGCCACACCGCCATCATCCCCATTCTGGTGGGCGCGGACGAGGATGCTTTCCTGCTGTCCAACATGCTGCGCCACAAGGGCGTCTTCGTGCCCCCGGCCGTCTTCCCGGCGGTGCCCAAGGGCAAGGCCCGCCTGCGCTTCTGCGTGGTGAGCGAGCACAAGGAGGAGCAGATCATCAAGGCGCTGGACGCGCTGGTGGAGGCCACCCGGGAGGCGGGCATCCAGCTGCCGGCCTGACCACAGCACCGGCACCATGCACAACCGGCGCCCAGGCGCCGGTTCTGACATGACCAAAGGCCGCCCGCCCGGGTATACTGTGGGTGCGCCATCTTGACGGTGGCGCTGATTGAAAGCAAGGATGCGCGCCGCGGGGCGCGCGCAGGAGAGGCCATTGACCCACGCGCTTCGCACACCGGAATACCTGCAGTTTTCGGATTTCGGCCATCAGGTGCACTTTGGCTGCGACCAGGATTGGTACCCTGGCTTCTGGCAGCGCAAGGCCGGCTGCGGCCCCTGCACAGGCAGCCACATCCTGTACTACCTGGCCCGCGGGGGCCGGCTGTCCCTGCCCATGGAGGTGCGCGACCGCGACAGCTTCATCCACCTGATGGAGCACAGCTGGAACTACCTCACCCCTGGCGTCATGGGGCTCAACTCCCCCTGGATGATGCAGGCGGGGCTGGACCGGATGCTGTCCCAGCTGGGCACCGGGTACCAAAGCCGCGTGCTGGAGATCCCGGGGGATGAGCGGCATCGCCCGGACAGCCTGACGGTTGAGGCCTTCATCCGTGAAGGCCTGGCGGCTGATTCACCGGTCGCCTTCCTCAACCTGCACAACGGCGGCATCCCCCAGCTGGAGACCTGGCACTGGGTGACGGTGGTGGGCATCTCCGGCAGCGGGGAGACAGCGGCGCTGGACATCTATGACAACGGCCATCGCCTGGCGGTCAACCTGCCCCGCTGGCTGCGTGACACCCGCCGTGGCGGCGGCTTTGTCTACGTGGTGGACAGCAGGGAGGGCGCGGCCTGACCAGGCGCTGACAACCTGACGGCACAACAACCCCCCGGGCATCCCGCCCGGGGGGTTGGCGCTTCCAGGCCGGGTCCTGGTCAGCCGCTCCAGGGTGTTCTCCCGCTGCGCATGCGGCGGCATCAGCGGCGCCCGGTTCCTGTTTTTGTTTTTCCTGTGTTCCTTGCGGGTGTCCAGGCGCGGATTTCGCCATTTGGGTGCACAACCGGGCAGACATGGCGGTTTGTCACGAAACGTTTTCATTTGTTTAAGGTCCGTTTTCTTGGATATTCTCATATGGCAATTTTCGCAGGCGGCCGCTTGTAGCCCGCTTGCCCGGCGGAAAAGCCCCCTCCCGGGCCCGGCCTTCCCCGACGACCCCACGGCGCTGTCACAACCCTGCTTGCACATCCCAGGTAAACTGTCCGCGAACACACCTTGACCACCGCCCCCCACAAACTGAATACAGAAAGGAAGACCTGATGAACAACATCTTCAAAAAAAGCCTGGCCTCCCTGCTCTGCGCCCTGCTGTTGCTGTCCCTGCTGCCCCTGGTCGCCGCGCCCGGGCAGATGGTGACAGGCGTCAGCGTCATGGCGGACAGAACCAGCGCCTATGTGGGCGACACCGTTCGCTTTGCCGCCATCCACCTTGTCGGTGTAAGCAACCCTGATCATGTTAGATATCAGTTTACACCCTATATGGGATCAATAGGCGGCAGTTCTATGTTTCATCATGAATTGGGTATTAGTTATAATCCCACAGTAGATTTCAAGCTTTGGCGTACCGATTATATCTTCATGCAAGTCCAGGCAACTGAAATTACTAGCTTTGTATATGGCTTTTCCTCCCCCGTGTGGGTGCGCCTGCGCCCTGCCCCAACAGGCGTGAAGGCTGAGACCTACAGCGCAACCGCCATCAAGCTGACCTGGAAGGCTGTTCCCACAGCCGACATGTATGAGGTGTAGCGGGCCACCTCCAAAACCGGCTCCTACACCACCGTCAAGAAGGTGTACAGCGGCACCACCTTCATCGACACCAGCCGCAAGCCCGGGGTGACGTATTACTACAAGGTACAGGCCATGGTCAAACGGCCCGGGTACACCACCTACCACCCCTCCAGCCTGCCCAGCAGCCCTGTTTTGGGCATCGCCCTGGGCAAGACCTCCATCTCCA
>JAAYEI010000064.1 GCA_012728815.1 Clostridiales bacterium
AGGCCGTACTTCTTGCGCTCCTTCATCCGCGGGTCGCGGGTGAGGAAGCCGGCGCGCTTCAGCTCGCCCCGCAGCTCGGGGTTGGCCTTGCACAGCGCGCGGCTGATGCCGTGGCGGATGGCGCCGGCCTGGCCGGTCAGCCCGCCGCCCACAACGTTCACCAGCACGTCAAAGCCGGTGGCGTTCACCAGCACCAGGGGCTGGCGCACGGACATTTTCAGCGTCTCCAGACCAAAATAATCGTCCAGCTCACGCTTGTTGATGATGATGTCGCCCTTGCCGGGGACGAGGCGGACGCGCGCGACTGCTTTCTTGCGGCGGCCTACTGCATTGATGTCAGCCATGTTCTTTCACTCCTCTTAGCGTTCAAGAGCAAGCAACTCAGGCTTCTGGGCCTGCTGCAGGTGCTCGTTTCCGGTGTAGACATACAGTTTCTTGAGCATCGCCCGGCCCAGGGGGCCCTTGGGCAGCATGCCCTTGACCGCCTGCTTGACGGCGAAGTCAGACTTCTTCTCCATCAGCTCGCGGTATTTGGTTTCCTTCAGGCCGCCCACATACCCGCTGTGCCGGTAGTAGATCTTCTGGTCCAGCTTTTTGCCGGTCAGCACGACCTTGTCGGAATTGAGAATGATGACAAAATCCCCGGTGTCCACGTGCGGGGTCCAGGTTGGTTTATGTTTGCCGCGCAGGATGTTGGCAACCTGGCTGGCCAGGCGTCCCAGCACCATGCCGTCCGCGTCAACGACATACCATTTGCGCTCCACGGTTTGCGCGTTCGCCATGTAGGTGTTCAAGCGAAACTCCTCCTTGATCAATCCGAAACTGGGAAGGCGTGCGCCTGATGGTCGCAGGCTGTGCCTTGAGGTTCAATAGTCCCGGGGCTAATGAGCCTATTGACGCAACGGCTATTCTACCCAAGCATGGCGTGCTTGTCAAGCAAAACCGCCCTGCGCATCCCGATGGATTATTTGCAGCTACAATTGCCGCGCCCCTGTCGCCCTTCTTGCTCTGGCTGCCTGGCTGTCCTGCAGCCAGGCAGGCGGCGCGGGGGATTGTTCATCCGTTGCCGGATGCGCCTGAAGGGTTCAACCCGGGGATTGGGCAAACAGCCATGCAGGCCGCGCGTTCAGATGACGGGTGAAGGCCTGCAAGGGTCCATTTTCAGGCCTCATTGGCATAGCGCGCCAGGAACTGCCTGGTGCGCTCTTCCCGGGGCGCGCCAAACACCTGCTCCGGCGGACCTTCCTCCACAATCTGCCCCTCATCCATGAAGATGATGTGGTCGGCCACGTCCCGGGCGAAGGCCATCTCATGGGTCACAATCACCATGGTGGTCTTTTGCTTCGCCAGGTCACGCACCACCCGCAGCACCTCCCCGGTAAGCTCCGGGTCCAGCGCGCTGGTGGGCTCGTCAAAGCAAAGAATCTTGGGCTTGAGCGCCAGCGCCCGGGCGATGGCCACCCGCTGCTGCTGCCCGCCGGACAGCTCGTGCGGGTAGGCGGCCTCCTTGCCTGACAGCCCCATCTGGGCAAGCAGCGCCCGGGCTTCGGCTTCAACCTGTTCCTGGGTGACGATTACCCCGGTGTCCCGCCTGCGCGCCTTTTCCAGCAGCTCCCGCGCCAGGGTGATGTTCTTCATCACCGTATACTGGGGGAAGAGGTGGAAGGCCTGGAACACCAGGCCAAAGTTCAGCCGCTTGGTGCGGATTTCCTTCTCGGCCTGGGTTTTGGGGTCCGCGGCGTCAAAGAGCAGCGCGCCCTCCACGCTGATGCGCCCCTCATCCGGCCTTTCAAGGAAGTTCAGGCAGCGCAGCAGGGTGGTTTTGCCGGAGCCTGAGGAGCCGATGATGGCCAGGGCGCTGCCCTTGTCAAGCGTAAAGGAGATGCCCTGGAGCACCTCGGCTGTGCCAAAGCGTTTTGACAGGCGGCTCACTTCCAGTATTGGCAAACCTTCCTCCTATACCCTGAAATACTCCAGTTTCTTTTCCATCCGCGCGAACAGCAGGGTCAGCAGGCCCACAAACACCAGGAAAAAGATCCCGGTGGAAAACAGCGGCCAGATCAGGCCCTGGGCCGTGTACTCCTGTGCCATCATGATGATCTCCTTGATGGCGATGATGCGCGCCAGGGAGGTGTCCTTGATCAGGGTGATGACCTCGTTGGACATCGCGGGCAGGATGCGCTTGATGACCTGCAGCAGCGTCACCCTGAAAAAAATCTGCGACCGCGTCATCCCCAGCACCTGCCCGGCCTCGGCCTGCCCCAGGGGAACTCCCTGGATGCCGCCGCGGAAGATTTCGGAGAAATAGCAGGCGTAGTTGATGATGAAGGCGATGGTGGCGGCGGTGAAGCGCGCGCTGGCGCCTGAGCCCCAGGGCGCGCCCAGCTCCAGCAGCCCGGGCGCGAAGAAGATGATAATGACCTGCAGCATCAGCGGCGTGCCGCGGATGACCCAGACAAACCCCTTGGTGATCAGGGCCAGCGGCCTGAACCTGCTCATGGCGCACAGGGCGATGACAAGGCCAAGCGGCAGGGAAAACAGCAGCGTCAGCCCGAACAGCTGCAGGTTCAGGCCAAAGCTGTCGGTCAGGCGGCCGATAATGGTGGAGACATTGGTCATGCGCCGGACATTGCCCTTTCATCGCCCTCAGGATAAGGCGCGGGGGCAGGCTGCCCTGCCCCCGCGCCGGGTCATCAGCCTGTTCAGAACGCCAGGTCCAGGCCGTATTCTTTCGCCAGTTGGTCCATCAGGCCCTCCTCCTTGAGGGCCATCAGCGCCTGGTTGACCGCCTCGGCCAGGTCTGACCCCTTGCGGAAGGCGATGCCGTAGTCCTCCACAGCCAGCCGGTCTACGATGAGCAGCCCGGCGTAGTCGGTGCCCTCGCCAATCATGGCGTTGGCCAGGGTCAGGTCCAGCACCGCGGCGTCCGCTGTGCCGGCGGACACCTCCATCAGGCAGGCGGTCTGCACCTCTTTGGCGATGTACTCCGCCTTTTGCAGCCCCGGGTCGTCCTTCACCGCGGTCTCGCCCGCGCTGCCCGCTTCCGCCACCACGGTCTTGCCTTCCAGGGAGGTAGTATTCTCATACGCGGCGTCCGCCTTCATCACCACCACCTGCGCGTTTTTCACATAGGGCATGGTGATTTCCATGTTGGCCTTGCGCTCATCGGTGATGGTCAGGCCGTTCCAGATGCAGTCGATGGTCTTGGCGGCCAGCTCAATCTCCTTGGTTTCCCAGACAATCTCAACAAACTCGGGCGCCAGCCCCAGCTTTTCGCACACCGCGATGGCCAGCTCCGTGTCAAAGCCCGTGAAGTTCCCGTCCGCGTCCGTGTAGTTCATCGGCGCGTACACGGTGTACCCGATGACCAGCTTGCCGTTGCTTTGCACGTAATGCAGGTCGCTGTCCTCTGAAAGCGACAAAACCGGCGCGGCCAGCAGCATCATGGCCAGCAAAAGGGACAAGAGTTTTCTTTGCATCGTGCAAACCTCCTCATCAGAATAGGAACAGTATCCCCCCACGCGCTACCGCGGTCAAGGCGGATGATGCAAATAGATGCACAAAAATATGTATTTATTCAGTATTCTTTGCGGCAAAACCCCCGGTTGGGACAGGCGGATTGCGCCTGCGCGCTCAGAGGCTGTCCAGCTCCGCCTCTGTATACACCGGGATGCCCTGCCGCAGCAGCGCCCCCGCCAGGACGCCGTTCCCGGCGGTGAGGCGGCCTGTGAAGCTGCCGTCATACACCAGCCCCTTCCCGCAGGAAGGGCTGCGCGCCTTGAGGACGGCGGCTTCACAGCCGCACAGTTTCAAGGTCTCCATTGCCAGCCTGGCACCCTGCTCAAAGGCGTCGGTCAGGTCCTGCCCCTGGCAGCTCACCACCCGGCCTGAGCGGATTTCACAGGGCGGGCGCGGGGTGGGCAGGCCGCCCAGCTGCTCCGGGCATACAGGCACCAGGCTGTGCCGGGCGGCCAGCGCCAGCACCGCGGGGTCGCGGCTGTCGCCGCCGTCATAGCGGGTGTTCAGGCCCAGCAGGCAGGCGCTGACCAGGATGCGCATCAGGCGATGTCCAGCGCGATTTCCATCATCTGGGTGAAGGTCTGCTGGCGGTCATCGCTGCTTAAGCCCTCACCGGTCTTGGGGTTGTCAGAGATGGTCAGCAGGGCCAGCGCCTTCTTGCCCGCACGGGCGGCGTTCAGGTAGAGGGCGTAGGCCTCCATCTCCACACACAACACGCCCAGCTTTTCCAGGATTTCGCTGGCCTGGGGGCGGGTCTCGTCATAAAAGATGTCGGAGGAGAACACCGGCCCGGCCTTCAGCGCCACGCCCAGCTTTTTCGCTGACTCATTGGCGGCCAGCAGCAGGCCAAAGTCGGCGCTGGGGGCGAGGTTGCCCCGGAAGCCAAACTGCGCGCCATAGTCGGAGTTGGAGTAGGCGCTCATCCCGGCCACCACGTCGCGCAGGCGCAGCCTCTGGTCAATCATGCCCGCGCTGCCCACCCGGATAATCTGCTCGACCCCGTAGAAGTTGAACAGCTCATAGGAGTAGATGCCCATGGTGGGCATGCCCATGCCAGAGGCCATCACGGACACCCGTTTGCCCTGGTAGGTGCCGGTGTAGCCCTGGATGCCCCGCACGTTGTTCACCAGGCGGGCGTCTTCCAGGTAGGTCTTGGCGATGAACTGCGCGCGCAGCGGGTCCCCGGGCATGAGCACGGTGCGGGCGAAATCGCCCGCGCGGGCGGCATTGTGTGCGGTGGGAATCTGTGACATGGTGTCCTCCTTTTAGGTTAGGTTCTGGGGCTGCGTCGTTGTGACTGCACGCGCATCTTCCCGGCGTACTCGCCCGTGAGCACCTCATGGATGTAGGCCTGGGCATCCGGCAGCCCGGGGGCCTCCCGCGCGTCCTGCGCGGCGGCCTGGTTGTCATAGGGCAGGGTCAGCATGCGCACCTCCAGCGGCGCCGGTTCCTCACCCGGCTGGCCCACCAGCAGCGCGTACTGCACCAAGGGCAAGCCCAGGGCGTTGCCCACCGAGCCGATGTTGACAATCTGCCCGTGCAGGGTGCGGAGGCCCTGGCGGTGGCTGTCCGCGAAGATCAGCATGTCCAGCCCGGGTTCCAGCAGGTGCTCCAGCTCCTCCCGGGGCTGCTGGATGTAGTACAGCCTGTCCATCACCGGGCGGCCATGGACCAGGCGGATCAGGCGGCCGGACAGGGTCACCAGTTTTTCCCGGGGCAAGCGGGTCAAGGCCTGCAGGCGCGCCTCGCCCAGTTGCTGCCGGTAAAAGGCGTCCCTGGCGTACTCCCTGTGGCCTACGCCATAGTCCCAGTTGCCGCCCAGGATGAGGTCGCAGCGGGCCATGGCCCAGTCAAAGGTCTGGTCAGATGAGGGGCCTTTGCCAACCAGGTCGCCCAGGCACCAGACCTGGTCAGGCCGCTGCCGCTGCAGGTCCGCCTCCAGGGCCTTGACAGCCGGCAGGTTGCCGTGGAGGTCTGCAATCAGGGCAATCTTCATGCCCGCTCTGCCGCAGCCTGCGCCAGCCAGTCAAACAGCGCCTGGTGCCGGCTGTCCTCGCCCGCCAGGTTTTCCGGGTGCCACTGCACGCACAGCCCGGGGTGGCCGTTCTCAAACTCCACCGCCTCGATGATGCCGTCCCCGCTCCTGGCGGACACCACCAGCCCCGGGGCCAGCGCCTTGATGGCCTGGTGGTGGCGGCTGGTGACCGGCAGGTGGCCGGTGCCGGTCACCCGGCGCAGGAGGCTGTTGTCCTCAACGCGCACCTCATGGGCAACCAGCACCTCCGGCTGCTGGTGGTCAATGCCCGGGCGCAGCTGGGCGGGCAGGTCCTGGTACAGGCTGCCGCCCAGCGCCACGTTGCACACCTGCAACCCCCGGCAGATGCCCAAAAAGGGCAGGCCCGCCCGCATCACCCGCTCAAACAGGGCCAGGTCAATGGCGTCCCGCTCGCTGACCGGCTCCTTGCACTGGGGCGATAACTGCTCACCATAGTGCGCGGGGTGGATGTCCGGCCCGCCGGTGAACACGATGCCGTCCACCTTGCTGAGCATCCGGTCCAGAAAAGCGCCATAGCCGCTGTGCCCCTCAGGCACCATGGGCAATATCAGGGGCAGCGCGCCCGCCCGGAGCACGGCGCGCACATAATCCCAGGGCATGCAGTCCGGGCCGCCCTTCAGGTCCCGGTTGGGGCTCAAACCGATGGTGATCATCCCTACCTCATCCACGGCGCCCGGTCAGGCCGGCATTGCCGTTGCCCCATTATACGGGATAAACCACCCGGAATCCACAGTCGGCCGTCATGTATCCAGCCGGTGCAGGCGCCTTCGCCTGCCCGGTCAAACCCCGCTGATACAGCAGTTTTTCCCTTGGCCATACCATGCTTTTCTCATCAAGATTTCATTTGAATGCCCTGTGGGGGTATGTTATACTGCGAGACGGAAGTTCCTGGTGATTTTGTTACTTTTTGCGGGCTGGGAGGGCGCATGGCGAAAAAGATCAACCAATCCACATCGCCTGGCAAGGGCCTGGTCGCCGGGTTTTTGGCCGGCGGCGGCACAGCGCTGGTCTACTCCCTGCTTTTTCCGCTGCACCGCCTGGGCCATTACGCCATCGCCGGTGGCCTGGCGCTGCTGCTGGGTCGGGTGGCCTACATCATGTTTTCCGGCCTGGACACCTCGCAGCAAGCGCCCGCCATGACGGACCTGCCGGTCACCGGGGATGAGGCCGTGGACCGGCTCATCGCCCGCGGGCGGGATCTGATGGCGCAGATCCGCCAGGAGGACGAGCTCATCCCCGATCCGGAGCTCTCCAACCAGATTGTGGAGCTGGAGCGCATCTCCGGCCAGATCTTCAAAACCGTCATCGAGCAGCCGGGCAAGGCCCCGCAGATACGCCGCTTTATGGATTATTACCTGCCCACCACCCTCAAGATGCTGACGGGCTACCGCCGGCTGACCGAGCGGGGGGTGAGCGGGCGGGAGGCGCAGGCCACCAAGGGCCGCATCGAGTCGGCCATGAAGGTGGTGTTGGGGGCCTTTGAAAAGCAGCTGGCCACCCTCTACCAAAATGATATGCTGGACATCACCACCGACATTGATGTCCTGGAAACCATGCTGCGGCAGGATGCCCTGCTGGGCAGCGGGTTTACACCACAGGCCGGGCAGGCACAGGCCAGCGCCCAGGCAGGCGCGCAGGCGCAGATGAAGGAGGAAACAAAATGAGCGAGAACCAGACCCCCCGCGCAAACGGCGCGGCCCAGGCCGCGGACGGCAGGCCCCTGCCCCAGCTGACCCTGGAAAGCCAGACGGAGGACATGCGCAAGGTGGAAGCCGTCATCCAGCAGTTTGAGCAGGCCCAGCAGGAGGCGCCCGTCACCCCCGACGTGCAGGCCAGGATGGCCCAGGACCTGGACAGCAAGCTCAGCCCGCAGGAGCGCAAGGCGGTGGACGAGTTTGCCGCCCGGATTGACCTGAACAACCCCCAGCACGTCATGCTCTACGGCGCGGACGCGCAGAAAAAGGTGTCCAATTTTGCCGACGCCATCCTCGCGGAGGTGAAAAACACCGATTCGGGTGATGTGGGCGACAGCCTCACCCGGCTGATCGGCGAGCTCAAATCCTTTGAGCACTCGGCGGACAAGCCCCGCGGGCTGCGTGCGCTGTTCACCAACGCCAACCGCCACCTGGCCCAGGTGCAGTCCCGCTTTGATGACGTGGCCGGCAACGTGTCCAGCATCGCGGGCACGCTGGAAGGCCACCAGGTGCAGCTGCTCAAGGATGTCTCCATGTTCAACCACCTCTACGACATGAACCTGGAGTACTTCCGTGAGCTCACCATGTACATCATCGCCGGGGAGAAGCGGCTGAAAGAGGTGCGGGAGACCGACCTGGCACAGCTCAAGGAAAAGGCCCAGCAAAGCGGGGACACCCTGGATGCCCAGAAGGCCAGTGACCTGGAGCAGGCGGCGGACCGCTTTGAGAAAAAGCTGCACGACCTCAAGCTCACCCGGCAGATCAGCCTGCAGATGGCCCCGCAGATCCGCCTGCTGCAAAACAACAACTCGCTGCTCATTGAGCGCATCCAGTCCACCCTGGTCAACACCCTGCCCCTGTGGAAGAACCAGATGGTGCTGGCCCTGGGCATGGAGCATTCCCGCCGGGCCATGAAGGCCCAGCGCGCGGTCACCGACATGACCAACGAGCTGCTCAAGAAAAACGCCGAGGCCCTCAAGCAGGGCACCATCGAGACCGCCACTGAGGCCGAGCGGGGCATCATCGACATCCAGACCCTGGTGGAGACCAACAAGTCCCTCATCGACACCATGAACGAGGTGGTGCGCATTCAGACCGAGGGCCGCCAGAAGCGCGCCGAGGCCGAGAAAACCCTGCGCCGCATGGAGGATGAGCTCAAGAACCGCCTGATCAACGGCTGATTCCCGGAGGACACATGAAAGGCACAGCCCGCGCCGTACTCGCCTTCCTGGCCATGCTGGTGTTGCTGGCCCTGGCCTTTGGCATCGGCGCCTACAGGGGCTTGTATAACGAGAAGCTGCAGGTGGAGCTGGCGCTGAGCTCCCTGCAGGATGTGCTGGACACCCGTGTTGAAATGGGTCACAACCTGCTGACCGTGGCTGCCCGTCACCTTGCGGAAGCGGACCCGCTTATGCAGGCCATCCGTGAGGACATCGGCCTGCTGGTGCCAGGCGGCAGCCTGGAAGACATCGCCAGCGCAAATGACCGCCTCAGCCAGGACAGCAAGGCCCTGCTGCAGCGCCTGGAGGCCCAGCCTTCCCTGCAGGCGGATGAGCGGGACCTGCGCTATGTGACCGGCCTGCTGCCCCGGGGCTTTGAACAATCCGCCCAGTGGGCGGATGCCGGGCGATACAACCAGGCCGCCCGTGCTTACAATGAGCGGCTGACCGGCACCCTCACCGGCCAGGTGGCCTGGCTGCTGGGGGTGGAGGAAGCGGCCTTGTTTGGGGGGGAGGCGTCCAGATGAGCAGGCGCGTTCAGGCAGCCTGGCTGCTGCTTTCCCTTTTGCTGTGCCTGGCTTTGACAGGCATGGCCAACATCCCCTATGTGGATGACCAGGCCGAGGTGCTGCCCCTGCAGCTGACAGAGGACATCACCGCCTACAGCGCCCGCATGGCACAGGGGCCGGGCGTGCCCTTTTACCTGGTCACCAAGCACTTTTTGGGCGGGCGCAACGTCCAGCAATATGCCCAGCAGGCCCTGGAAGCGCTGGGCGATGGCCGCGCCGTGCTGCTGGTGGTGGTCATCGGGGAAGAGAACTATGCCTTGGCCATTGGGGAGCAAAGCCGGCAGCTGCTCAGCGACGAGCGCGCGGAAAGCATGCTGGACCGCGCCTTCCGCCAGCCCTTTCTGGTAGAGCGCGACTACAGCAAGGCCATCGCGGCCTTCCTGCTGGACCTGTCCGCCTACCTGCAGTCGCGCACCGAAGAGGGCATCCGGGAGGAGGGCAGCCTGCCTGTCTGGGCGGGCCGGGCCCAGCGCGCGACGCCGCAGGAGACCGCCCACCCCACCAGCGGTCCCAGCTGGTTGGACGGCATCCTGGAGGACAGGGGCAGAAGCGAGGTGGAGGCGCAGGAATATGCCCAGGACGTGCAGGAGGCGCAGGAGGGCAGCGACCGCGGCCTGAGCCTTTTCCAGATCGCGCTGATCGGCTTCATCCTCTTCAAAATCTTTGGGCGTGACAAAACAGGCAGGGGCAAGGGCTGCGGCCCCCTGGGCTGGATATTTGGCACCTGGGGCGTCAGCAAGATTTTCCGCTGGCGCAGATAAGATGCGCCTGATCATCATCAGCCTGGACGCGGCCTTTGCCGCTGACGCGGACACCCTGCTGTCCTTGCCGCACCTGGGCGCCCTGGCGGCCGGGGGCGTTTTTTGTGACCGGGTGCAAACCATCTACCCCAGCCTGACCTACCCCATCCATGTCAGCCTGGTCACCGGCGCCTACCCTGAGGCGCACGGCATTGCCCACAACCAGCCCTTCCAGCCGGAGGTCCAGCCCATGATGCGCCGCTGGCACTGGGACGCGGCGGACATCCAGGTCGACACCTTGTTTACCGCCGCCCACCGGGCCGGCCGTGTCAGCGCGGCCATCCTCTGGCCTGTGACCGGGCACAGCCGCGCCATCCGCTACAATTTTCCGGAGGTGCTGGCCCTGCCCGGGGAGAGCCAGGTGCTCAAGGTGCTGCGCTATGGCAGCACCGGCTGGCTGCTCAAAAATGAGCTGCTCTATGGACGCCGTCGGGTCAGCACCAAACAGCCGCACCTGGATGACTACGTCACGCTGATTGCCCAGAAGCTGATCGCCCGGCACCCTGCGCCCACCCGCGGCAAGCAGGGGCAGGAGCTTGTGATGCCCACCGCCCGCGCGCTGCGGCGCCACATGCCCGACCTGCTGGCCCTGCACCTGGTGGACCTGGACGCCATGCGCCACGCCCATGGCGTCTTCAGCGCGCAGGCACAGGAGGCCATGCAGCGGCTGGACCAGCGCGTGGGGCGGGTGGTCAGGGCGCTGGAGGAGAAGGATTTGCTGCGGGACACCATCATCGCTGTGGTGAGCGACCATGGGCAGGCCGACCTCACCGGCAGCCTGCCGCTGGACGCCTGGCTAAGGGCCAACCAGGTGCCCGCCCGCGCGCAGACGCTGGGGCTGGGCGCCTACATCCGCCTGAACCGCGCTGACTACCGCCCGGTGCTGGAGACGCTGCGCGCGCACCAGGCCAGCCTGCACCTTAAGCACATCTACACCCGCGAGCAGCTGCGCGGCATGCGTGCCCAGGAAGACATCCTGCTGGCGGTGGAGCCGGAGGAGGGCATCGCCATCATGGACGATGAAAACCAGCCACCCGGCGTTGCCACCCATGGCTTTGGGCCGGATCACCCGGCCAGCCAGGCCCTGCTGTTCCTGTCCGGACCGCCATTCAAAAAGGGCCATCGCCTCAGCGGCTGCGACCTGGTTGACATCGCACCTACCCTGGCGGCCGCCGCGGGGCTGTCCCTGCCCCAGGCCCAGGGCAGGGTGCTGTGGGAGGCCATGAACGGCCTGGAACCACCGGGGAAGGAGGGAAATGGATCATGACAAAGCAGGCGCTGGTCAGCTATTTTTATCAGTCCGCCTTCACGGTGTCCCTGCAGCGCACGCTGTTCATTTTCAGCTACCGCCAAAGCGACCTGCCCCAGTTGGAAGAGGCCCAGCGCTTGAGCGAGAAGGACTTCCAGGGCTTCAACAACATCCTGGTGTTCGTGCCCGGCGCCACCGCCGCCCACTATGACCCGGCCATCTTTGACTGGAAGCAGTCCTACCCCCTCACCTACATCATGCACAAGGACGCGGCCAAGCAGGCGCCGCGGGCGGCCAACGTGCG
The DNA here is from genome assembly GCA_012728815.1 of Clostridiales bacterium. Lineage (GTDB taxonomy): Bacteria > Bacillota > Clostridia > Christensenellales > Aristaeellaceae > UBA6115. The sequence continues at coordinate 11,412 of JAAYEI010000064.1, forward strand.
CCCCTGCCGTGAGGGCGACCGCTTCACAGTTGGCCACAGCGAGGTGGCGGTCTATGGTTCCACGGATCAGGGCGTGTCCTTCCTGGTCAAGGCCGAGGGGCTGAGCGTCTACCACGCCGGGGACCTCAACCTCTGGCACTGGCGGGAGGAGAACAGCCTGCGGGACATCGCCCGCGCGGAAGCCGCCTTCTATGAAAAGGTGGCGCAGCTGCCCCGGAACGAGATTGACATCAGCTTTTTCCCGCTGGACCCCAAGCAGGGCGGCTTTTATGACGCGGGGGCCAACCATTTCATCATGCAGGTGCGCCCCCGGGTCTTTTTTCCTATGCAGTTTGGGCCGCGGGTTGAAATCGCCAACGAATACGCCCGCCGGGGTTTCTCCCGCCGCACGCTGGTGTTCGCGCTGACGGGCATTCGGGAAAACGCCCTGGTGGACCTGTCCACCAGCACCCCCCAGGTGCGTTCCAGCCAGGCGCAGAAGGCCGGCCGCGGCCAGGCGCGCGCCAGTGTGGACCTGGCCGCCTATGTGCACGAGGACCCCTTCGCCCAGACCGATTTGCCGGTGGACATACAGGAAGAAAAGCCCCAGCCCAGACAGGCATAGCCGCCCGGACCAGCCCCGCCGGCGCTGTACTGCGGGGCGTTTTTGTGATATAATCCTATTGGTATCACAGACAGCGCATGTCCGCCGCATCATATCTGCAGGGGCCTGGCGTTGGTTTGGTATCAATACGCAGCCTGGGGGAAACATGAACCTGAACGACTTGAACGAACGCCAGCTGGAAGCGGTCCTGCACAAGGAAGGTCCCCTGCTCATCATCGCGGGCGCCGGCAGCGGCAAAACCCGCGCGATGACCTACCGCATCGCCCATTTGCTGGACCAGGGCGTCAAGCCCTGGAATATTTTGGCGCTTACCTTCACCAACAAGGCCGCCAGGGAAATGAAGCAGCGGGTGGACAGCCTCACCGGGGGCGAGGCGGATGACATCTGGATTGGCACCTTCCACGCCATCTGCGTGCGCATCCTGCGGCGTGATATTGAGAAAATCGGCTACCAGCGCTCCTTCTCCATCTATGATGATGACGACCAGCAGCGCGTGCTCAAAGACCTGTTCAAGCGCTTTGAGATCGACGAAAAGGACCTGAGCCTGCGGGAGATGCGGGGCATCATCGGCGACGCCAAAAACAAGCTCATGTACGCGGATGACTGGTTCGCCCAGACCCGGCGGGACCGGCGCTCACAAACCATCCACGATGTCTTCAGCGCCTATGACAAGCGGCTCAAGGCCGCCAACGCGCTGGATTTTGATGACCTGCTCAACAAAACCCTTCAGCTGTTGCTGGATCATCCCCCGGTGCTGGAGCACTACCGCCAGCGCTTCCACCACGTGCATGTGGATGAATACCAGGACACCAACCTGGCCCAGTACAACCTGGTCAAGCTGCTCACCGAGCACAGCCGCAACCTGTGCGTGGTGGGGGATGACGACCAGTCCATCTACGGCTGGCGCGGCGCGGACATCCGCAACATCCTGGATTTCAACAAGGACTTCCCGGAGGCCAGGGTCATCAAGCTGGAGCAGAACTACCGCTCCACCAAGACCATTCTGGACGCCGCCAATGCCGTCATCAAGAACAACGAGGGCCGCATGGACAAGACCCTGTGGACCCAGGGCAAGAAGGGCGAGAAGATCAAGTTCGCAGCCGCCGGGGACGAGCGGGAGGAAGCCGCCTGGATTTGCGAGCACATCCGCCGGCTGCGCAAAAACAAGGTGCCCCTGTCCGAGATCGCCGTGCTGTACCGCATGCACGCCCAGAGCCGCGTGCTGGAAGAAATGTTCATGCGCGCGGGCATCCCCTACAAGGTGTACGGCGGCACGCGTTTCTATGAGCGCAAGGAAATCAAGGACGCGCTGGCCTACCTGCGCTGCCTGGTCAACCCCGATGACGATGTGGCGCTCAAGCGCATCATCAACGTGCCCAAGCGCGCCATTGGCGACGCCACCGTGGGGGTGCTGGAAGCCCAGGCGGAGGAGCGGGGCACCACCATGCACGCCACCCTGCGGGACCTGCCCGAGGCCCTGGGCTCCCGCCCGCGCAAATGTGTGGAAAGCTTTGTGGCCCTCATGGACATGCTCAACGACAAGCGCAGGGAGCTGCCCCTGCCCGAGTTTGCCCGCCTGATGCTGGACGAGACCGGCCTGCTCAAGCAGTATGAGGACAGCACGGACGAGGAGGAGCTGGCCAGGCGCGACAACCTGCTGGAGTTCCTGCAGGCTGTGCACGAGTTTGCCAGGCTCAGCGAGGACGCCACCCTGGAGGCCTACCTGGAGAATGTGGCCCTGGTAACGGACCTGGACATGCAGGAAGAGGTGCCCCAGTTTGTCACCCTGATGACGCTGCACTCCGCCAAGGGGCTGGAGTACCGCGCCGTGTTCATCGCCGGGATGGAGGACGGGCTGCTGCCCAGCGCCCGCGCCAAGCAGGAGGAAAACCGCCTGGAGGAGGAGCGCCGCCTGTGCTATGTGGGCATGACCCGCGCCAAGGAGCACCTCTACCTCACCCGCACCCGCCACCGGGCCATCTTCAACCAGGCCTCCTACAACCAGCCCAGCCCCTACCTGACCGAGATTCCCAAGGAGCTCATCTCCGACGAATACGGCAAGACCATGCGCGCCCACTTCGGGGAGTACAAGCCCCCCAAGGAGCAGGTGCGCCCCTCCCAGCGCCAGCCCAAGACCAGTTTCGGCATCCCCGGCATGGGGCAGGACCCGGGGGAGATTCCCGGGGTGCGCAAGGGCTTTGTGGCCTCCCTGGCCGCGGACCTGGACGAACCCGCCCAGATTTTTGCCGAGGGGGACAGGGTGCTGCACAAGAAATTTGGCGCGGGCCAGGTCATCTCCACCTCCGGGGAGGGGGCAGATGCCCGGGTATCCATCCATTTCACGGCCTATGGCGAGAAGGAGTTTTCTGTCGCCATCGCGCCCATCGTCAAGGTGGATTAAGTGGCGCCCTCCTCGCGCATGCGCGCCCTGGTTGACCAGCTCAACCAGGCCAGCCATCAATACTATGTGCTGGACCAGCCCCAGATGACCGACGCTCGGTGGGATGCGCTGTATGACGAGCTCACCGGGCTTGAGGCGGCTGAGGGCCTTGTGTTGCCCGATTCCCCCACCCGCCGGGTGGGGGGTGAGCCCCTGCCTGCTTTTGTCACCCATACACATTTAAGCCGCCTGTGGAGCATGGACAAGGCGCAAAGCGCCCAGCAGCTCGCGCAGTGGTTTGAGCGCGCGCGCCAGCTGCATGCCAGGCATCCCGGGCTGCCGCCGCTGCGCTTTTCGGTGGAATACAAGTACGACGGCCTCACCCTGAACCTGACCTACCGGGAGGGCCAGCTGGTGCAGGCCGCCACCCGCGGCAACGGCATCACCGGGGAGCAGGTGCTGGCCCAGGCGCTCACCATCCGTGGCATCCCGCTCACCATCCCCTACCAGGGGCTGCTGGAAATCCACGGGGAATGCATCATGCGCCTGTCCGTGCTGGCGCGCTACAACCGCACCGCGGCCGAGCCGCTCAAGAACGCCCGCAACGCGGCTGCCGGTGCCCTGCGCAACCTGGACCCCAAGGTGACCGCCGCCCGGCGGCTGGACGCGCGCTTTTATGAGGTGGGCACCATTGAACACCCGCCCTACACCGACCAGGCCGGCCTGAACGCCTTTATCAGCGAGCAGGGCTTTCCCACCTCGCCCATCCTCTACCAGGGCAGCGACGAGCAGGGGGTGCTGGCGGCCATCCAGCAGGTGGAGGCCCAGCGGGAGGCGCTGGATTTCCTCATTGACGGCGTGGTCATCAAGGTGATGGACCTGGCCACCCGGGCGGCCTTCGGGCATACTGACAAGTTTCCCCGCTGGGCCGTGGCCTTCAAGTTCGCGGCGGAGGAGGCCACCACGGTGCTGGAGCAGGTCACCTGGGAGGTGGGCCGCTCCGGCAAGCTGACGCCCCTGGCCCATGTGAGCCCGGTGGATTTTTCCGGCGTCACCGTGCGGCGCGCCACCCTGAACAACTATGGGGACATTCAGCGCAAGCACCTGACCCTGGGCAGCACCGTGTTCATCCGCCGCTCAAACGACGTGATCCCGGAGATTCTGGGCCGAGTGGAGGACGGTGTGCCCGGCGGGCAGATTGCCCTGCCCACCCACTGCCCTGCCTGTGACAGCGGGTTGGTGGAGGTGGGCGCCCACCTGTTTTGCCCCAACCGGCTGGGCTGCCGCCCCCAGGTCATCGCGCGGCTGACGCATTTCTGCTCACGGGAGGCGATGGACATCGCGTCCCTCTCGGACAAAACCCTGGAGGTGCTCTATGACCACCTGGGCGTACGCGCCCCGCAGGACCTGTACGCCCTGCGCGTGGAACAGCTGATTGGCTTGCCCGGCTTTCAGCGGCGCAAGGCCGAGAAGGTGGTGGAAGCCCTGGCCATCAGCCGGGACTGCCAGCTGGACGCCTTCCTGATTGCCATCGGCATCCCCAACATCGGGCGCGCCACCGCGCGGGACCTGGCCCGGCATTTTGGCAGCCTGCAGGCGCTGCGGGCGGCCGGCCACGCCCAGCTGCTGGAGGTGCCCGAGGTGGGGGACATCATGGCCGCCAGCATCCTGGACTTTTTCAGTGATCCGGTCAGCGCGGGCATGGTGGATGCGCTGCTGGCAAGCGGCGTACACCCGCGGGAGGTCAGGGCGGCGCCGGCGGGCGGCGTGTTCCAGGGCAAGAGCTTTGTGCTCACCGGCACCCTGCCCACCCTCACCCGCCAGCAGGCGGAGGAGTTGATTGTAAGCCTGGGCGGCACGGTGTCCGGCTCCGTCAGCCGCAAGACCAGCTACCTGCTGCTGGGTGAAAACCCGGGCAGCAAAGCCGACAAGGCCAGGGCGCTGGGCATTGAGGTGATGGACGAGGCCCGGCTGCTCGCCCATGTGAAGAAAGCGTAAATTCTGAGCCGTTCAGGCTTTATCCACCCCTGCATGTGGTATATCTAACAGACAGGCAATGCCCTGTCTGGTTTCTTTTCTTGAGGTGTGTATGCTGCAGTTAAACGGCGTTGGCAAGGTCTACCGGGCGGGTGCCCTCCGGGTGGAGGCGCTCCGGGATGTCACCCTGTCCTTTGAGCGGGGGGAGTTTGTGGCGGTGCTGGGGCCCTCCGGCTGCGGCAAGACCACGCTGCTGAACATCATCGGCGGCCTGGACCGCCTGGACAGCGGCGAGCTGATTGTCAACGGCCGCAACACCCGGGACTATACTGAGCGGGAGATGGACGCCTACCGCAACCATTCCGTGGGCTTTGTGTTCCAGACCTACAACCTCATCCCGCACCAGAGCGTGCTGGCCAATGTGGAGCTGGCCCTGACCCTGTCCGGCGTGGGGCGTGCCGAGCGCCTGGCCCGCGCGCGGGAGGCGCTCACCAAGGTGGGCCTGGCCGACCAGCTGCACAAGCGCCCAAACCAGCTCTCCGGCGGGCAGATGCAGCGCGTAGCCATTGCCCGCGCCCTGGTGAACGAGCCGGATGTGCTGCTGGCGGATGAGCCGACAGGCGCGCTGGACAGCGCCACCAGCGTCCAGGTGCTGGAACTGCTCAAGGAGCTGGCGCGGGACCGCCTGGTCATCATGGTCACCCACAACCGGGAGCTGGCCGGGCGGTTTGCCAGCCGCATCGTGGAGCTGCAGGATGGCCGGGTGATCAGCGACAACCGGCCACAGGCCCAGGCCGCGCCCCTTGAGGTGGCCGGCAACCTGAAGAGAACCTCCATGGGCTACAGGACAGCGCTGGCCTTGTCGCTGAACAACCTGCTCACCAAGCGCGGGCGCACCCTAATCACCGCCTTTGCCGGTTCCATCGGCATCATCGGCATCGCGCTCATCCTGGCGCTGTCAAACGGCGTCAACCGCTACATCATCAATGTGCAGAAGGACACCATGTCCGCCTACCCCATCGTCATCCAGGAGCAGACCTTCCAGTTAGACGGCATGGTCAACGTCATGCGCGAGCGCCGCCAGAACCCTGAGGACCATCCCCTGGACGCCGTGTACGTGAACGCGGACTCGCTGCGCGCCGTCAACCAGTTCCAGACCAGCATCACCACCAACAATCTGACCGCCTTCAAGGCCTTCCTGGACACGCCGGACAACCCGCTGCGCGCCCACCTGTCCGACATCCGCTATGGCTACAACGCCAGCTTTGAGGTGTTTGCCACAGACCCCGAGGGCGAGCTGGTCAGCTTGTCAGGCAGCGGCTTTGGCCGGAGGATGTCCTCCTTTGCCAGCATGCTGCCCTTCTTCCCCTCCATTCTGACAGAGCTGCTGCCCGCCTCTGAGCGGGGGCTGGTCAGCGAGGCCGTCAAGGAGGACTACACCCTGCTGGCGGGCCATTGGCCTGAGGGCGCGGCCGATGTGGTGCTGATTGTGGACAGCAGCAACGAGGTGGCGGACATGACCCTCTTCCAGCTGGGCCTGCTGCCCCAGAGCAGCCTGCAGCAGCTGTGGCGCGGGGAAGGGGAAGAGCTCACCTTCCCCGCCTGGCAGTACGAAGACCTGCTGGGGCGCACCTTCCGCCTGCTGGCCGGCAGCGATTTCTATGTGCAAAACCAGCAGGGGCTCTACCAGGACCTGCGTGAGGACCCCGCCGCCCTGAAGGCGCTGGTGGACCAGGCCCCTGTGCTGAGCATCACCGGCATTGTTCGGCTGGAAAACGACAACATTCCTACCCAGGGCGGGCTGGGCTATGTGCGCGCGCTGACGGACAGCGTGGTGGCCCGCTCGGCCTTAAGCCCCGCCGTGGCTGCCCAGCAGGCCAGCCCCCTGGTCAGCCTGCTCAGCGGCCTGCGCTTCGCGCCGGAAAACAACCAGCAAAAGGCGGAGGACCTGCGCCTGTATGTGGCCTCGCTTTCCGCCGACCAGAAAAATGAGTTCGCCCTGCAGGCGGCTCCCCTGCTGATGAACCAGACCCAGCAAGAGACGCCTGAGGCCACCCCACGGCCCCAGGGGGGCCTGCCAGGCGGCATGAGCATGGACAGCCTGATGGAGTTCATGCGCCGCTTCCCGGGGCTCATGCAGGGCCTGCAGGGGGAGGAAGGCGGGGAGTCCCAGGTTGGGATGGACCTTTTCACCCAGTGGATGCAGATGCCGGGCTTTGACCTGGAGGCGCTGTTGGGGCGGGAGGGAAACCAGGCGGGGGAGCTGCTGGAGCGCGGCCTGCAAAACGCGGACGAGGCCACGCTGGCCCTGGTGTATGACCAGCTGGTGGCGCCCCAGGTGCTGCCCCTGGCGGACACCCTGCGCGAACTGGGCCTGGTGGACCTGAACACGCCGGCGTCCATATCACTGTACATGGACACCTTTGAGCAAAAGGACGAGGTGGCCCGCCTGATTCAGGAGTACAACCGGCAGGCAAGCGAGGAAAACCAGATTTACTACACGGATTATGTGGCCCTCATGATTTCCTCCGTCACCACCATCATCAACGCCATCTCCTATGTGCTCATCGCCTTTGTGTCGGTGTCCTTGGTGGTGTCCTCCATCATGATCGGCATCATCACCTACATCTCGGTGCTGGAGCGCATCAAGGAAATCGGCATCCTGCGCGCGGTGGGCGCCTCGCGCAAGGATGTGCGCCGGGTGTTCACCGCGGAGGCCTTCATCATCGGGCTGACCGCCGGCGTCCTGGGTATCCTGGTGTCTGCCCTGCTCACCCTGCCCATCAACAGCATTGTCTTCCACCTCACCGGGGACGCGGGCATCAAGGCCGTGCTGCCCCCTGCCGGCGCCCTGATCCTGATCGCCATCAGCGCGCTGCTGTCCTTGCTGGCCGGCTGGCTGCCCGCCCGCATCGCCGCCAAAAAGAACCCGGTGGTCGCCCTGCGCACGGAATAGGGGATTTTCAAGTTCTATGAAAACGGCCGCCGAGCCATTTGGCTCGGCGGCCTTTCACGTGATTTCATCACGCTTGCCTGGCGTAGCGGAGCGCCCTGTCCGGGCTGCCCAATGCCATCTGCAGCAGGATAGGGCCTTCCAGCGTCAGCGGCTCCCCGCCCTGCCCCGTGTCCAGCATCACGATGGTTTTTACCAGCAGCAAGTCTTCCCGCCTGATCATGTTCATCGGGTCATAACCGACGATATTTGCCGGCGTTTCCTGCCAGGCAGGGCCGCCTTCCAGAAAGCCGTCAATCTGTGCGCGGACACTGTCCGTGTAGTCCTTCATCCTGGCTTCCACCGCAGTGTTTTCCGGAATGTCCGGCGCCGCGTCATCCTGAATGCCCGCCTCCATCAACTCAAACAGCGTGCGCTCCTCCCGCCCGACAATTTGAAAGCCTTCCAGCCCTGCCTGTACTGCCAGGTCAATCAACAAAGCGCCGGTGTAGTAGGCGCAGCGGCGGATGTCAAACAGCAGCGGTCCGGGCACGCTGAGTTTCGCCCGGCAGTCCGCAATCCTATTGTCATATTGGGTGATATTAAGCTGTGTCAGGGCGCGCAACTCCGCGTAGACCGCGCTGCCCTCAATGGTTTCAGCCCGGTACTCCTGCAGGAGGTGCTCTCCCAGCAATTCTTTGCGCGCGCGGCGGAGCGCCTTGATGGCCGCGAGGCGTTCCAGGGCCTCTTTACCGGTTCTTGCCGGTTCCGCCAGCAGCGCGTTTTCCGCCGCCTTGAGCTCATAGGCCCGGAGGTGCTGTGGGTATTGCAGCAGTTTCAGGTCTTCGGGATAACGGCTTTCCCCGGCTGTGATCTGGTGCGCGTGGAACATCTCATGCGCCAGCGAGGCGACGAGCGCATCCCAATCCCGCGCTTCTTCATCCAGCGACCAGATGGCGATGACCCGGTCCTCCAGCCGGATGGCGGTGTTGCCAAAGAAGCGTCCGTCCCGCCGGGCCATTTGCCCGTCCAGGCACATGAATTCCCGGTTGTACAGTGCGAAGCCGAAGGGTTCGGACCCCGGCCAGACAGCGCCAAAATCCAGCCCGGCCAGCCTGCTGTTGATGGCCTGCCAGGCGTTAAGCAGGCATGCGCTCATGCCATCCGCTTTTCCTTGTCGATGACGGCCGCCACCGCCTCCTGGACGGCGTGCTCAAAGCCCAGCCGGGCCAGCGCGTGCATGCCCTCGATGGTGGTGCCGCCCGGGGAAGTCACCTGGTCAATCAATGCCCGCGGGTGTTCCCCGCTTTCCGCCACCAGCTTGGCGCTGCCCAGCAGCATGGCGCAGGCCGCCTGCTGGGCGGTGGGGCGGGGGAGCCCGGCCCGCACCCCGGCGGTGGAGAGCGCGTCAAGAAAGGCAAAGGCAAAGGCTGGGCCGGCGCCCGCGATGGCGCTGAAGGCACCCAGCTTGTCCTCTGTCATCACGTTCACGGCGCCCATCGCGTCAAACAGGGAAACCGCCCGCGCAAGCTGCGCCTCAGACACCTGCTGGTTGTGGCAGATGCCGGTCATGGAGGCGCCCACCCGGGCGTTGATGTTGGGCATGGCCCGCGCCACAGGCCTGTCGGGGCCCAGCAGGTTCTCAAGGTTGGTCAGGGACCACCCGGCCGCCAGGGAGATCACCAGTGCCCCCGGGCGCAGGCTGGCGCGGATTTCCCGCAGCAGCGCCTCCAGGCCCTGGGGCTTGATGGCCAGCACCAGCACCTCGCTGGCCGCGGCCACGGCAGCGGCATCCGGGGCCTGGCGCACCTGGAGCGCCTCCTGAAAGGCCTCCCGCTTGTGCGCGTTGCGGTCAAAGCCCAGGATGGGGGTGGCCGCGTATTCCTTGCTGGCGCGCAGGCCGCCAATCAGGGCGCCGGCCATGTTGCCCAGGCCGATGAAGCCTATGGTCTGCCCGCTCATCTGGTCTGCCCCTCCCCTTCAATCACATACTTGTAGCTGGTCAATTCCCGCAAGCCCACCGGGCCCCGGGCGTGCAGCTTCTGGGTGGAGATGCCCATCTCCGCCCCAAAGCCAAACTCCCCCCCATCGGTGAAGCGGGTGGAGGCGTTGTGGTAGACGACGGCGGCATCCACCTGGCTCAAAAAGCGCCTGGCCGCCGCCTGGTCATTGGTGATGATGGCTTCGCTGTGGCCGCTGCCATAGCGATTGATGTGGGCTATCGCCTCCTCCAGGCTGTCCACCACCCGGCTGGCGATGGTCAGGCTGAGGTACTCCCGTCCCCAGTCACCCTCATCCGCCGCCTGGGCCTGGGGCACCAGGGCCTGGGTGGCCGCGTCCCCGCGGATGGTGACACTGCTGTCCAGCAGCTTCGCGGCGATCAGCGGCAGGGCCGTGTTGGCGGCGTCCCTGTGGATGAGCATGCACTCCACCGCGTTGCACACCGCGCAGCGGGAGACCTTGGCGTTGTGGATGATGTCCGCCGCCATGCCGGGGTCAGCCTGCCTGTCCACATAAATGTGGCAGATGCCCTCCCCGGTGCGCAGCACCGGCACGGTGGCCTGCCGCACCACCTGGTCAATCAGCCCTTTGCCTCCCCGGGGGATGAGCAGGTCCACATGCTCATGCATGCCCATCAGCGCCCTGGCGCCATCACGCCCCGGGTCGTCCATCAGCTGGACAGCGTCCTCCATCAGCCCCGCTTCAGCCAGCGCCGCGCGCAGCACGGCGGCGATGAACAGGTTGCTGTGCCGGGCCTCGCTGCCCCCTCGCAGGATGACCGCGTTGCCCGCGCGCAGGCACAGGCCGGCGGCGTCCGCGGTCACATTGGGGCGGGATTCATAGATCAGCGCGATGACCCCCAGGGGCACACTCAGCTTGCGGATGCGCAGCCCGTTGGGGCGCTTCACCTCCTCCAGCACCTGGTTCAGGGGGTCGGGCAGGCCGGCCAGCGCGCGCAGGCCATCCGCCATGGCCCGGATGCGGGTGGAGGATAGGTGGAGCCGGTCAATCAGCGCTTCATCAAGCCCAGCCTGGCGCGCGGCCTGCAGGTCCTGGCTGTTGGCCACCATCAGGCTGGCCGAGTTGCACTCCAGGCGGTCGGCCATCAGGCAGATGGCCTGGATGCGCTCCTGGTCGCTGGTTTGCGCCAGCTGGCGCGCGGCCTCCCTGGCGCGCGCCCCCATCTCATTCCACATGTCTTCCCTCCGCTACAAACCAGGTGCCGGGGTTCTGCCCCTCCAGCACCTTGTAGATGTTTTCCACCGGCCGCGCGTTGATCACGTAGGTATCCACCCCTGCCTTGCAGGCCAGGCTGGCTGCCTGCAGCTTGGTCAGCATGCCGCCGGTGCCCAGCGCGCTGCCGCTGCCCCGGGCCAGGGCGGTGATGTCCGGCGTGATGCGCTCCACCACGCTCAGCAGCCGCGCCTCCGGGTTTGTCTTGGGGTTGCTGTCATACAGCCCGTCAATGTCCGTCAGGATGATCAGCTTGTCCGCCTGGGCCAGCACCGCCAGGATGGCAGACAGGTTGTCGTTGTCGCCGTAGACAATTTCCTCAACGGCCACCGCGTCGTTCTCGTTGATGATGGGGATGATGCCCCACTCAAACAGCTGCTCCACTGTGCCCACCAGGTTCTGGTGGCGCCGGCTGTGCTCCACATCCTCCTTGGTGATCAGCAGCTGGCCCACCTTCTGGCCATACTCGCCAAACACCTTGTCATACATGAACATCAGCTCGCACTGGCCTACCGTGGCGGCGGCCTGCTTGGCGGCGATGGATTCCGGGCGGCCGGGCAGGCCCAGCTTGCCCACGCCCACGCCGATGGCGCCGGAACTGACCAGCGACATGGTGTAGCCGCTGTTCTGCAGGTCAGACACCACGCGCACCAGCCCCTCCAGCATCCGGAAATCTGTCCGGCCATTGGGGTGAACCAGCGTGCTGGTGCCCACCTTAACCACAATACGTCCCTTGCCCATGAAGGTTTTCGCCACCCTCCCCTGTTTGTTTCATGCTACCACCGCCACCTGATTTGTCAATGAACCGGGTGCGCGCGAGGCACAGAATGCAAGAAAAAACCCGCGGGCGCTGGCCCACGGGTTTGCTCTGCGGAATGCTTACTTGATTTCGACGGTGGCGCCGACTTCCTCAAACTGCTTCTTGATCTTCTCGGCATCCGCCTTGGGCAGGCCTTCCTTGATCACCTTGGGGGCGGCCTCGACAAACTCCTTGGCTTCCTTCAGGCCCAGGCCGGACACCACTTCGCGCACCACCTTGATGACCTTGATCTTCTCGGCGCCGGCGCTGGTCAGCACGACGTCAAACTCGGTCTTCTCTTCAGCGGGGGCGGCGGCAGCGGCGGCCGCGGGGGCGGCAGCGGCGACGGGGGCGGCGGCGGATACGCCGAACTTCTCTTCCAGGGCTTTGACCAGTTCGGCCAGCTCCAGCACGGTCATGGTTTCAATCGCGGACATGATCTCTTCGCGGCTCATTGATGGTTTCCTCCAATTTTTTAATGTTGATACCGGGGTGGGTTTATTCGATGCCTTCTTTTTGCTTGCGGACAGCATCCACCGCATAGACCAGGGAACGCAGGGTGGCGCTGAGCACACCGACGAAGTTGCTCACCGGGGCGTTCAGGCTGCCCATCATGCGGGCGATGAGCACCTCCCGCGGCGGCAGCTTGGACAGGGCAAGGACGGCGTTTGTGTCCACCACCTGGCCCTCGATGATGCCGGCCTTGATGGTCATCTTGTCCGACTTGGTCTGGTCGATGAACTCGCTGATGATTTTGGCCGGGGCGACCTCGTCCTTCACACCAAAGGCAAAGGCGGAGGGGCCCACCAGCAGGTGGTCCAGGCCTTCGATGCCAGCCTCCTTGAGCGCGCGCGCCACCAAAGAGTTCTTGAGCACCACGTAATCAACGCCCGCCTCACGGAACTTGACGCGCAGCGCGGTGATCTCGGCCACCGAAATGCCCTTGAAATCCACCATCACCATGCTCTTGGCGTTGTTCAGGCGTTCCACAATCTGGTTCACCTTGAGCACCTTGTTCTCCATGTTCTTGTTCATCTTGGTTTCCATGCTGGTTGTTTCACCTTCTTTCCGGCTTGAAAGTAAAAGCCCTCGTGCTGTGGGCACAAGGGCATCAAAACACTGCTGCTCTCGCGCCTCGGCGGGCGGCTTTCGCCTTTACGCGCTGGACGCGCACCTGCTGTCTTGGGCACCGGCTTTCAAAAGCCATCAGAAAAATAGCACAGCGGCGCGTTGGTGTCAAGTGGTTTCTGCAGGGGAGGCCACCTGGTTTGGGCGCGCTTTCATCCCGGCGGTCTCAAACCTTTACTTCAGGAAGGAGGATTCGGTTGGCTATGCCGCGACGATGATTCGAACATCCGAGCGCATCGTTTGTCCAGAATCCGGTTTTTTGTCTGTTCTGGCTGGTGCGGATAGGGGCGTCTGCCTTGTGGGTTCCAGAAAGCACATGCCCATGCAATCTTTGAGAAAAGTGGGAAAAGCGCTTATTTTTTGCTTGACTAAAGGCCGGGCGCTGTGGTATATTCATCGGGCACCCCAAACGGGGCTGCGGGGACCTTGAAAACGATACAGAGAAGAGAAGCGAAGAAACGACAGTCGATTCAATTGAGCGAGACTGCAGTCTTCACCGGAGGGTACGGGCAGCAATGCAGGTACTGGATGGTGTAGATTGTTGGATTAAACACAAGAGTTTGATCCTGGCTCAGGACGAACGCTGGCGGCGTGCCTAACACATGCAAGTCGAGCGGAGGTACGGTGAGAGCAATCGAGCAGTACTTTAGCGGCGGACGGGTGAGTAACGCGTGAGCAACCTGCCTATCACAGGGGGATAAGGCGGCGAAAGCCGCTCTAATACCGCATGAGACCACAGTGGTGAAGCCACCGGGGTCAAAGGAGAAATCCGGTGAGAGATGGGCTCGCGTCCGATTAGGTAGTTGGTGGGGTAATTA
>JAAYEI010000065.1 GCA_012728815.1 Clostridiales bacterium
CCTGCAAGGGGTTGTGGTTTGGCACCTCCGACGGGAATCGAACCCGTGTTTCCGCCTTGAGAGGGCGATGTCCTGACCGCTAGACGACGGAGGCAGGCTGGCTGGGGAACTAGGATTTGAACCTAGACTATACGAGTCAGAGTCGTAGGTGCTGCCGTTACACCATTCCCCACCGCGCGGCGCGAATGTGATTATAAGCCGTGGGCGCAAGGCTTGTCAAGGGTGTTTTCTTGCGTTTGCGCATACTGCTTCAGAAGTATCAGACATGATGACGCGCCGGACAGCAGTTTGCGCAGCACCCCCCCGAAGGCGGGAGGTGTGATGGCGGGTTCCCTAAGCGCCGGGGCAAAGCATAGATGTCAACGCCTTGTTTGCGCTATGGCGCGGCACGGGGAAACTGACTCAATAGGCCGCCCGTTCGGCGATCATGTCCTTCACCTTCATCAGCCGGGTCAGCGCGCCGCGCTCGTTCTCCTCCAGCTTCATGGAGATGAAGCGGATGGTCTCCTCAAACTGGGGGATCATCACATATTCCAGCGCGTTCACGCGGCGGCGGGTTTTCTGGATTTCGTCGGCCAGCAGGCTGCAGGTCTTCTCCGTCTGTGCCAGTTTGATCAACAGCGGCAGCACCTTGGCCATGGTCTCTATCGCCCCGTCTAACTGGGCGGAGGTCTCCACCAGCCCGTAGGGCAGCACAGCCTGGCCCAGGCTGGCCTCATCCAGTTCGTACACCGGCACGCGCACGGACAGGATGCTGCGCTGGCTCATCTTGACCCGTGCCTGACGGGCTGGATAGAGCAGGGCCTGGTCCATGGCGCCGGGCTCCATCACCGCGCGGGCCAGGGCAAAGTCCATCAACGCGGTCCCCAGCTCCCGCTCCACCTGCTCGCGCAGGGCGTTGTTTTCCCGGATCAGGGCGATAAAGCGGCGCACCAGCTCATCGCGTTTGTCTTTGAGCAGCTTGTGTCCGCGCCTGGCTGTGACCAGCCTGCGCTTCATCTGCGTGAGCTCCATCCGGGTGGGGTTGACGCGCAGGACAGCCACCTTAGCCCTCCTCCTCCTGGTCCTGGGGCATGAACTCATCCAGCATGTCATCCCGGATGCGCTTGAGCTCGGCGCGCGGCAGAATCTTCAGCAGGTCCCAGCCCAAATCCAGGGTCTGCTCAATGCTGCGGTCGGTCTGGTAGCCCTGGGAAACATATTGCTTTTCAAACTCGTCGGAGAAGACGGCGTATTTCTTGTCCATCTCCGTCAGCGAGGCCTCGCCCAGGATCACGGCCAGCTCCCTGGCGTCCTTGCCGCGGGAATAGGCGGCGAACAGCTGGTTCATGGTGGCCGCATGATCCTTGCGGGTCTTGCCCTCGCCGATGCCCTTGTCCTTCAGGCGTGAGAGGGAGGGCAGGGCGTCAATGGGCGGTGTGACGCCGCGGCGGTGCAGGTCACGGCTTAAGATAATCTGCCCCTCAGTGATGTAGCCGGTGAGGTCCGGAATCGGGTGGGTCTTGTCATCCTCGGGCATGGTCAGGATGGGGATCTGGGTAATGGACCCTTCCTTGCCGATGATGCGGCCCGCGCGCTCGTACATGCTGGCCAGGTCTGTGTACAGATAGCCGGGATAGCCGCGGCGGCCGGGCACCTCCTTGCGCGCGGCGGAAACCTCCCGCAGCGCCTCGGCGTAGTTGGTGATGTCCGTCATGATCACCAGCACGTGCATGTCCTTTTCGTAGGCCAGGTACTCCGCCGCGGTGAGCGCCATGCGCGGGGTGGAGATGCGCTCAATGGCCGGGTCATTGGCCAGGTTCATGAACAACACCGCACGCTCAATGGCGCCGGTGCGCTTGAAGTCGCTGATGAAGTAGTCGGCTTCCTCAAAGGTGATGCCGATGGCGGCAAACACCACCGCGAAGCGGCTGTCCTGTCCCAGCACCTTGGCCTGGCGGGCAATCTGCGTGGCCAGCTGGGCGTGTGGCAGACCGGACCCGGAGAACACCGGCAGCTTCTGCCCGCGCACCAGGGTGTTGAGCCCGTCAATCACCGAGATGCCCGTCTGGATGAACTCGCTGGGGTAGTCCCGCGCGGCGGGGTTCAGCGGCGTGCCGTTGATGTCCATGCGCTTGTCCGGGATGATGGCCGGGCCGCCGTCCTTGGGGTTGCCCATGCCGTCAAACACCCGGCCCAGCATGTCCTCGGACACGGACAGCTCGATGCTGCGGCCCAGAAAGCGCGCGGTGCTGGTGTCCATGGCCAGGCCGTTGCTGCTTTCAAACAGCTGCACCAGCGCGGTGCTGCCGCTGACCTCCAGCACCTTGCCCCGGCGGATGTTGCCATCATGCTCCCTGATTTCCACCAGCTCGTTGTAGGTCACGCCGGCCACGTCCTCCACCAGCATCAGCGGGCCTACCAGTTCACGGATGGTGCTGTATTCCTTGAGCATCTTACTGCCCTCCCCGGGTAATCAGTGCGTTGGTCTGTGTAGCCAGTTCCGACTCAATCTCATCAAAATAGGCCAGGGAATCCTCCGGGATGTACTTGGCGCGGCCAATGCGTTCACGCACGGGCAGGTCAATGACATCAGACAGGTTGACGCCGGAGTCCAATGCCATCTGCCCCTTGTCAGCATAGTCCAGGATGAGCCGCAGCATGCGGTACTGCTTGTCCAGGGAGGTGTAGGTGTCCGTCTCGTCAAAGGCGTTCTGGTGCAGGTAGTCCTCGCGGATGGAGCGGGCGACCTCCATGGTCAGCCTGTCCTTCCAGCCCAGGGCGTCCATGCCCACCAGCCGCACGATCTCCTCCAGCTCGCTCTCCTCCTGGAGCACCTGCATGGCCCGGAGGCGCAGCTCGCCCCAGTCCGGCGACACGTTGTCGGTAAACCAGTCCGCCAGGCTGTCAATATACAGGGAATAGGACAACAGCCAGTCAATCGCGGGGAAATGCCGGCGGTAGGCCAGTTGGGCGCTCAGGCCCCAGAACACCTTGACGATGCGCAGGGTGGCCTGGCTGACGGGCTCGGAGATGTCGCCGCCAGGCGGTGACACCGCGCCGATGGCCGAGATGGCGCCCCTGCGCCCCTCGCTGCCCAGGCAGATCACCTGGCCCGCGCGCTCATAAAACTCCGCGATGCGGCTGGACAGGTAGGCAGGATAGCCTTCCTCGCCCGGCATCTCCTCCAGGCGGCCGCTCATCTCGCGCAGTGCCTCCGCCCAGCGGCTGGTGGAGTCGGCCATGATGGCCACCCGATAGCCCATGTCGCGGAAGTACTCGGCGATGGTGATGCCCGTGTAGATGGAGGCCTCCCGCGCGGCCACGGGCATGTCCGAGGTGTTGGCGATGAGCACCGTGCGCTTCATCAGGGACTGGCCTGTCTTGGGGTCATGCAGCTCAGGGAACTCCTTGAGCACGTCGGTCATCTCGTTGCCGCGCTCTCCGCAGCCCACATACACGATGATGTCGGCGTCCGCCCATTTGGCCAGCTGGTGCTGCACCACGGTCTTGCCCGAGCCAAAGGGCCCGGGGATGGCCGCCACGCCCCCGGAGGCGATGGGGAAGAGGGTGTCAATCACCCGCTGCCCGGTCACCATGGGGCTTTGCGGCGCCAGCTTCTCCTTGTAGGGGCGGCCCTGGCGCACCGGCCAGCGCTGGATCATGCTCAGCTGGTGCTCCTGGCCATCTTCGCCCGCGATGGTGGCGATGATGTCCGTCACCTTGTGCGTGCCGGCCTGGATGCCGGTTACCTTGCCGGCTATGCCCCTGGGCACCATGATGTGGTGGGCCACCACCTGGGTTTCCTGCACGGTGCCCAGAATGTCGCCCGCCACCACCTGGTCGCCTGGCTGGGCCTTGGGCTCAAACACCCATTCCCGCTCCCGGTCAAGCGCGGGCAGCTGGATGCCGGGGGTGATGCGGTCGCCCGCCATGCTGCGTATGCTGGACAGCGGTCGCTGGATGCCGTCAAAAATGGATTCAATCAGCCCGGGCCCCAGCTCAAGCGAGAGGGGCGCGCCAGTTGACTCCACCGGCTCACCCGGCCCCAGGCCGCTGGTCTCCTCGTATACCTGGATGGAGGCCTTGTCGCCGCGCAGCTCAAGGATTTCGCCAATCAACTGGCGCTCGCTCACCCGCACCACGTCAAACATGCGCGCGGAGGCCATGCCTTCAGCCACGATCAGGCTGCCTGCCACCTTTACAATCTTGCCCTGGGCCATGTCGTCTCCTCGTTTCTAAATCGTCAATCTTGCTTGTTCAGGATGTCCGCGCCGATGGCTTTGATCAGCGTCTCGCGCAGTTTGGCCGCGCCGTAGCCATCGCTGCCCCGGATGCCCGGGATGGGGATGACCGCGGTTTCCAAAGCCTGCTCATAGCGGGATACCGCTTCCTGGGCCATGCGCGCCGCCGCCTCGGTGATGAACACCAGGGGGATTCCCTCCCGCGTCAGGCGGTGCAGGGCGCTTGCCACCTGGTCAGGCGTGGTGGCGGGCATCACCTGCGCGCCAATGGCCTTGAACGCCAGGATGGCGTCCTCCTCCCCCACGGCGCCCATGCGCAGCAGCTTATCGTCCATACGCGGCACGCAGCCTTTCTCTGATCAGTTCATGCGGGAACCCGTTGAGCTTGCCGGCCATGATCAGCCGCACCGCGCCTGCCTCGCGCTCGTGCGCCAGCAGCCAGCCCAGCAGCACCTCACTGGCAAAGGGCTCATGGCGCAGCGGACGGAACAGGTCAAGCAGGGCGTCGTCCACCGCCTTCTCCAGCGCCGGAATCTGCGCGGGGTCATGCTGGGCCTGGACCAGCAGCTGGCGCAGGCTGATGTCATAGGCGGAAAAGGCCTTGGCCAGCGTCTCCGGCTTGGCCGAGATGGCCTGCCACTGCTTCAGGCTGATGCTGCCGCCTGGCAGCAGCACCGCGGACAGGGGCAGCGGGTGCCCTGGCAGCGCCTGCAACCGCAGCAGGGCCACAGCGTTGTGGAAGTCCGCCTTGGTGTCAAAATAACGCTTGACCGCAGGGGATTTCAAGGATTTCATCCGCTGGTCAATCTCCGCGAACAGCGCCTGATCCAGCCGCACATCAATCACCATGGGATCCACCTGCAAGGCCAGCTGTTTCTCCAGCCCCTCCATGGCTTGCTGGAAGGCGGGGGGGAGCTTGCTGTAGCTGCGCTCGGTAACGGCGTGACGCAGGGCCTCTGTCGGCTGGGTGCCGCAGTTGGACAGCCCCTCCGGGCTGGTGCCCAGTACCCGCGCCTTGAGCAGCGCCTTCAGGTTGCGCGCGTCATGGCGCAGCAGGAAGGTGTCGGTGAGGGCAGGCTCCGGGCTGATGTCACGCAGCAGCTTGCAGTAGTGTTCCAGCATCCGGATGCTGACGGCATCCACATCGCCAGCCTGGGTGTCCGGCCAACCCATCTCCCCCAGCAGGCGCTGGGCGTCCTCATAGCTGGCCGCCATCAGCAGGCGCTCAAACTGTGCCTCGCCAAGAGGCTTTCTGGCTTGAGCCCGCACGCGGCCCACCGCGTAGGCGACGCTTGGTTGTGGCATGTTCTCTCCTTAAGGCGTTGAGTCCGCGAAGAGCAGGCTGGCCACCTGGGCCTCCAGCTCATCCCGGCGCGTTTCCATCAAGGCGGCGAAGGTGCAGTGGGTCTGGCTGCTGGCGCCCTTGATGATGAGCCCGCACACACCAGGCACCCGCCTGTCGTCCAGAATTAGCTGGCCGGGCTTCCCCATTTGCTGCAGGCGCTGGTTGGCCGCATCAAGAAACCCATCGGTGAAAAAGCTGTCGTTGACCGCGCCGGCGGCCACCTCTTCGGTTCCCTGGGCATGGCGCACCAGCAGGTCCGCCATGAAGGCGGTCAGGCGCTCCTGCGGTGTGGCGTTGAGCCGGTCAATGGCCTGTTCGAACGCCTGCTCAATCAGCGCGCGCTTCTGGGCCACCAGGTCCTTGCGCACCTCCAGCATGGCCAGACGGCGCATGCGGTCCTCCAAAACATCGGCCTCCCCGCGCGCGCGGGCCATGGTCTCTTCCTTTTGCTCCTCCACCCGTTGGCTGGCATACTCAGAAATCGCGGCCGCGCGGTCCCGGGCGCCCGACATCAGCTTTTCCGCCGTTGCCTTGGCCTCCTCCTGGATGAGCTGCACGATGGGGTGAATGTTGAGGCTGTCCATCTTACAGCTTGACGGCGTTAACCATCAGGAAGGAAGCCAGCAGCGCCAGCACGGCGTAGGTTTCCACCATGACGGTCATGGTGATGGCCTTGCCCGACATGTCCGGGTGCTGGCCCACCATCAGCATGCCCGCGGCAGCCACCTTGCCCTGGTGCGACGCGGACAGGAAGCCCACCATCGCGACCGGGATGACGGCCGCCACCAGCATCAGGCCCTGAAACAGGTCCACCGCCTTGAGGTCGCCGCCCAGCGCCCCGGTGTTCACCAGGATGATGACGCCGATCAGAAAGCCGTAGATGCCCTGGGTGCCAGGCAGAATCTGCAGCACCATCAGCTTGGAGTTGACCTCGGGGTTCTCGGTGGACACGCCCGCAGAGGTCTGGCCAGCGATGCCGACACCCTTGGCGGAGCCGGCGCCGGCGATGAAGGTGGCCAGGGCGGCCGCCGTGAATGCCAGGATTTGACCGATTGACAACATGGAACATCCTCCTCAAGTAAATGAAATGGGCCGTGGTGACTGGGTGAAGCTATTCCTGTATCCGCACATAGCGCGGCATAAGGCGAAGGGGTTTGAAGGGCTTGCCGCCCTCCTCGTAGAACTTGCCGAAGAACTCAATATACTGCAGGCGGCAGGCGTGTACATAGGCGCCCAGGATGTTGATGGCAGCGTTGAACAGGTGGGCGCCCACAAACACCACCGCGCCAATGGCCATGCCGATGAAGCCGCTGCCCATGAGCATGCCCACCAGCTGGTTGATCACCATGCCGATGACCCCGGTGGCCAGCCCCATCCCAAACAGGCGCATGTAGCTGAGCAGGTCGGAAATCCAGCCGGTCACGCCGTACAGCGCGCCCAGGCCGGACACCAGGCGTTTGATGGGGTTGTTGGACTTGTCACGCCCGGCGGTCACCAGCACAATGGCGGCGCCGGCGATGGCCAGCCACTTGCCAAACTCCGCGGTCTGCGGCAGGGCCAGCAAACCCAGGCCGATGACCAGCATGGCCCAGCTGAGCTGGTCAAACACCGCGCTCAGGTAATCGCCCCGGCGGATGTTCTGCACCGCGCCCAGGGTCAACCCGGTGAACAGGTGCAGGGCACCCAGGCCGATACACACCGCCATGACCGGCAGGGAATCGTTGACCGGGTCAAACACCGTGGGCCAGGGGCCAAAGCCAAACCAGGTGTTGTACAGCGCGCCCCAGAGCACCGTGGCCAGCCCGCCGCTGGCGATGATCCAGAAGATCTTTCGTCCGGCGGCAGAAGGCTGCATGATTTTGATCATCAGGGGCACCAGCAGCGCCATCATCAGGCCATAGCCGGCGTCAGACACCATCATGCCAAAGAAGCAGGCGAAGAAAGGCATCATGACCGCGGTCGGGTCCAGCGCGTCCGGGGCTGGCAGGGCGAAGCCGGACACGACCGCCTCATAGGGGCGCACCAGGGCAGGGTTGTGCAGCAGCACGGGCGGCTCTTCCCCTTCCACCGGGTCGCGCAGCGCGACCTGGGTGCCAGGGAAGCGCTTGCCAATCTCATCCGCCAGCGCGCTGGCAGTGTGCTTGGGCACCCAGCCGGACATCAGCGCGACGCTGCCGGTGTGCGCCATCTGTGCCTTGGCTTCCAGCCGCGCCTGCCGCGCGTTGAGCGCCTCATAGGCCAGGCGCAGCTCATGCAGCTGGTGGCCCAGCTGGGCCATGTCTGCCAGCAGCCTGTCCATCCGCTGCTGGACATTTGCGCTGCCCCGCTGTGCCTGTTCGAGCTGTTCCTGGGGCGTGCCCTCGCCAGGTGGCGGCGCCGCGTGCTGGTAACCGATGGCGCGCAGGTTGTCCAGGAATTCGTCCGCCTGGGAGAGGTGAACGACGGCATAAAAGTAGGTGGTGTCCCGCTCAGTGCCCAGCAGGCTGATGATGGCGGGGCGGCCCTGCCACTTCTCCACCAGCTGATTGAGCCCGCGGGTGGGCGCCTGTCCGGTGAAGACCCGGGTGAACTGGGTGGCGCGGAGGTTGCCGGAAGGCAGCCCCAGCTGCAGCCAGGGACGCAACTGCTCACCGGTTTGGTCAAACCGGGTCTGTTCGCCACGCAGCTCGCCCAGCTGCTGCTCCAACTGCTCCAGGCGGCTCACCGTGTCCATGGCGGCGGACAGGTCTTCCGCCTCCAACTGCGCGCGGCTGGCCTGCGGCAGGGGCTTGAACATGGATTGCTTGACCGGGTCAAACCGGGACAGGCGGCCAATGGCCCAGCGGATGCGGCTGAGTTGCTCACCCACCTGGGCAAGCTCCTGTGCAATCCCTTCCTCCACCTGCGCCTCAGTGCCCTGAGCGGGCAGCAGCTGCACACAGCCTGTTTGCTGCAGCAGCTTTACCAGGGCGCTCTGGTCGCGCTTCATCAGCAGCACGTCCATGCGCTGCATGTCAAGAATGGCCATCAAGCACCTCGTTGACCAGGTAGGCGACTGCCTCGGGCACCCTGCCTTCGGCCAGTTTCACCTGGACTTCCATATCCGCCCTGGCCTGTTCTGCCAGCCCTTCCAGCGAGCCTTCCACCTGCTCGCGGCGCTGTTGAAGCAGCTGTTGATACAGCGCGCGGTGGGCGACCGCCGCCTGGCGCTCGGTCTCTGTGGCCTGGGACTCCGCGTTCTTGACGACCTCGTTGGCGCTGTTCTGCGCGTCCAGCACCAGCGCCTGGGCCTGGGCTTCTGCCTCGCGGATGCCGTCGAATGGATTGATGGACATTTTACACCTCATTGTCTATCCGTAAACCTATGGTATCATACCACATTTGGCGCAAAAGGCAATCATACCGCGCCGGCATTCATGCATCCCCGGGTTTCCCGCAGCGTTTGGGCGAAGAGGTTTGGGCAACTGACACTTGCGAAACCCGGGATGACTTGTTATACTTCACCTGTTTACAGACCATTGAAAGGATGACAAGCACAATGTTTGAATGGCTCCTCAACATCCCCTCCGCACTGGCTGAAGCCGCGCCCGGCGCTGGCGACGCGGCCGCCGCCGGCGCACAGGACCCCGGAAGCCCGGCCGGGCTGATTTCCATGTTCCTGCCCATGATCCTGATTGTCGGCGTGTTCTATTTCCTGATGATCCGCCCCCAGCGCAAGAAGGACAAAAAGGTCAAGGACATGCTGGCCAACCTGAAGCCTGGCGACCGGGTGGTCACCATCGGCGGTATCTACGGCACCATCAAAGGCCTGCGCGAGGACAGCGTGATTTTGAGCGTCGGTCACCAGAACCTGGAGATGATTTTCGCCCGCTGGGCCATCCGCAATGTGGAGGAGGTCACGGTGGAGAACGAAGGCGAACTGCTGACCTGAGCCGCCTGAATACAGCGATATGACGCGCCCGGTGCACACTGGGCGCTTTCTTGTCAGGCAACAGGAGGGGGAAGATGAAAAGACTGGACGGCAGAAGCGGGCATGAAATGAGACCCTGCGGCATCACCCCGGACTTTGTGGGGACGGCGGCAGGCAGCTGCCTGATCTCCTTTGGCGGCACCCGGGTCATCTGCACCGCCTCGGTGGAGGAGGGCGTCCCGCCCTTCCTGCGCGGCCGCGACCAGGGCTGGCTGACGGCGGAATACGCCATGCTGCCCGCCTCCACCGGCAAGCGCAAAAACAGGGATGGCATCAGGCGCGACAGCAGGGGTGTGGAAATCAGCCGGCTGATTGGACGGTCGCTGCGCCAGGCGGTGGACTTGAAGCGCCTGGGCGAACGCACCCTGACCATTGACTGCGACGTGCTGGAAGCAGACGGCGGCACCCGGACGGCCGCCATCACCGGCGGCTATGTGGCGCTGTGCCTGGCAGTGGACAGGTTAATCCGGCAGGGCGCGCTGCGTGAGTCCCCCATCAGCCACCAGGTGGCGGCAGTCAGCTGTGGCGTGGTGAATGGCCAGGCTGTGCTGGACCTTGACTACCAGGAGGACAGCGCCGCCCAGGCGGACATGAACTTTGTGATGAATGGGCAGCTGGGCCTGATTGAGGTGCAGGGCACAGGCGAGGACAGCGCCTTCTCAGAGGATGACCTGCAGCAGATGCTGCGGCTGGCACAGGCCGGCATCCGGCAGCTGATGGCTGCCCAGAGGGAGGCGCTGGGCGAGCGCGCCTATGTGATTGAGCAGGCCCAGACGCTGGTGCTGGCCAGCACCAACCAACACAAAATCCTGGAACTGCAGCAATTGCTGGGCCAACGATACCAGGTAATCGGGATGAAGGATGCCGGCTTCATCGGTGAAGTTGAGGAGAAAGCCGACAGCTTTGTGGGCAACGCGGTCCTGAAAGCGGAGGCAGTCTGCGCCGCCACCGGTTACCTGACCCTGGCGGATGATTCAGGGCTGGAGGTCATGGCGCTTGGCGGGGAGCCGGGCGTGCGCAGCGCGCGCTACGCCGGAACGCACGGGGACGACGCTGCGAATAACGCGCTGCTGCTGCGCAATCTGCGGGATGAACACAACCGCTCCGCGCGCTTTGTGAGCGCCCTGGCCCTGGCCTCTCCCCACGCGCCCACGAAGGTTTACCTGGGCGAATGCGCGGGCACCATCACCCACGCGCCACGGGGCAGCGGCGGCTTTGGCTATGACCCTGTGTTTGAAACCGTGGATGGCAAAACCTTCGCGGAATTGAGCCAGGATGAGAAGAACAGTATCAGCCACCGGGCCATGGCCATGCGGAAGCTGATCGCGGATCTGGGCTAAGGGCTGACATCAGCCCTTGTCCTGCATGGCCTGGTGCCTGCGCAGGCCCTTGGGGTAATGGTTCTTGAGGTGGCCCTTCACCGCCTTGCCCCAGCCCAGCGACCAGCCCATCAAGGCGGGCGCGGCGTACCCTTCCAGGCCTGTGTCCACCGCCAGGACCTCCCCTGCCCGGAAGCTGTGCGCCTGGTTCACATCCACAACCACTGGTTGCCTGGGGGCTGCGGACAGGGCCAGGGCATGGGCGGGCCTCAGCGTTTTGCCCTGGCGCTGCGCCAGGTGCAAGCCCAGGCGCAGCACCCGCAGGCCGCTGACATCCGGGCAGCCCAGCGGCAGACAGGCTGTTGTTTCTCCCAGGGACGCGTTGGCCCGCGGAGGGTCATTCACCCAGTCCGGAAGCATCACATTGGCCAGGTCCACCAGGGCCTGGTCTGTTTTCATGTTGAACAAGCCCGTTTGCCGGCTGCCTGCCCCACCGTCTTTTCGCAGCTTGGCCACAAAATGTCCTTCACCGCGTTGCAGGTGTGGCCACAGGCGCAGGCTGCCCATCTGCGCCTCTGGCAGGCCAGGCAAGTCGAAGGGCTGCAGGCTGAACTCCGGCTGCTGGTCCAGGAAGTCCTGCAGCACGCCCTCATTTTCTGTGGTGTTGAAGGTGCAGGTGCTGTACACCAGCGTGCCGCCGGGTCTTAGCATGCTGGCCGCCTGGCGCAGGATATGCAGCTGGATGGGCGCCAGCCTGTCGGGCAAGTCAGGTTGCCACTGGGCGGCCACCGCGGGGTCCTTGCGGAACATGCCCTCGCCGGAGCAGGGTGCGTCCACCAGCGCCTGGTCAAAGTACGCTTCAAAACGCGCCGTCAGCTCCTCTGGCTGGTTGCAGAGCACCAGGGCATTGCGGATGCCCATGCGCTCAATGTTGCCGCTGAGCGCGAGCGCCCGGCTGTACACCGGATCGTTCGACACCAGCAGGCCCTTAGCATTGAGGGCCTGGGCAATCTGCACGGATTTGCCGCCTGGCGCGGCGCACAGGTCCAGCACCCTGTCCCCCGGCTGCGGGTTGAGCGCCGCCACCGCGGCCATGGCGCTGGGCTCCTGCAGGTAGTAGGCACCCGCCCAGTGCAGCGGATGGGCGCCCGGGCGGGCATCCGGGCGCAGGTAACAGGCCGCTTCAGCCCAGGGCACAGGGTCCTCCCCGCACCAGGGCGAGGTGTCCAGCGCCCTGCGCGGGCTGGGCAGCAGCGCCCGCTGGGGCGGCTGCCCACAGGAGGCCACAAAATCGGCCACCGCCTCCCCCAGCAGGGGGGCGATGGCCTGCAGAAAACCGGAAGGCAGGTTGCAGCCTGTGCTCACTGGGGCTCTTCCGGCGGGGGCGGCTGCTGGGCAGCCTGTTCGCGGTATGAATAGTTTTGTGGGTAATAGGGCTTGTGAAAGGCTTCGTCCTGGGAGACAGGCGGCTTGATGCTGTCTATGGAGGCCAGGTCATCCTGGCTGGTGAAGAAGGTGTCCCGCAGGGATTGCAGCACCCTGGTCCCCCGCTGACGGCGGGTGTCCACCCGGCGGCGTCTGCTGGAGGCAGCCTGCGCGGCCGGAGCCGCCTCGTCCACCTGTTCCCGGTTTACGGGTGGATGAGCCTGCCCCACATCCACCTCCGGCAGTTGCACATTAAGGGGCGGCCAGGACTGTTCCGGCGGCTCGCTATCCAGATGAGCCTCCTGCTCCTGGGGCTGCCAGGCGGCCTGTGGCTGGTTTTCCCAGGGCAGGTGGGGCACAAACTGCGGCGGCTCCTCCGGCTGCGCCGCTTCAAATGCCATCTGATCAGGTTGATCGGCCATTTGCTGCTGCCAGGGCACCTCAAAATCAAAGTAGATGGGCTCGTCCATGACAGCGGGCTGGCCCTGGGCGTCCGCCTCCTGCTGGTACTCAGGCAGGTCCAGCGGGGAGTGGTCCAGGGCGTCAATATAGTGGAGGCTTTGGTTCAGCCGCCGCTTGCTGCCGCGCTGGCGCAACCAGGCGCTCCACACATAGTGCGGGCGCCAGCGGATGAACCAGATGAGGTAGTCAGCCAGCGTGCCAAAAGCCAGCAAAATCACAATGATGGGCAGCCAGAAGCGCTGCAGGAAGCTGGCCGCGCCCGCGGAGCTGTTGGTCAGCAGGTTCCACAGCCCGTTGAACAGCGCGCGGGTCCAGCCAAGCAGCAGGGCAAACAGTCGGTCCGCGATATAATTCATTTATTCACCCGTATCCTGGGCGATGGGCTGGATGTGGATGGTGACCACCACCGCCGACTCGCTCAGATGAATCACACCGGCCGGCCGGTCAATGCGCAGCGCGCGGATGATGGTATCGGACATCCCGCTGACATCCACCGCCGGGGTCAGGTCCAGCAGGTTGATGCTGTCAATCTCCTCCAGGTCGCCCGCCAGGCGCACCTGCTCAGGCTCCGCCGTGATGCTGGTGATGGCATAACCCTCCATCACCTGGCCTTTGGTGATACCGGTGAGGTTGATCTGGGCATATTTCATGGGGTAGATGGTCTGCTCCACCAGCAGGGTGTCCAACAGCACGTTTTCGCTGGTCACGCTGATCAGTCTGCTGTCCAGCTCCTCCCCCGAGGCGCTGACAAGCTGGAAGGGCACCGCGCTGTACTGGGTGCCGGTGCTGGACACCAACCCTGAGGGCTGGTAGGTGGCGGACACCGCTTCCACCTGCTCCACCAGGGAGCGGGGCCCGGAGATAACCACGGTGGCTGGGTCCACACTGGCGCCAGCGGCAAAATACCCCTCCGGCGCCTGGCCGGACTGAATCAGCCGCACAGGCACCCGGCGCCTGGTGATATACTCCTCCACCTTCACGGTAACCTCATTGGTGGACAACCAGGTCACCGCGCCATAGCTGGTGGTAACGCTGGTTTGGATGGGGATCTTCTGCTCACCCACATTGGTAATCCGGCTGACATCCACCCGCACGGAGTAGTTGGCGGGCGAGGCGGTGTCAAACGCCTTCTGGGGCACCTCCGCGCGCATGCGGATGGGCTGCAGGTTGTCCAGCCCTTCCACCACCACCAGGCCGCTGCGCTGAAGGGCCTCGACCCCCGTGATGCTGACAGGCACATCATGAAAGGTTTTCTCGCGGGTCAGGCTGGCGTCCTCGCTGATCAGGGCGCCCCAAATCGTGATCGCCACGATCAGGGAAAGCAGCTTCAGCTTCCAGTTGTTTCGCAGCGTGCGCTTGATCCTGCCCAACA
Source organism: Clostridiales bacterium (assembly GCA_012728815.1). Taxonomy (GTDB): domain Bacteria; phylum Bacillota; class Clostridia; order Christensenellales; family Aristaeellaceae; genus UBA6115. Next base: position 14,096 of record JAAYEI010000065.1, read on the forward strand.
CATTGCGCACGAATCTACGCTTCTTGCCGGATTGTTGCTCAACGCTCATCCGCGCGCCCTCCCTTTCGTTTGATGTATTTCCACCCTGTGTTCAACAGGCTGCGCAGCGTCTTCTTTTCCTGCTTGTACATGCCCGACAGCAGCCGGTTGAGGCTGTCCACATCCAGGTGGCGGGTCAGCCGCCCACCCTGCGCCAGGGAGATGATGCCGGTTTCCTCCGACACAATCAGCACGATGGCATCTGTGCCTTCCGTCACGCCCAGCCCGGCCCGGTGCCGGGTGCCCAGCTCACGCCCCAGGCTGCTGTTGTCACTGAGCGATAGCACACAGCCCGCGGCCACGATGCGCTCATCCCGGATGATGACCGCGCCGTCATGCAGGGGGGTGTTTGGTTCAAAGATGTTGGCCAGCAAGGGGCCGGAAATCTTGGAATCAAGCGGGGTGCCGGTGTCAATAAAATCCTTCAGGCCGGTTTTTTGCTCAAACACGATCAGCGCGCCGACCCGGCGGCGGGACAGCCCAATGACGCACTGTGAGATTTCAAATACGATGCGGCTGGCCTCATCCTGGTTTTCAGTCAGGTAGCCCTTCTGGGTGCCGCGGCCAATCTGCTCCAGCGCCCGGCGCAACTCCGGCTGGAAGAGGATCAGCAAGACGATGGCGCCGTTGTTGATGATGCTGCCAATCAGCCAGTTGAGCGCCTGGAAGCCCAGCAGGTTGGAAAACCAGCCAATAAAAATGAGCAGGATAAAGCCTTTGAACACCTGCCCCGCCCGGGTCTGCTGGGTGAGCTGGAACACCTTGTAGAGCAGGAAGGCGATGATGAGGATGTCAATGAGGTCTTTGTACTGGATGCGGTTGAACAGGTTCCAGAAAAAGGTCTCGATGTTGATGCTCCACTGACTCATCGGGCCCTCTTCCTTTCTGTTTGATTCCTTGGGGTAAGTATACAACATTCTACAGCATTGCGGTACTGTTTTAAGAAAATGTTACAAATTGTTATTTATTTTGTTCACAAAGCAACGCGTGGCGTGCAAAAACCGCCCCTGCGGGCGGTTTAAAGAGCTTGGGCAGACGCACAGGCCTGTCAATGGCCGATGATTCCCCACGGGCATCATGCGGCGCGTCAGACCGCAGCCGCTTCCTCCACAGGATAGATGCTCACCTTTTTGCGCAGCTTGCCATAGTGCTCAAAGCGGACCAGGCCGTCCTTCAGCGCGAAGAGGGTGTCGTCCTTGCCACGGCCCACGTTCACGCCGGGATGGATTTTGGTGCCGCGCTGGCGCACCAGGATGTTGCCGGCCAGCACAAACTGGCCATCGGCGCGCTTGGGCCCCAGGCGTTTGCTTTCGCTGTCCCGGCCGTTGCGGGTGGAGCCCATGCCCTTCTTATGGGCGAACAGTTGCAGGTTCAGTTTCAACATTTGGGGGTTCCTCCATTGTACTCAGTTCGTATCTTCAATCAGTGTGACATGTTCAGGGTGGGCCAGTTCAAGGTCCAGGGCGCCCTGGCGGAACATCGCCAGAATGGTGTCCGTGGCCTGGTTGGCCTGCTCCGGCTTGATGCTTGCCTTCAGGTAGGCTTCCTGCTGACTCACCCTTGGCTTGACCCCGGCCACCGTCTCCAGCGCATTGGCTGCTGTGGTGGCCAGAAAGGAGATGGCCGCGCACACCAGGTCGTTGCCCTCTGTGCCAGCCCCGGCATGGCCGGAAACCTCAAAACCAAGCAGGGTTCCCTGGCGGCCGGTCAAGCGGATGCGGGTCATGCCTCAGGCATTGATGGCGGTAATCTCCACCTGGGTGAAGGGCTGACGGTGGCCTTGTTTGCGGCGGTAGTTCTTCTTGGCCTTGAACTTGTAGACGACGATCTTCCTGCCTTTGCCATGGCGGACCACCTTGCCGGTGACGCTGGCGCCTTCTACCTCAGGCGTGCCCATCCTGACCTGTTCTCCGCCAAGCATGAGCACCGGGAAGGTAACCTCGCTGTCCGCCTGGGCGTCCAGCTTCTCGATGTAGATGGTGTCCCCCTTGGAAACACGGTACTGTTTGCCGCCAGTCGCGATGATTGCGTACATGTAGCAGCACCTCCAACACTTTACTCGCCGGAATCTGCGGGCAGTTGCCCCGAGGCAGCGCACAGCGCTTTAGAAGCCCCTTCCGAGCGGCTGGAGGCTATGTTATCACGAAGTCCATGGACAGGTCAAGGATTTTTTGGGATTTCAGGCCTCAGCTCTAGATTGCAACTTTAATTGCCGCACCCCCTGTAGCCCTGTTCACTCAAGCTGCCTGGTAAGCCTGCTTGGCCGTCCTGTAGCCAAGCAGGCGGCGCGGGTAGTTGTTCATCCAATGCTCGATTC
>JAAYEI010000012.1 GCA_012728815.1 Clostridiales bacterium
GTCACGTTTTCTGTACATCTGACACCCCAAACGCCTTATTTTGACTGGCTTTTTATGTGTTCAGTATACCATAAATCACGCGATTTATCCAGTGTTTTCAACGTGTTGAGGGTTATTCAGCAGGCCCCAATTAATCCCACCACAAAAACCCTTGAAATCATTGAAGATTTTGAGGGTTCCTTTTATTCATGTTGTATATTGATGGTTTTATTCCTTGCTTTGCCCCTTGCGGAGAACATCCTTGCCTCTGTGCGAGACAGAAGCAGCATTGAGCAGTGAGAATGTCAAGCACGCAACCCATGCTTAAACCACTTAAAACGCCCATAGTTTTTAGATTGCGGACAAATGCGCCTGACTGCCCGTGGACGGCTTACGGCACTGCCCGGATTTGAATTGACTGGCGTCTTGAGAAGCGATGAGAGGAGAAACTTCGCGGACAGCAACAGACTCAGCATGCACACCTTGAAAGCGCACACTGTGTCTGGATTCCTCACTGCCAAATACAGCAGCCAATCTACAATCAAGCCAGAAAGAATCCCAGAACGGAGGTGAATTGTATTTTCACTTCAGCCTACCCACAGTCAAGTCGGCAAGAAGGGCACGGGTCTGGCGAACAGGCGATCGCTTTTGTCACGGCCTGTTAAACAATCAAGTATTTCATGCTGATAGGGCCGTGAAAGGGGCGGCAAACACAGTAAAATGCAAAGAAAAGATATAATCGCCGGGCTCTGGGTTGACCCTCAATGAGCAAAAATGGATGTCCTCATAACAACTTGCCAACAGAACAGAATGTCCTCACGATAATATGCCGATATAAGGCATTCTGTACACGCATGACTGTATACGCATCCATCTTATCGCCGATACAATGCTGTCTGCCAATGATGGTGCTCAGCAAATGATGGCAGGCAAACCTTGATGTGTTCGCTGGTATTATCCCGTCCGCCAATGATGATTCTCAACAAATGAAGGTGGGCAAGACTTGAAATATTCACCAATTCAATGCAGCCTACGCCTGCCAATAGAGACCCTCAGCAAACAAACACAGGCCATCCTTGTTCAGAAAACAAGCCATTATAACCTTTCAGAATTGTGAGGAATATGAGGCGTTTTGACTCATATCCATCAAGTCTTTTCAGCCGATTGCGTCAAATCCCGCACGCTGCCCCTGTCCACAAGGACAGGGCTCAGCATGACTTTCTTGACGCCGGTGCGCAGCCCTTCCTTGCGTTCCAGGATCATCTCAACGGCTGCCGCGCCCGCCTGCTCCAGCTGCATCTCAATGGAGGTCAGCCTGGGGGAACAAATGGAGGATAAGGTGTTGTCAAACCCGACAATCGACAGGTCATCGGGCACCTTGATGCCATGCTCGTACAGGGCTTGCAGCGCGCCACAGGCCAGCACGTCTGAGGTGATGAAGAGGGATGTGGGGATCTTGCCGCCCCTGAGCATTTCGTTGATTGCCTGTCTGCCATGCTCCACCGTGTAATCGGGCACAAAGCCTACCCATTCCGGCCCGGGTTCCAGCCCATGGTCAGCCAGGGCCGTGCGATACCCGTGATACCGCTGGTACTCCACCTCGTGCTGACCGTGCTTCATGCCCAGAAAGCCGATTTCGCGATGCCCGCGGGCAATCATATGCTCCATCGCAAGCGTCGCTCCGCGGTAACTGTCCAACAGCACGGCGTCAACACGGCTGCCGTAGCTGGGTCGTTCAATCATCACCACGGAGATGCCGCGGGATTGAATCCAGTCAATTGTATCCGCATCGCTTGCGGTGTTGCCGGTAAAAATCATCGCGTCCACCATCAGGCTGATCAGGTTTTCAATGACCGCCCGCTCCTTGGCCTGGGTTCCTTGCTTCAAGGCGGTCAGCACATGATAGCCCGCTTTTTCCGCCGTTTCATTGATTGTGTTGCAGATCACCGAAAAGAAAGGGTTTTCCGCCGGCATCTCAACCACGTGCCCGATGAAATAGGGCTTGTTGGTGCGCAGGCTGCTTGCGATCCGGTTGGGCACATAGCCCAGTTTCTTGATGGCTTGTTCCACCTGGGCCCTCTTTTTGTCGGATACATAGCCTTTGTTGCTGATGACCCGGGCAGCTGTGGCGGGGGAAACCCCCGCTTCCTGGGCGACATCCGAAATGCGTATTGACACGTTGATCTCCTCAAACACCTAATCATGGCTAGTGATTTCGTCATCATCTTTGCCGGCCTGACCCATCAAACTTACTGTAACAAGCGGCGGAATATTCTGTCAATCACCAGCACGAAAGCGGGGTCAGTGGTGCGGGACGGCCTGCGGAAGCGCGCAACCAGGCGGCCAGGGCAGCCGGTTCAGGGAGAAATGCCGTATTGACAGGCCCTGGCGCCTCTTGCTATACTGCCTGGCATAAAGCATGATTGTTTTTCAGTGTGATAACGTTATCACAATCAGCGCGGCACGCATGAGAAACCCGCCCAGGGATGTCCGCTCGTTTTGGATGAACATGGCAATTTTTGCTGCCTGGGGTGTCCCTGAAAACACCGCACACGTCCGGGCAACCGGCAACAATGAATCTGGTTTTAGGTAACATCCGAAAGAAATAAAGGCAAAACGCTTGTCAAAGCATCAGCAGGAGGAGAAGCATGAAAAAAATCGTCATGACAGGCCCGGGCACCAGCGAGGTTCTTGATGTGCCTGACCTGCAGGCAAATGAGAACCAGATCTTGATCCGCCAGAAATTTGTCGGCGTATGCATGTCTGAGTACCAGCACTGGCTGGAAGCGAAGGCTGGGGACGCCATTGGCCATGAGCCCATGGGGATTGTCGCTGAGGTCGGCGCCAAGGTCACCGGCTTTTCGGTGGGCGACGCGGTCAGCGGCATGTGGGGCAGCACCCTGCCAGGGTCCGGCGGGATGGTGGAATATGCCCTGGCCGACCCGCGCCAGGACACGGTGGTCAAGCTGCCGGCCCATTTACGCCATGAGGACCTGATTTTGGAGCCCCTTGCCTGCATCATGAGCGCGGTCAGCAAAATCTCCTGCACCATGCCGGGCACCACGATCTGTGTGGTGGGGTGCGGCTACATGGGCTGCGGGGTGATCAGCCTGCTCAAGGCGCGGGGCATGCACGTGGTGGGGGTGGACATCCGCCAGGAGTCCCTGGACAACGCCTTGCGTTACGGGGCGGATGAGGTGTACCTGGCCAAGGATGTGCTGGATGTGTACCCAAATGGCAGCTTCCGGTATGTGACTGAGTGGGGTGAAACCGCAGACTCGCTGGACCTTGCCATCAACCTGACCGCTGAATGCGGGCAGCTGAGCATTGGCGCATACCATACCGGGGGGAAGCGGCTGGTTGACGTCCAGCAACTGAACCTCAAGGCAATTGATTGCCTGAGCGTGCACCCCCGGGAGGCCCACCTCAGCGCCATGGGCGCGCACCAGGCCGTCAAGCTGCTGTCGGAGGGCACCTGGAAGTACCTCAACCTGCCCATCAAGGTCTACCCCATGAACAAGCTGGATTTGGCATACCAGGAAATCGGGCAAAAATACGGCAAGTACATGAAGGCCATCATTGACCTGACCAAAGCTGACGGAGAGCCCTACATCATCTGATCCACCCGCGGGCTGCCAACCCGGCGGAGCTTTGAAAAGGAGCAACCTTGAACAATTTTTTGATGGAAATGAAGAAGAACCGCATGCTGTACATCATGCTGCTGCCGGCGGTTCTGTTGGTGCTGCTGCTGAACTACCTGCCGATGGCGGGCATCATCCTGGCCTTCAAAAATTTCCGCTACAACCTGGGGATTTGGGGCAGTGAATGGGCCGGCCTGCGCAACTTCCGGTTCTTTTTCCTGTCCGGGACCGGGTGGATGGTCACGCGCAACACCATCCTGTACAACCTGATCAACCTGCTGACAACCCAGCTGCTGGCCATCATCATCGCGATTGTGCTCAACGACATCCGCGGCAGGCTGTTCAAGAAGCTGTCGCAATCCGCCATTTTTCTCCCCTACTTTATCTCGTGGATCATCGTCGGGGTGTTTGCGTACAACATCTTCAACTACGAGTCCGGCCTGCTCAACGGGGCGCTGAAGGCCCTGGGCGCCAAGCCGGTCAATGTCTATGCCGAACCCTCGCTCTGGTGGCTGATCATCCCCAGCTTCAACGCGTGGAAGTGGGTGGGCTATACCTCGGTCATCTACATCGCCGCGATTACGGGCATCGACCCGGAGTGCTATGAATCCGCGGACATCGATGGCGCGAACATCTTCCAGAAAACCTTCTACATCACCCTGCCGTCCATCCGCACGACCATCATCATCATGCTGCTGCTCAGCATCGGGCGCATCCTGCGGGGCGATTTCCAGATGTTCTATCAGTTGGTGGGCAACAACGGCCAGCTGTTCTCAGCCACTGACGTCATTGACACCTTTGTCTTCCGCTCCCTGGTAACCGGAGGTGACCTGAGCATGTCCTCAGCCGCCACCTTCTACCAATCTGTGCTGTGCTTCCTCATCATCGTGCTGGTCAATGGCGTTGTGCGGCGAGTCGACCCAGACAGCGCGCTGTTTTGAGGTGAGCCGTATGAAATTGTTTCAACCCAGGCGCAACGCCATCAAGATGCCGGCCTCCACGGTTGTTTTCAATGTCGCGGGGTATCTGCTGCTGAGCTTTTTCGCCATCATCTGCCTGCTTCCCTTCGTTTTCCTGATCTCCGCTTCCTTCACTTCGGAAAAGGCGATCGCGCTGTCCGGTTTCAGCCTGATCCCCAAAGAGTTCTCCACCGACGCCTACAGGCTTTTGTTCCGGAACCCCACGGACATCCTGCGCGCATACGGCGTGTCGGGCATGATTACCCTGTCCGGCTCAGTTGTGGGCCTTTTCATCATTTCAATGACCGCCTATGTGCTCAGCCGGCCCTATCTGAGGTACCGCTACCAGATTACCTTCTACTTTTATTTCACCACCCTGTTCAGCGGCGGCCTGCTGTCCGTCTACATCCTGTTTGTGCGCTACCTCGGGCTGAAAAACAATTACCTGGCCCTGATTCTCCCCTTGCTGGTCAACGTGTTCTACCTGCTCATCATGCGCAGCTTCATCACCGCCATCCCCGAATCAATCTTTGAATCGGCAAAGATTGACGGCGCGGGCGAGCTGACCATCTTCCTGCGCCTGGTTCTGCCGCTGTCCACATCCGCGCTGGCCACCATCGGTTTGTTCCTGATTCTGGATTACTGGAACGACTGGTACCACGCCATGCTGTACATGTCTGACTACAAAAAGTTCCCGCTGCAATACATGTTGTACAACCTGTTGTCGGCGTCTGAAGCGATCGCCCGCCTGTCCAGGACGGCGAGCATCAGCGTTGTTGAAGTTCCTTCCCGCGCTGTACGGATGGCCATGACGGTGGTCGCTACCGGCCCCATCCTGCTGGTCTATCCCTTTGTCCAGCGTTACTTTGTGAAGGGGGTGACATTAGGCGCAGTAAAGGGATGACACCCCACCCCGGAGACAAAAACAGTTTATTTTGTAGGAGAAAGAAATGAAAAGAAACGCTCGGTTGCTCGGACTGCTTCTGGTCCTTGTGCTGGTCCTTGGAAGCCTGCCCCTCTTCGCGTTGGCGGAGGCTGCGGAGTTTGATATTTCCCAGCCGGTGGAACTGCAGATCTACCTGATCGGCGGGCCGGCGCGGGACTATGACATGGTGCTGGAAAAGCTGAATGAGAAAACAAAGGCTGACCTGAATGCCACTGTCAACATCAACTGGATTGGCTGGGGGGACTTCCAGACAAAATACCCCCTCATCCTGGCCTCCGGCGAGCCGGTTGACCTCATCTACGCGTCTGTCTGGACCCAGTACTACGCCGAAGCGGCAAAAGGCGCCTTCCTGGACCTGACGGAGCTCGCGCCCAAATACATGCCCAAATCCTATGCCGAAATCACCCCGGATTTTATGCAGCAGGCGACCGTGGATGGCCACCTGTACGGCATCCCCGCCGAGTTCTATCAGTTTGGCATGATGGGGTATATCCTGCGCGGTGACCTGATGCGGGAATACGGCTTTGAGGGCATCAGCCACATGGATGACTATGGCGTCTTCCTGGAGCTGGTGCGCGACAACAACCCGGAAATGTCCCCGGGCGACTTCATCGCCACCTCGGACAGCCTGGAGGGCATGCTCTGGCGTGAGCACGGTTTCCAGGAAATCACCTTCCCCCTGGTGTATGATGTGCGCGAAGAGCACCCCAAGGTGGTCAACTTCTACGAAGAAGCGTACATCCTGGACTTCTTCCTGAAGATGAAGGAATGGGGCGACAAGGGCTACTGGTCCAAGTCCGTCCTCTCCAACAAGGATGAGAACGCCTATGCCAGCGGCCTGGCCGCCTCCCGCATCCACAACCAGGATTCCTGGAAATCTTCCTACATCGCGCACCCTGAGTATGAATCCCAGTTCTTCTTCCTGAGCCCCTACAGCATCAAGACGCAGGCGATGCAGGACGGCATGGCTGTGCCGGCATCCGCGAAGAACCCTGAGCGGGCACTGATGCTGCTGGAAAAGCTGCGCCAGGACCGTGAGTACTACAACCTGCTCACCTATGGCATTGAGGGCCTGCACTTTGAGGTGACCGAGCAGAACACCCTGAACCCGCTTGATCCTGAAGGGTTTGCGCCGGAGGGCTACTGCTCCTGGGGCTTCAAGGAGCACAAGTTCTTCATCACCCCCGAAGGGATGCCGGACAACCTGGACGAGGTGAACGCCAAGCTTGAGGAGATGGCGATTGTCAACCCCTTTGTGCTGTTCACCCCCAACTTTGAGCCCGTCAAGAACGAGCGGGCCGCGGTCGCCAGCGTGTACCAGCAGTATGCCAAGCCGCTGATTTACGGCTACATCGACAACCCCGAGGAGGGCTACAAAACCTTGCTGATGCAGCTTGAAATTGCCGGCATCAAGGAGATGCAGGCGGAGCTGCAGCGCCAGCTGGATGAGTACATCGCCAGCCTGGCGGAGTAAAAGCCGGGTCAAACCGGCACTGACGCAGGCGGGGGGCTTTGCGCCCCCCGCTTGCCATCATCAGACCAAAGGGGAGATGGCCAATGATTGATTTGTCTGGAACCTGGCGCCTGCGCGCGGAACATCTGGATATGACGGCAGACCGCTGGATTGAAGTGGTTTCAAGAAAACCGGGGGCATTCGGGTTCCTGAAAAAGGAGGACACGGGACGGCGGATGCCCCTTCAGGAAGGCTTCCTTGAGGCGCGCGTGCCGGGTGATGTCATTGAGCCATTGGTGGATCACGGGCTGCTGGAAGAGCCGCTGGAGAAGGAAAACGCCAGGGATGTCATGTGGCTGGACAGCCTGTCCTGGTGGTATATCCGGGATTTCAAGGTGTCCCGCAAGGACCTCCGGCACGAGCAGGTGCGCCTGTTCATTGAAACGCTGGACTACAAGGCCGACATTCTGATCAATGGCCGCCTGGCCGCAAGCCACCGCAATGCCTTCCGGCCGCTTGACGTGGATGTGAAGGAGTACCTGCAGGCTGGCCAGAACCAGATCATTGTCCGCCTGACAGGCGGCTATGAACTGCACCACCCCCAGGACGCGCTCACCTTCTATAACAACAGCGCCCATGGCCAGCGGGTCTATCTGCGCAAGCCACAGTTCACCCATGGATGGGACTGGTGCAAGCCTGTTCCCACCTGCGGCATGGGGGGCGCGGTGAAGCTGGAGGGGCGCTCCGGCGCGGTCATCGCCTCCTTTTCCTGCGCGACGGAGCAGCTTGACCAGGCGGCAGCGCAGATGGCTTTCCGCTACAGCCTGGACAACCTGAGCGCCCACACGGCGGATGACGCGGTGATCAGGGGAAAGGTCACGCGAAACGGCAGAACCGTTCACACCTGGGTCCAGGACGCCTACCTGGCCGGCGGGCTGAACCACTTCACCCACCGCTTTACCTTGAAAAACCCGGCGGTATGGTGGCCCAATGGTTCCGGCGACCAGCCGCTGTATGAAGTAAGCCTGAGCGTAACCTGCAAAGGCGTGCGCAACCACATGCCCAGAAAGAAAATCGGGGTGCGGACCATCCGCCTGGACATGGACAAGCTCAGCGACGGAACCCGCAAGTTTGACCTCGTCGTCAACGGCAGGAAGATTTTCATGAAGGGGGGCAACTGGGTGCCGGCCGATTCGGTCTACCTGCGCATCCCCCAGGAGAAATACGTGGCCCTGGTCAGCGAGGCGGCCGCCTGCAACAGCAACATGCTGCGTGTCTGGGGCGGCGGGCTGTATGAGCCGGATTGTTTCTATGACGCGTGCTCCGAGCTTGGCATCCTTGTCATGCAGGATTTCATGTTCGCCTGCGGCTTTTATCCTGAGACCCCCTGGTTTATGCATGAGGTCTCGCTGGAAGCCGATTACCAGACCAAGCGGCTTGCGCACCAGGCCTGCCTGGCGCTCTGGGCAGGCAACAATGAAATCCACGAGAGCTATACCGACTGGTATGCAAGGCCGGGCATGCAGCCTGACAAGCTGGGCGGCGCGCAAATTTTCAACTACCTGCTGCCGGACATCGTCAACAACAACACCCCGGGGGTGCACTACATGCCCTCCTCGCCGTTTTATGGGCGCAAGGCCAATGACCTGCTGGCGGGTGACTGCCACATCTGGAGCTGGACGCGTGCTGACCGGCCGACCGGGTTCAAGTTCTTCTATGAGCTGGAAGCCATGGACAGGATCGCGCAACAGGTGCGGTTCTCCAGCGAGTACGGCTTCTATGGCGCGCTCAAACTCAGCTCGGTCAGGCGGTTCCATGCGGGCGAGCCAGTGGTGAAGGGCGGCCCAATCTGGTTGTACCACGGGGAACACCCGGGCAAGCGCCGGATGATAGACCCCTCCATCAACAACCACCTGGTGGACGCGGGGGAACTGGACGCGGAAGACTACCTGCGCTACGCTGGCATCGCCCAGGGCTTGATGTATGGGGAGCTGGCCATGGCGCTGCGCCGCCAGCCGCAGACCTCAGGGCATCTGATCTGGATGTATAACGATTGCTGGCCGGAAACCGGGTGGAGCGTGATCGATTATTACCTCACCCGCAAGACCTCCTTCTATTTTCTCAAGCGCGCCCACCAGCCCTGCCTGATGGTGTTGCGTGAACTGGCAGGCGGAAGCCTGTCGCTGGTCATCGCCAATGACAGCCCCCTTGCCATGGAAGCCACCCTGGAATGCGGGCACATGGACTTTCACGGCAACAGGGCGGCGGTTCAGGAGCTGGCTGTGAAGGTGCCGGCTTTCTCCTGGCAGGAATACAGCCTGCATGGCATCCAGCGGCAGGAGGAACCCGGGCTGTATTATGCCCTGGACAGGCAAACAGGCGATTTTACCACAAGCGTCCGCGCCTACCTGCGCGATCTGCAGCTCCCTGAAGCCAGCATCCAGGTGCGGTCCGAGCCCTCAGGCCCGGACACCCTTGTCACCGTCACGGCCAGCGCCTTTGTGCCGGTGCTGGAAATCCAGACAGGGGATGACAGGCAAAAGATGAGCGACAATTATTTCCAGTTGCTGCCAGGCCTGCCCAGGCACATCCGCATCACCGGGCAGGCCCACAACATCAGCGCGGTGCCCCTGCCCCTTGGGTACGCGCCTGAAAGGGTAAAAAGCGATGATCACTAAAAAGGTGCTGCTTGACACGGACATCGGAAATGACATTGACGACGCGTTTGCCCTCGCGTATCTGCTGCGGCAGCCGGCCTGCGAGCTGATGGGGATCACCACGGTCAGCGGGGAAACCAACAAGCGCGCCGCCATGGCAAGCGCCATGTGCCAGGCCGCAGGCAGGCCGGACATTCCTATCTTCCCCGGCGTTGAGCAGCCGCTTCTTGCCCGGCAGCTTCAGCCGGAAACCACGCAGTTCCCGGCAATCGCGCAGGTGCCGCACCAGGAGGCCTTTCCCGCGGGCAAGGCGCTCCGGCACATGCAGGAGACCATCCGCGCCAACCCGGGCGACATCAGCCTGCTGGCCATCGGCCCCATGACAAACATCGCGCTCCTGTTCGCCATGGACCCGGAGATCCCGGCGCTATTGAAGGAACTGGTCCTGATGTGCGGCGTGTTCACCTACAAGCTGCAGCCCTACCTTTGTCTGAGCGAATGGAACGCCCGCTGTGACCCGCATGCCACCGCCATGGTGTACAGGGCCGGGGTGCCTGCAAGCTGCTCCATCGGGCTGGATGTCACAACCAGGACCACCATGGGCGTGCAGGACATCCGGTCCAGGCTTTCCGGCCCGGTGGGCAGCCTGCTGGGCCGCTTCCTGGACGCGCGCGGCGCCCCCCAGACCCCGGTCACCTTTCACGACCCCCTGGCCGCGGCGGTCATGTTTGAACCCGAGGTCTGCCGGTTTGAGAGGGGGCGGGTCCGGGTGGAACTTGAGAGCACCGCGCTGGCCGGCTTGACAGAATGGCAGGCAGAGAAGGACGGTCCGCACAGCGTGGCCTTTGATGTGAACGCGCCGGCGTTTTTCAGGCATTACTGGGATGTTCTGGGCGCGCAGGGATAGAAAGCTTCGAACAGCCCGCTTTCCCCGCCGCAGGACAACAGGGAGGAAGGCCGCATGGCCCATACATACCACGGCAACTATACAGGCGAACACATCCAGCATATCGCCTACCCGCTTGGCGGCATCGGCACCGGCATGCTCTGCCTGGAAGGCACGGGGGCCCTGTCCCATGTTTCACTCTACCACCGGCCCGCCATGTACTATGAGCCGCTGATGTTTGCCGCGCTGTCGCTGGGACCGGGCCAGGCCCAACAGGGCATCGTGCTGGAAGGGCAGGTGCCGCCCACCAAGGTGTTCCGGGTGCCCGGCGGCGGGAGCGGGCTGTATGGAAAATCATACGGATTGCCCCGCTTTGAAAGCTGCTCCTTTGAAAGCAGGTTTCCTTTCGCGTCTGTCATGCTGGAGGACAACCAGGTTCCGGTTTCGGTTGGCATCACAGCCTGGAGCCCCTTCATCCCCGGTGACAGCGGCAACTCCAGCCTGCCCTGCGCGGCGCTTGAGTACGCTTTTACCAACCTGACCCGGGACAGCCTGGAGATGCAGTTCTCGTTTCATGTGTCCAAAGAGGCCATCCTGCCCGCGCAGGACCACACCGCCCCCCATCGCGTCAGCTCGCGCGGCAAGGGCTTTTGCCTGGCGCGCCTGGCGGGGGATCCCCTGCGGGAAGCCGCCTGGCTTGCTGTAGCCAGTGATGACGAAAATGCCCAGGCGGACTGCCGCTGGTTCCGAGGAGGCTGGTTTGACACGCTGACCACCCTGTGGAACAAGGTGGAGCGCGGCGGGTTTTCCCCAGCCGGCCCCTGGCAGGAGGGGCCGCCGTCGCCGGGCGCGTCCCTGTTTGTGCCGTGCAGGCTTCAGCCGGGGGAAACCCGTACCATCAGGGTGATGATTTCCTGGTATGTGCCCGATTCCCAACTGGACACCCTGACCCCGGACCAGGAACTTTCCCCGGGCAAAACGGGCCAGGCGGGAAGGTATTACAGGCCCTGGTATGCGGCCAGGTTTGACGGCATCGCGCAGGTTGCCGATCATTTCATCAGCCATTACAGCGCATTGAAGTACAAAACCCGCCGCTTCACCGATTGCCTGTACGCCTCCACCCTGCCCGGGGAAGTGATGGAGGCGGTCACAGCCAACCTGTCCATCCTCAAATCGCCCACCCTGCTGGTGGATGAGGGAGGGAGGCTCTGGGGCTGGGAGGGCTGCAATGACCAGGAGGGCTGCTGCGCGGGCAGCTGCACCCATGTCTGGAACTATGCCCAGGCCATCCCCCACCTGTTCCCGGACCTGGAGCGCAGCCTGCGCGAGACGGAATTCCTGGTGTCCCAGGACAGCACCGGGCACCAGAATTTCCGCGCTGCCCTGCCGCTCCGCGATTACCGGCACAGCTTTCATGCCGCGGCTGACGGCCAGCTGGGCGGCATTCTGAAGGTATGGAGGGATTTTCTCATTTCAGGCGACAGGCAGTGGCTCAACAGCCTGTGGCCCCGGGTCAGGCAGAGCCTGGATTACTGCATCAGCGCCTGGGATCCCGAGCGCGCCGGGGTGCTCAGTGAGCCCCACCACAACACCTATGACATTGAATTCTGGGGCCCGGACGGGATGTGCACCTCCATCTACCTGGGCGCGCTGCAGGCGGCGGTGCACATTGCCCGCGTGCTGGACGACGACGAACGCGCCGGCGCCTATGGCAGCCTGTACCAGAGGGGCCGTGCCTACATGGAGCAGCGCCTGTTCAACGGAGAGTATTTTGTTCAGGAGGTGCGATCCGCGCCCAGGACCAGCATGGCCACCCGCGGCCTGGAAATGACCGGGGTTCAGTCCCCCGAGGCGCACAGCCTGTTTCTGCGGGAAGGCCCCAAGTACCAGTACGGGGAGGGGTGTCTGTCCGATGGCATCCTGGGCGCCTGGTTGTCCCGTGTGTGCAAGCTGGAAGCCCCGCTGGTCCAGCCTGGCATGGTGGCCTCCCACCTGCGCAGCGTGTTCAGATACAACTTCAGGCGCAGCCTGCAGCGCCATGCGAACCCGCAGCGCCCGGGGTTCGCGCTGGGGAAGGAAGCCGGCCTGGTCCTGTGCAGCTGGCCAAGGGGCGGAAAGCCCAGCCTGCCCTTTGTCTACAGCGATGAGGTGTGGCCGGGCATTGAGTACCAGGTGGCCTCCCACCTGGCGATGATTGGCTGTGTGGACGAGGCGCTGGCCATCGTGCGGGCTGTGCGGGACAGGTTTGATGGCACCGTGCGCAACCCCTATAATGAGTATGAATGCGGCCATTGGTACGCGCGCTCCCTGGCCTCCTATGCCCTGCTTCAGGCCTTCAGCGGCGCCTCCTACGACGCGTACAGGCAGCAGATGACCCTGTCCCCGGCCATCCCGGGTGACTTCGCCTGTTTTATCGCGGTGCGCAGCGGCTATGGCCTGGTGGGTGTGCGCGGCGGCAAGCCCTTTCTGGAGGTCGCCGCAGGCCAGATCCCGGTCAAAGAATGGCAATACAGCCCCTGGTCAGCGCCGGAACCCGGCCGGGCCCAGGGAGGGGGAGAATAACATGCCCAGGTTCACCGAGTCCCAGTGGGAAACCCTGCAAGCCACCTACCGCGATTGGTGGGCCGGGGCGCTTCGCCGCCCGATTGTGCCTGTGGTTACCCTGAAGGAAGGCCAGGCAAGGCACAGGCCGCCCGCGCCGCTGTTGACGCAGGAGACCTGTGCGGACTTCAGCTTCAGCCCCCAGCAGCTGATTGACCGGATGGACTACGAGCTGTCCCTGTGCCGCTATCCGCGGGATTCCTTCCCATACTTCAACATGTGGGTCTTTGGCCCGGGTGTCGCGGCGGCCCTGCTGGGGGCAAGGCTGGACAACCGCACAGGCAGCGTCTGGTTCTTTCCTGAACGCAAGGTTCCCATCCAGGAATTGACCTTCAGCTATGACCCGGACAACCGCTGGCTGCGGCGCATCAAGGCGATTTACCGGGAGGCGGTCGCGCGTTGGCAGGGCGAGGTCATCATCGGGATGGTGGACCTGGGCGGCGTGCTGGACATCCTGGCAACCTTCCTGGGCAGCCAGGAACTGCTGCTCCACCTCTATGACAACCCCTGGCATGTCAAGCGCCTGGCAGGTGAAATCACCGAACTGTGGCTTCGCTTTTATGATGAGATCAATGACATCCTGCGGCCCTGTGCCAGGGGGTACAGCGACTGGCTGGGCGTGTACAGCGAGTCCCCTTCCTATGTGCTCCAGAGCGATTTTTCCTACATGATCAGCCCTGAAATGTTCAGGGAGTTTGCCCTGGGTGAGCTGGACAGCACCAGCCAAAGGCTGCACCGCGCGTTTTTCCACCTGGATGGCGTGGGCATGCTCAGGCACCTGGATGACCTGCTCGGGCTGCCCGGCATCCATGGCATTCAGTGGGTGCAGGGCGACGGAAAGCCAGGCCAGGACCAGTGGCCGGAAGTGTACCGGAAAATCACGGCTGCGGGGAAGCGCGTCCACATGAACGGGGGGCTGGACACCCTCTGCGCGGTGATCCGGCAGACCGGAAGCGCCCCCCTGATCCACCATGCGGCCATCACCATCACACCGCAAGAGGAGTATGCCGTGCTCAAGCGGCTGGACAGCATTTCATCAATCGCTCATCTTGAGCCCTGACCTGATGCGCTCCCAGGAAATGCAGGCTCCCAAAAGAGCAAACAGAAGGGGACGGAACGTTGTGACCTACCCCTCTGTTAATGTATATTTATTGCTGTGAAATCTGAATCACCATGGTCTCCACGGTGCAGCAAAGCATAACCAGGCTAGTCACCATGAAGATGAGAAACCCGTCACTCCCTCAAATCTCTCAGTTTTATTAAAAGCACCCCACAAACACGGATGCACCTAATATGCCGCCATCTCCCGTGCCAACTGCAGCAGCTGCGCCTCATTGACATAGCTTGCCAGGCACCCCACTGCCTTGACACAGGTCCCGCCGGTGATGTTGCCATACACCGCGCAGGTGATCGGGTCCGCCCCGTGATACAGCCCATAGGTAAACCCCGCAAGGAAGGCATCGCCGGCCCCGGTGCTGTCCACGGCCACCAAATCCTTCAGGGGCGGCACGATTGTTTGCTGGCCGTCTTTGTACAGCAGGCAGCCGTCCTTTCCAAGCTTGATGACCACCGTTTCAAAGAAGGGTGCCAGGATCCTGGCTGCGTCCAGCGGGTTGCTTGTCCCGGTAATCTGCATGGCCTCCTTGTCATTGGGGGTATACCAATCCGCCAGCCTCATGACCTCTTCCATGGTGGCAAGGCTCATGTCCTCCCGCCATCCGGTGTCATACACCAGCAGCACGCCCGCCTGCTTGAGGGAGGGATAAATGGGCAGCATGTCTTCCTGCATCAGCACAATGCCCGCCCCCTGCGACAGGGCCAGGGCCTGCTGCTGCATGCCCTGTGTGATGGTGATTTGATCTGAATAGCTGATAAAGGCCCGGTCCCGCTCGGTGATGACGGCGCTGGTCAGGTTCACCGGCATGGCCTCCCCGGCATGGCCTCCCCGGCATACAGGTTATGGGGGGCCACACCGTTCGCTTCAAACTGCGATTTGGCAAAGGCGGAAAACTGGTCTTTCCCCAGCAGGGTCTGAATCTGACAGGGCACCCCCAGGCGGCCCAGGTTGATGAGGGTGGCCGGGATGCCGCCCCCCAACTGCATGGAGAAGCCCTTTGCGTAAATTTCCTCTCCCTCCCGGGGCACCCGGGGCATCCCGGAATACAGCAGGTCCACATTGGTCTTTCCAAAGCCTGTCACCCAGTTCATCGTTTGACGCTCCCTGATGTCTTGGTCGGATAGGTGCTGCTTGTTCCAAATGCTCTGTTCACGGCGCTTTGCTGTTCATGCCCGCCAAATGGCCAGCGGGCATGAGCTAAGCCCCCCATGGCCCTGTAAACCCTTCATTCAGCGCGATGTAGGCCGCGGACAGCTTGTCCGCCAGGGAATAGCTGTTCACCAAGGGGTGTAGCATCAGGGCCTGGACCGCCAGCTTGCGGCTGCGCTCCACAATTGCCTTGGCGCCGGTGCGCTCATAGAACTTGACCCTGGAGACCAGCTCCCGCTGGTCTGCCGGCACTTTGGGAAAACGCCTGGGTGTACAGGTCTGTGAATCTATATCGCAGGTGACCTCCACCGTGTCCGTGTCCAGCAGAAAATCCACCGCCCCTTGATTGGGCACGGTGAGCACCATGCTGCCCTTCTTGCCGGACTTCATGATATCAATGAAGTTCAAGGCTACCCCGGCGTACCCGCCATCGTCCTTCTTGAAGGGGTCAAAGCGCCAGGGCTTGTCGCGCTTCACGCCCGTTTCCTTAGCCATGTACTGGGCTTCCCGCTCCCCGTACCATTTGGTAAAAATGGACAGGGCCCGGTCAAACTCCGCATGGGGGTCAATGCCGGCCATCTCCTGCTGCATGGCGCTGTTGATGTCCAGGATGATGTCCCCCCGGGTCTTGCCGGCCTGCAGGATGTTCCTGACCGCCTGTTCACGGTAGTAGTAGTAATACAGGTATTCATTGGGCACATAGCCCAAAAACTGCAGCAGGTCAGGGGTAAAGAAGCGCAAATCCGTCTGCTGGCGGGCCTTGGGGTTGGTGAGCAAGTCCGGCACCAAGTTCTTCCCGTCCAGGGTGATGGTGTGGAACCAGGACAGGTGGTTCAAACCAAACAGGTCCGCTTCCATGCGGCTGATGTCCGCCCCATACAGGTCCGCAAACTGGTGCATCATGCCGCTGGGGGCGTCACAGATGCCGTAGGTGAAGTCGTATCCCGCATCCCGGAGGGCCTGGGACACAATGCCCACAGGGTTGGTGAAGTTGAACACCCTGGCCCCCGGCTTGGCATATTTCCTGACCATGTCGCAGTACTTCATCAGGGCCGGGATGGAGCGCATGGCAAAGGAAAAGCCCGCGGCCCCGGTGGTTTCCTGCCCCAAAACGCCCTCATCCAAAGCGATGTGCTCATCCCGGGTGCGCATCTGGTCGCCCCCTACCCTCAGGGTGGTGATCACATGGTCAGCCCCGGAAATGGCTTCCTGTGCTTCTGTTGTCAGGCGCAGGCGCATGTTTGGGGCAATCATCTGCCCCACCTGCTGGGCCATGCCGCCAAACAAGGCCAGCTTGTCCGGATCAATGTCCATGAACACCAGCTCCGTGATGCCCAGGGCTTCCGCCCGCTGGGCAATGCTCTTGGCCAAAAACATCGACCTGCCGCCCCCGCCGCCAATGACGCACAGCTTCATTTCCAGACCTCCCTTTGTTACCCCCGCGGTTCCCTTTGGTCAGCCGGTATGGCCAGCATCACGCGGGGGAACAAGCCGCTGACCGGCAAGCTTACTCAGCAGCAGTCGCTGTTGTTTCAATCGCCCAACACGCTTGACCCCGCGGGTCAAGCCGGCACATGGACTTTTCCACCAGTCTGCCACAAACCCGCAGGCAAGCGGCCAGCCGCGGCTTACACCTGCTTTGCTGAACCAAACAGCCCGCTGACGCTTGGGACTTCCAACGCCTGGCGCAGGTAAAGCCCCTCCGCGTAGGGCCGGCCTATCAGGGCGCCCAGCGCGCTGGCATAGGCAGCGGTGAAGTCCGCCACGTTTTGGCTTACGTGCGCGCGGCAAGCCTCATCAAACCGTCTGTGCGGCGTTGAAATGGTACAGGCCGCTGGCGCAAGCCCAATCTCATTCACCTGCAAGGGCTGCGGCATTTCAGTTTTGCCGCAGCTTTATGTTGTCATGCAAAACACCGCATGGATCGCCCTGGATCCGCACGCCCAAGGGTCAGAAAAAGGCAGCCAGCGGCTTGTGCTGGCTGCCAATTTCAGTCACCCATCCATCATGTTGACGCGTGCAGGGCTGTGTCTTTCCGCTGCCCGGGGTCGAAAGTCCGGGAACCCCCTGGGCCGGTGCCCCAGGCACGCGCCGGTCTTCTTCCTGCCCTTGTCAGGTGGAGCAGCTCTGGCACTCGTCCACCTCCAGGGACTTGGAGCGGATGTAGTACACGGTCTTCACGCCCTGCTGCCAGGCCAGCTGGTAGAGCTCCAGCACCTGGCGGAAGCTGAAGTCGTTGGTGATGTAGAGGTTCATGGACTGGGCCTGGTCGATGTGCCGCTGGCGTACGCCGTTGGCCCGCACCGACCAGCGCTGGTCAATGCTGTGGGCGGACTTGTAGAACCAGTAGGTGTGCATGTCCAGGTCGGGCGCGGCGCGGGGGATGAGGCCGGACTTCTTCTCGTCATAGTAGAAGCGGTCCATGATGGGGTCGATGCCCGCGGTGGTGCCCGCGATGATGGAGATGGAGGAGGTGGGGGCCACGGCCAGCAGGTAGCCGTTGCGCAGGCCGGTCTTTGCGACCTGGTCGCGCAGCTGCTGCCAGCGCCGGGACTGGTATTCCCGCTTGTCAAAATAGGCGCCGGTCTGCCAGTCTGAGCCCGGGAAGTAGTCGTAGGCGCCCTTCTCCGCCGCCAGGTTCATGCTGGCGGTGATGGTGTGGTAGTTGATGTCCTCAAAGAGCTGGTCGGCCAGCTGCAGGTGCTCCTCGCTTTCCCAGGGGATGCCGGACTTGGCCAGCAGGTGGTGGTAGCCGGCCACGCCCAGGCCGATGGGGCGGTAACGGCGGTTGTTGATCTGGGCGTAGGGCACGGGGTAGAAGTTCAGGTCAATCACGTTGTCCAGCGCGCGCACGGCGGCGGTGATCAGGCCGCCCAGCTGCGCCTGGTCGCCGGTGTCAATGCGGCCCAGGTTCAGGCTGGCCAGGTTGCACACCACATAGTCCCCGGGCTTGGTCACGGTGACCACCACAGTGTCCCCGTCCAGGGTCTCGGTGCGCTGCTCCACCAGGTCCACGCCGGACATGTTCTGGGCAATCTCGGTGCACAGGTTGGAGCAATAGATCATGCCCTTGTGGGGGTTGGGGTTCATGCGGTTGACGTGGTCGCGGTTGAACACAAAGGGCGTGCCGGTTTCCACCGCGGATTTGATGATCAGGCGCACCAGGTCCTTGATGGGGATCACCCGGCGGCTGACCGTGGGGTCGGCCACCAGGGCCAGGTATTTTTCCTTCCATTCCGGGCCATGGCTGTCCTCCAGCGACCAGCCCTTGCGGGTGAGGATTTCGTGGGGGTCAAACAGGTGCCAGTCCCCCTCCATGTTGGTGGCCAGCTGCTCATAAAAGTAGTCGGGCATGCACACCGCGGGGAAGACATCGTGGGCCTTCATCCGGTCATCGCCGTTGTTGGTGCGCAGCTGTAAAAACTCCGGCAGGTCGCGGTGCCACACGTCCAGGTAGACGGCCACGGCGCCCTGGCGCACGCCCAGCTGGTCCACGGCCACGGCGGTGTCGTTTGCCAGGCGGATCCAGCGGATCACCCCGCCGGCCGCGCCCTCAAAGCCGCGGATGGCCGCGCCCTGGGAGCGCACCTTGCCAAAGTACAGCCCCATGCCGCCGCCGTATTTGGACACATTGGCGAAGTTGGAGATGCTGTGGTAGATGCCCTGCAGGTCATCGGGCACGGTGTCGATGAAGCAGCTGGACAGCTGGTGGTAGGGCTTGCGGGCGTTGGACAGGGTGGGGGTGGCCATGGTGACCTGGAGGTTGGACAGCATGTCATAGAAAGCGCGCGCCCAGTGCAGGCGCTTGTCCCGGGCCTCGGGGATAGCCAGGAAGAGGGCGATGGACAGGTACATCTCCTGCACGCTCTCCAGCGGCTCATGGCGGCGGTTGCTGATGACATAGCGCCGGGTGAGCAGCTCAATGCCCGAATAGGGCAGCAGGTGGTCGCGCCCGGGCACCATGAAGGTGGCGGCGGTCTCCAGCTCCTCCCGGGTGTAGGTGGCCAGCATCTGCTTGGCCAGCAGGCCCTGGCTGTCCAGGTAGACCAGCTTCTCGTAGAAGGAGGACAGCGACAGCCCGGTCTCCCGCAGGCGCAGCTGGTAGAGATACTGGCAGTTGTACAGCCTGGAGGCGATGAACTCCCAGCGCGCGGCCTCCTTGTCGGTCAGCTCCACCGCGGCGCGGATGAGGGTGTCCAGGCGCTCGTTGAGGCCGCGGTCCTCCTTGTACAGGGAGAGGAACTTGCGCGTCAGCACGCCCAGGGCGTACTGCTCCCCGGGGAAATCACGCTCAATGCCCAGCAGCACGGGGCCCAGGTCCTCAAAATCCGGGAAGTGGTCCAGAAGCTTCTGCCGGTCCTCGCGCTTTTTGCGGCGCACGTCCCGGTAGAGGATGTAGGCCTTGGCCTGGGGGAAGAACCCGGCCTGCATCAGGGCCTGCTCGGCCATGTCCTGCACGCGCTCCACCGTGAACTGGCCGCCTGAGGACAGGCTCTGGGCCATCAGGCCTTCCACCGTCTGGGTGAGCGCGTCCAGCCGCTCGTCCTGAAGCGGGGTGTCCGTGGCCAGAAAAGCCTTCTGGATGGCCCGGCGGATCTTGCCCGCGTCATAGGCCTCCTGCTGGCCTGAGCGCTTGGTGATGGTGGCGGGGAGGCTGGTCATAATACTCATGGCATGTCCTTCCAAATCACTACATATAGTGGATTTATTTGGTGTGCCCCGCAGTATATAGGGGGCAGGGGCGAAAGTCAACAGCCCACCCAGGGGGCTGTTGACTGGTTCATACCCCGGAATCACCCGGTCAAACCCGGTTCATCCAAAACTTGCGGCGCGAACCGGGCAAGCGCCGGGCGGGCCCCGGAAGACCCGACGCCGCGAGCCCTGATTTGTACAATCCGGGCAACCTGAATGCATAAATCATGCAGGGATTTCATGGCCGGGCAGGACAAAAAACAGGCCCTGGCGGGTGCTGGCAACCCGGGTTTCCCTCCGCGAGGCTAGTCATGCCACGCTTTTTGTGCCTTTTTGGCATTTTCTGCCGCCGCTTGATTTTTCAAAGCGCTTGTGTAATCATACACCATGCGGGATAGCCGGATATCGCGTGAGTTTTTTTACAGGAAAGGTGAAGCATGCTCAGATATTCCGTGAAGCGGGTGTTGCTGGCGGTGGTGACCATTTTCATCATCGCGGCCATCACCTTTTTTGCCATGAACGCCATCCCCGGCGGGCCCTTCGCCAAGGAGAAAGCCAGCGAGCCGCGCATCAAGGCGGTGCTGGAGAAACGCTTCAACCTGGACAAGCCGGTGGGGGAGCAGTTCCTCCTCTACCTGCGCAATTTTGCCAAGGGGGACTTTGGCGTGTCCACCAAGACCGGGCGCGAGGTGTCCACCACCATCTTCACATCCTTTGCCATCTCCGCCCGCCTGGGCAGCATGGCCATCCTGACCGCGCTGGTCATGGGCCTGGTGCTGGGGTCCCTCGCGGCGCTGATGCGGGGCAAATGGCCTGACCGCGTGATCATCTTCTTCACCACCCTCTTTGTGGCGGTGCCCAGCTTCATCCTGGCCACCCTGCTTCTGCTGGTATTTTCCCACCTGCTGGGCTGGTTCAAGGTGTGGAGCATCTCCGACCCCAACTACACCCTGCCGGTGCTGGCACTGGCGCTTTATCCCATGGCCTACATCACGCGGCTGACCAAATCCTCCATGCTGGACGTGCTGGGGCAGGACTACATCCGCACCGCGCGCGCCAAGGGCGTGAAGGAGCAGCTGGTCATCTTCAAGCACGCGCTCAGAAATGCCCTCATCCCGGTTGTCACCTACGTGGGCCCGCTGACCGCCTACATCCTCACCGGCTCGCTGGTGGTGGAAACGGTGTTCAACATCGGCGGGCTGGGCACCCATTTTGTGACCGGCATCAACAACCGCGACTACCCGATGATCATGGGCACCACCATTTTCCTGGCCACCCTCATGGTGTCCATGACCCTGATTTCCGACCTGTTTTACAAGGCCATTGACCCCAAGATCACCTTTGACTGAGGATTGTACATGTCAGATTACACAGCCGATACCAGCCCCCGGAAGAAGCCCCTCAGCCTGCAGCTGGACCCGGGCATGTTTGAGCGCGCGACAGACGAGGAAAAGGCCCAGCATGAGGTGATGCGGGAAAGCACCACCTTCTTCCGCGACGGCCTGCGCCGCCTGTCCAGGAACCCCCTGTCCATGCTCAGCATCGCCACCCTGCTGCTGCTGCTGATCACCATTTTCGTGGCGCCCCTGATTGTGCCCTACAAGTATTCCGAGGTCATCAAGGTGGATGGCCAGCGCGACCGCACCACCGCCAACCTGCGCCCGATGACCTACTCGGTCCTGGAGCAGGAAAAGGTCGACGCGGGGGAGAAAGTCTTCCCGCACATCTTTGGCACGGATGAATTGGGGCGGGATTATTTCATCCGCGTGATCTACGGCGCCCGGGTGTCCCTGGCGGTGGGGTTCTTCGCCAGCATCATCGTGCTGGTGATTGGCCTGCTGTATGGCTCTGTCTCAGGCTATGTGGGCGGGCGGACGGACATCATCATGATGCGCATCGTGGACATCATCTATTCCCTGCCTGACACCCTGATGGTGGTCATGCTGTCCGTGGTGCTGGACCAGGTGCTGGGGGACAGCCTCAAGGGCACCATCCTGGCCAGCCTGGGCAACAACATGATCTCCATGTTTGTGGTCTTTGGCCTGCTGTACTGGGTGGGCATGGCGCGGCTGGTGCGCGGGCAGATCCTGGCCATCAAGAACAACGAGTATGTGCTGGCGGCCAAGGCGCTGGGCGGCAATGCCCGCCGCATCATCCTCAAGCACATCCTGCCCAACTGCATCTCCGTCATCTTCATCGCCACCGCGCTGCAGATTCCCAGCGCCATCTTTGTGGAAAGCTTCCTGAGCTTCATCGGCCTGGGCGTGCAGGCCCCCATGCCCTCCCTGGGCAGCCTGGCCAACCTGGCCCGCGGCGGCATGCAGATTTACCCCTACAAAATGCTGTTCCCGGCGCTGGGCATCTGCCTGATCGTGTTGTCCTTCAACCTGCTGGGCGACGGGCTCCGGGATGCCTTTGACCCCCGGCTGAGGAGATAATATGTCACAATCCCCCCTGCTGCAGGTGCGCAACCTGCACACCATCTTCCCCACCGAGTCCGGCGAGGTGCGCGCGGTCAACGGCATCAACTTCAGCCTGGCGCGCGGCAAGGTGCTGGGCATTGTCGGCGAGTCCGGCTCAGGCAAGTCGGTCACCGCCTATTCCATCCTGCGCATCCTGGACAACCCGGGCAAAATCACCCAGGGCAGCGTCCTGTTTGAGGAGGAGGACCTGGTGCGCCTGTCCCCCGGGGAGATGCGCCATGTGCGCGGCGCCAAAATCTCCATCATCTTCCAGGACCCGATGACCAGCCTGAACCCTGTGTACACCGTGGGCAACCAGCTCAGCGAGGCCATCCGCCTGCACACCAGGCGCAACCGCCAGCAGGCGCGCGCCCGGGCGCTGGAGATGCTCACCCTGGTGGGCGTGAACGAGCCGGAAAAGCGCCTCAAGCAATACCCCTACCAGCTCTCCGGCGGCATGCGCCAGCGGGTGATGATCGCCATGGCGCTGGCCTGCGAGCCGGACATCCTCATCGCGGATGAGCCCACCACGGCGCTGGACGTCACCATCCAGGCCCAGATCCTGGAGCTGATGCAGGACCTGAAGGAAAAGCTGGGCATGGCCATCATCATGATCACCCACGACCTGGGCGTCATCGCCGAGATGTGCGACGAGATCATCGTGATGTACGCCGGGCGCGTCTGCGAGCGGGGCACGGCGGAGGAAATCTTCTACAACCCCCGCCACGAGTACACCAAGGGCCTGCTGCGCTCCATCCCCAAGCTGGAAACGGGCAAGGGGCGCCTGATGCCCATTGGCGGCTCCCCGGTGGACCTGCTCAACCTGCCTGAGGGCTGCGCCTTCGCCGCGCGCTGCGACAGCGCGATGAAAATCTGCCTGAGGGAGCAGCCGGAGGAGCTGCGCATCAACGAACACCACCTGGCCTCCTGCTGGCTCAACGTGAAAAACCAGATGGAAGGAGGGCAGGAACATGGCTGATCACCTGCTGCAGGTGGAGGACCTCAAGCAATATTTCCCGGTCAGGACCGGCTTTTTGCAGAGCAGGCAGCTCAAGGCCGTGGACGGCGTCTCCTTCCACATTGACGCGGGGGAGACCCTGGGCCTGGTGGGCGAGTCCGGCTGCGGCAAGACCACGGTGGGGCGCAGCCTGCTGCGGCTGTACAAGCCCACCGGCGGCACCATCCGTTTTAAGGGCGAGCTGGTGGATGACGAGAGCATCAAGCGCCTGCGCAAGCAGATGCAGGTGGTCTTTCAGGATCCCTACTCCTCGCTCAACCCGCGCATGACCGTGGCCGACATCATCGGTGAGCCCCTGGACATCCACAAGCTGTACAAAACAGAAAAAGAACGTGAAGAAAAGGTGGTGCAGCTGTTAGAGTTGGTGGGGCTCAACTCCGACCACAAGCGCCGCTACGCCCATGAGTTCTCCGGCGGCCAGCGCCAGCGCATCGGCATCGCGCGCGCCCTGGCGGTGGACCCGGAGTTCATCGTGGCGGACGAGCCGGTGTCGGCCCTGGATGTGTCCATCCAGGCGCAGATTATCAACACCTTCGTGGAGCTGCAGGAGCGCCTGGGGCTGGCCTACCTCTTCATCGCCCATGATTTGCATGTGGTGCATCATGTCTCCCGGCGCATCGCGGTGATGTATCTGGGTAAGATAGTAGAGACGGCTTCTGCCGACCAGGTGATTGCCAGCCCGCTGCACCCCTACACAGCGTCCCTCATCTCCGCCATCCCGGTGGCGGACCCGGACAAGGCACGCACGCGGCACCGGATCGTGCTGGAGGGTGAGGTGCCCAGCCCCCTGAACATCCCCGAAGGCTGCTCCTTCCGCCCCCGCTGCCGCTACGCCACGGAAATCTGCGCCGAGCAGACCCCGCAGCTGCGCGAGCTGGCCCCGGGCCACGAGGTTGCCTGCTGGAACCCCCTGTTTGATTAGTTATCCCGCGGCCGAGGACGGCCGCCCGTATATTCAATTCTGAAAAGGGAGGAACACGGAATGTCTAATACCCCCGGAAAATCCAGCAAGGTACTGTCCATCGTCCTTGCGCTCGCACTGGTCGCCGCGGTGGCCTTTGGCGTGATCACCAACCAGCAGAAAGCAGACCTTGAGAAGAAGGTCGCAGACCTGGGCGTACAGGTGAGCACCCTGGAAGGCGAACTGGCAACCGCTAAGTCCGCCGCTGAGGAAGCCGCCGCCGCCGCTGAGGAGGCCAAGGCCGCCGCCGAGCAGGCTGCACTGCTTGCGCGTGGCGCTTCCCCCGACTGGGCCCAGTATGACGCGCTGATCGCCGAGATCAAGTCCACCACGGACTTTGTGCACCGCGAAGCGCTCATGCACCAGGCGGAGGAAATCCTCATGGGCACGGCGGCGCTGGTCCCGATCTACTACTACAACGACATCTACATGGTCAAGCCGGAGGTGCAGGGCCTGTATGTCAACAACTTTGGCACCAAGTTCTTTGACAAGGTGACCAAGGGCGAGGAAACCACCCTGAAGCTGCAGCTGTCCTCCGAGCCGGACAAGCTGGACCCGGCGCTCAACTCCTCCGTGGACGGCGCCATCCTGGCCGCCGCCTCCTTTGGCGGGCTGTACACCTATGACGAGAACGGCGAGCTGGCCCCCAACTTCGCCACCGGCCATGAGCTGAGCGAAGACGGCCTGACCTACGTGTTCACCATGCGCGAAGGCCTGAAGTGGTCCAACGGCGACCCCCTCACCGCGAAGGACTTCGAGTACTCCTGGAAGCGCGCCGTGGCCGCTGAGACCGCCGCGGACTACTCCTACATGTTTGACAGCATCAAGGGCTTCCCGGATGCGCTGGATGTGTCTGCCTCCGAGGACGGCACCACCTTCACCGTCAACCTGAACGCCCCGGTGGCCTACTTCCTGGACCTGGCCGCCTTCCCCACCTTCTTTGCCGTCCACGAGCCCACGGTTGAAAACGCCGAAGGCTACAAGAACGAGGCGGGCGAAGTGATCTCCCCCGGCGCCTGGGCGCTGGAAGCGGGCTTTGTGTCCTCCGGTCCCTTCACCCTGGCCGAGTGGGTCCACAACGAGTCCATGGTCTATGTGAAGAACCCCAACTACTGGGATGCCGAGAACGTTCCGATGGAGCGCCTGGAGCTCATGCTCAGCGCGGATGATGTGGCCATCTTCTCCGCCTATCAGGCCGGCGACCTGGACTTCATCGACGCTGTCCCCCCGGATCAGATCAAGAGCCAGATTGACAGCCCCGAGTTCCACAAGGTGGGCCAGCTGGGCACCTATTACGGCTTGTTCAACGTGAAGTCCAAGCTGTTTGACGGCATGACCGTCGAGCAGGCCGCCGCCTTCCGCAAGGCCATCACCGTGCTGATTGACCGCGACTACATCGTGGAGACCGTTGCCCAGACCGGCCAGAAGACCGCCAACTCCTTCATCCCCGCGGACATGCTGGACGGCCATGGCGGCGTGTTCAAGCAGGACGACGCCGACTACACCTACCCGGTGGAGGAAGGCTACTTCTCCCTGACCCCCAGCGTGGAGGATGCAGTGGCCTACCTGAAGGAAGCGGGCCTGGAAGTGGGCGATGACAACATGCTGGTCAACCCCATCACCATCACCTACATCTACAACACCAACGCAGCCCACGCCTCCATCGCCGAGCTCATCCAGCAGGACCTGGCCCAGGTGGGCATTGAGCTGAAGCTGGAGAGCATGGAGTGGAATGTGTTCCTCAACGAGCGCAAGGAAGGCAACTTCGACTTCGCGCGCAACGGCTGGATCGCGGACTTCAACGATCCCATCAACATGCTGGAAATGTGGACCACCGACTCGGGCAACAACGACGCTCAGTTTGGCCGCTAATCGGCAGGTTGCCGCGCGGTGAGCGCCGCGCGAACCAGGGGGCCGCCTTCGGGCGGCCCCCTTTGCGTCGCTGAGGCACCCAAATGCCCGGGCTTGCCTGGGGCCCGCGTGGGCCCCAGCAACAAAAAACCAACCCTTGGCGGGGTTGGTCAGGCTATCAGTCAGCAGGCGGGCAGGCGATACCGGGCAGGGGTTTCAGCCGGGAACCGTGCCGGCCTTCTCAGCTTGTCCTGGGCGCTTCCTTCTTGCCGGCAAAGCCAAAGCGCTGGCGGCGCTCATAGGGCAGGAAGTGCTTCAGCCGCAGCACCAGGCTGCCGGTGATGGCGCCCATCACCGCGCCGATGACCACCAGCAGCGCCATGTAGGTGTAGAGCACCGGGAACCTATGCAGCAGGATGGCCACCAGCAGCTGGCCCACGTTGTGCAGCACCCCGCCCACCATGCCCGCGCCCACGGGACTGACGTCCTTCACCACAAACACCAGCAGGATCATGCCCGCCATGCTCAGGATGCCGCCGCCCAGGGACAGGCTGAGGGTGATGGCGTTCAAGCCGCCAAACAGCAGCGCGGCCAGGAACACCTTGGCCACCATTAGCAACAGGGAGTTGCCCACCCCAAACCAGTACAGGCACAGCAGCAGCACGCAGTTGGACAGCCCCAGCTTGATGCCATAGCCCCAGCCCAGGGACAGCACCTTTTCCAGGTAGCCCAGGATCAGCATGATGGCCACGAACAGGCCGGACAGCGCCAGGTTGCGGGTGTTCACCTCACAGGCCCTCCATCAGCCGCTGCGCCTCATCCCCCGGGATCAGCTCCAGGCTGAGCTGATGGGGCAGGCAGGTAATCCAGCGCTGGTTCACGCGGGTCTCAATGTTTTGCAGGGTCATCCTGCCCATGCGCACGCAGTCGTGGTTGGGGCAGTTGGCCGCGTGCATCACCACGCTGTCCTTGTCAATGTGGATGACATTTTCCTGCCCATGCTCCTGGTGGATGACAATCTCACCCGGCTTGTTCAGCGGCACCAGGTGGTAGTAGGCCTCGCCCTGCTTGATGCGCAGGTAACTGTTTGCCGCCTCCGGCTGGCCGCTGACCTCCTCGCCCGCCAGGGTGACGCTGAGCGTGGGCCGCGCTTTTTCCACCGGCGCGGGCTTCAGGGCCCGCCCCAGGATCAGCAGCACCAGCACCAGGCCCATGATGGCGGTGAACACCCAGAAATCCCTGCGTTTCAAGCAAGCGCCTCCTTTGTTTACCCCGGTATCATACCGCCTGCGCGCGGGGATGTAAAGCAAGCGGCAGGCCCGGCAGCCGCGCCAAGGCAGGCGGGCGGGACGAACCTTGCCCGCCTGGCCGGCCTCCCTTGCCCATCGCGGGCGGCGTGGGTATAATTGCGCTGAGCCTGAACAGAAGGAAGTACGCAACATGAACCACAAGCGGCCCACGCCGCGCCAAGCAAAACCGCCGCCCGGCACCGTGACCGGGGCGGCCATCCTGGCCTGACTGAGCGCGCAAACTGAAGGACGGCGCGCACTGCCTGTGACAAAAGGAGTACAGCATGGGAAAATATTTCGGCACCGACGGTTTCCGCGGCGAGGCCAATGTGGGCCTGACGGTGGACCACGCCCTGCGCATCGGGCGCTTCCTGGGGCATTACTATTCCCGCGAGCGCAGGGCGCGCATCGTCCTGGGCAAGGACACCCGCCTGTCCAGCTACATGCTGGAGGACGCGCTGGCCGCCGGCATCACCTCCTCTGGCGCGGACGCCTACCTGATGCACGTGACCACCACCCCCAGCGTCAGCTACCTCACCCGGACGGAGCGCTTTGACTGCGGCGTGATGATCTCCGCCTCCCACAACCCCTATTACGACAACGGCATCAAGCTGCTCAACGGCCAGGGGGAGAAGATGGAGGAAATCGTCATCAAGGAGCTGGAGGCCTACCTGGACACGGACCCGGCCTCCATTCCCTACGCGGTGCGCGACCGCATCGGCAAGACGGTGGACTACTACGGCGGGCGCAACCAGTACATTGGCTACCTGATTTCCCTGTCCCGCAACTCCTTCCAGGGCTACAAGGTGGGGCTGGACTGCGCCAACGGCAGCACCTGGATGATTGCCAAATCGGTCTTTGACGCCCTGGGCGCCCAGACCTATGTCATCAACAACCAGCCCACCGGCACCAACATCAACCGGGATTCCGGAAGCACCCACATCGAAGGCCTGCAGCAGTTTGTCAAGGAGAACCGCCTGGACGTGGGCTTTGCCTTTGACGGGGACGCCGACCGCTGCCTGGCGGTGGACGAGAACGGCCGCGTGGTGGACGGGGACGCCATCCTCTATATCTATGCCCGCTTCATGAAGGAGCGCGGCAACCTGACCGACAACACCGTGGTCACCACCGTCATGAGCAACTTTGGCCTGTACAAGGCCTTTGACGAAGCCGGCATCCAGTACAAGGTGACCGACGTGGGCGACCGCTTTGTGTATGAATGCATGCGCGAGCACGGCCACCTGCTGGGCGGGGAGCAGTCCGGCCACATCATCTTTGGCAAGTACGCCAGCACCGGGGATGGCATGCTCACGGCCATCAAGGTCATGCAGGCCATGATTACCAGGGAGCAGCCGCTGTCCAAGCTGGCCGAGCCCTTTGAGGTGTACCCCCAGGTGCTCAGGAACGTGCGCGTGCGCGACAAGGAGGCCGCCCTGGCCCACCCGGATGTGCAGCAGGCCATCCAGGCCGCGCAGGACCTGCTGGGGAAGGAGGGCAGGGTGCTGGTGCGCAAGTCCGGCACCGAGCCGGTCATCCGCGTGATGGCGGAGGCCCATACCCAGGAAAGCTGCGGGCTGTGCGTGGACAGGATCATCACCGCCATGCGCAACAACAACCTGGTGTTGGAGGGTAAATAAATGCTCACCATCAAGGATTTGTTTGATCTGTCCCATTCCCTGGCCGGGGAATGGCTGGCCACCCTCACCTGGCCCCATGAGGCGCTGGGCGGCATCGGGGATTTGATCCGCGCCCTGGGCCCCAACCTGCCAGCGGAGGAATATGAGCGGCGGGGGGAGGACGTCTGGCTGCACAAAACGGCCGACATCGCCCCCAGCGCCCTGATTCAGGGCCCCTGCCTCCTGGGCCCGGGCACCCAGGTGCGCCACTGCGCCTTCATCCGCGGGGACGCGCTGGTGGGTACTGGCTGTGTGGTGGGCAACTCCACGGAGCTCAAGAACGTCATCCTCTTTGACCAGGTGCAGGTTCCCCACTTCAACTACGTAGGCGACTCCATCCTGGGCCACAAAGCCCACATGGGCGCGGGCGCGATCACCGCCAATGTCAAGGCGGACAAAAGCCCGGTGGTCATCCGCCAGGGGACGGAGCGCCTGGACACCGGCCGAAAGAAAGTTGGCGCCTACCTGGGCGACGGGGCGGAGGTGGGCTGCAACGCGGTGCTGGGCCCCGGCGCGGTGCTGGGGCGCGGCGCCCAGGTCTACCCCACATCCTATGTGCGGGGCACCGTGCCGGCCAACCACATCCACAAGGCTGACGGCACCCAGGTGGCCAGGCGATGAGGGCCGGGGCCTTGCCGCCCCAGCCGCTTCCTTGAGTTTTCACTGCCCAGGGGGTATAATCACGGGGCACATGAGGTGCCCCCTTCAAATCTTGCAAGTTGGAGCGTGCGCAATGAAACCATCCCCGCTGATTCGCAAAACCGCGCTGGTGGCCCTGCTGCTGGCCGCGGCGCTTTTCCTTTCCGGCTGCAACCTGGTGGTCAAGGACCCGGTGGTGGACGCGCGGCAGGTCATCCTCACCGTCAACGGTGAGGAGGTTCACAAGGCGGATTTCACCCGCTACCTGGACAACGCCTACCAGCGCGCGCTGGAAGAGCAGCAGATGATGCAGCAGTACGGCTACCCCGCCCAGCCCATCAACGAGGCGATGCTGCTGCAGACCACCCTGGACAACACCGCCAAGGACCGGTTGCTGCACCAAAAGGCGCACGAGCTGGGCCTGGACGCGCTCACCCAGGAGGAGGAGGCCGCGCTGGACGAGCAGGCTGAGGCCGACTACGCGGACATCCTGGAGCAGGTGAAGTTCTACTACTTCATGGGCAGCGAGCTGGAGGGCGAGGCGCTGGACGCCGCAGCGGCCCAAAAGGCGGAGGAGCTGGGGCTGACCTTGGACATCTTCAAGGAGTCCGCCCGGGAGACCAACCTGCACGAGAAGCTGCACGAGTACGCCGGGCGGGATGTGGTCATCTCGGAGGAGGACATCCAGGCCGCCTTTGAGGCCCGGGTGGAGGAGGAGCGGGCCCGCTACGCCGAAAACCCCGCCGCCTTTGGCGAGGACCTGTCCAATGAAGCGCCCATTTACTACAGCCCCGCAGGCTACCGCTGGGTGCGACAGATCCTGGTGCCCCTGTCCGATGAGGACCAGGGCGCCATCCGCCAGCTGGAAAGCGAGGAGCGCTCCCTGCAGTCCGCGCTGGACAGCGCCAAGGCGGCGCTCACCCGCTATGAGGAGCTGGTTGTCAGCCAGGCGCTCAGCCCCGATGACAAGGTCTTCCTGGATGAGCAGGCCGCCAACCTTGGCGAGCAGGCCCCCCGGCTCAAGGAGCTGCTGGCCCTGGAGGGCCTGGGTGAGGAGGAGCGCGCCGAGCTGGACACCCTCAAGGCCCGCCTGCCGGTGTCCCTCGCGGTGGAGGAGGCCGGCGCGGCGCTCACCGCCAAGCAGGAGGAGCTGGCCGCCAAAAAGGAGGCCGCCTTCGCCGCCATCCAGCCCCAGACAGACGAGGTGATGGCCAAGGCCCAGGCCCCGGATGCCGATTTTGATGCCCTGGTGGAGGAGCACAGCCAGGACCCGGGCCAGCCCCAGACCGGCTACGCGGTCAGCGAGGCGACCACCGCCTTTGTGCCCGCTTTCACCCAGGGCGCCATGGCGCTGGAGAAGCCCGGCGACATCAGCCAGCCCATCCCCACCGCCTATGGCAACCACATCCTGCGCTACGCCGCAGACATCCAGGAGGGCCCGGCCACCCTGGACAGTGTGCGGGAAACCCTGCGGGAGGAGCTGTTTGAGACCCGCCGCGGCGAGACCTACCAGGAGCTGGAAGCCGCCTGGCTGGCCCAGGCAGACATCAAGCTCTACCCCGAGCGGATGAAGGACTGAGCCGTTTCGTTGGCAGCGACCTGCCAGCGCGCACACCCATCCTCAGCATGCCGCCCCATCGGGGCGGCATGTCCGTCTGCTGATCTATAGGTGGTAAAGCTATAGAATGATGGCCATTCCCTTTCTGCGAAAGGCCGCTGCGCAGGGGATGCGGCATGTCCGCCTGCCTGGCTGACCCATGGCCGCCGCTTTTGCTTTCACCGGGCCCTTTCCGTGCAAAAGGCTGCGCTGGCGGTTTTGCCTGGCGCCTCTGCATGGCAGGACTTCAACAAAACTGCTTCAGCAGGCGTAAAAACAAGCCGCGGCCTGTACATCGCCGCGGCGTTCTGCATCATGGCATTAATCCTGGATGCGCGCTAAATGTGCTCAAACATTGCCTCGCCGTCCTCCCGGCGCAGCACCTTGTTCTCGTCAAAGTGCAGCGGGGTGGGGCGGGTGTGCATGTAGCGCAGGATCTCGTCCATGCGCACCGATTCCTGGAAGGTCATCATGGTGAAGGAGACCCCGTGCTTGCGCGCGCGGCCGGTGCGGCCGATGCGGTGCAGGTAGTACTCGTTCTCATTGGGCAGGTCGTAGTTGATCACGGCCTCCACGTCGTCCACGTCAATCCCGCGGGCGGCCACATCGGTGGACACCAGGATGGGGAACCTGCCCCGCTTGAAATCGTTCATGATGCGGGTGCGCTGGGACTGGCGCACGTCCCCGTGCAGCGCCTCAGCCTGGTAGCCCTGCTTTTGCAGGCGGTCACAGACCCGCTGGGTCATGAACTTGGTGTTCACAAAGACCATGATGCGGTCATACTCGTCCGAGTCCAGCAGGTACTGCAGCGCCGCCATCTTGTTCTCCCGGGGCACCACCATGGTGTACTGGGTGATCTGCGGCCGGTTTTCCTTGGTGGCCTCCACCGTGATCTCCACCGGGGTCTGCTGGTATTTCCAGGAGATGGTCAGCACATCGTTGTTGGTGGTGGCGGAGAACATCACAAACTGCCGTCCCGGGGGCACCAGCTCGATGATTTTTGTGACATCCTTCACAAAGCCCATCTTGAGCATCTCATCGGCCTCGTCAATCACCAGGGTGTGCACCTGGTCCAGCCGCACATGGCCCCGGCCCACCATGTCCAGCAGCCGGCCCGGGGTGGCCACCACAATCTGCGGGCGGCGCTTGAGCTGGGTGATCTGCCGCGCCATGGGCTGGCCGCCATAGAGGGCGGCGATGCGGATCTGGGGGATGAAGCGCGCCAGCTCCTCCAGCTCCCCCACAATCTGCATGGCCAGCTCGCGGGTGGGGGCCAGCACCAGCTCCTGCACCCGGGTCTCCGTCAGCGAGATGTACTCCAGCATCGGGATGCCAAAGGCGATGGTTTTGCCGGTGCCGGTGGGCGCGATGCCGATGATGTCATTTCCGGCCATCATCGGCGGGATGGTCTCCTTTTGAATCTGGGTGGGGGTGCTGATGCCCATGTGGTTGAGGGCCTTCAATACTTCCGTTGATACATCAAGGGGGATAAAACCGTTTTCCTGGGACAAGCGTACTCTCCTTTTGCGGCCCTGCGGCCCTGCGTGTCAATAACCAGGCCATTATACGCGCAAGGCGCCAGACCTGTCAAATCTGGTTGCCGTATTCTGCGATATCCCGCCTTTCATTGAGCTTTGACCAAGGCGGTGAGCATGTATGAAACAAAACGAACAGAAAGGTCTGGCCAGCGCCATGCCCCGTCGCGAGGGGGCATGGCGGCACGCCCGTCACGGCCCAGGCCCCTGCTTGCCCCCGGGCCATTCATCCTGTACAATCAGGTACACACACCGTTTCGCCCGGCATGAAGTGACCGGGCTGGCGCGTTGCATAGACAGGAGGGTTTGGGATGAAGGCTTTATTGATTGGCGGCACCGGCACCATCAGCCTGCCCATTACGCGCAGGCTGTTGGCGCTGGGCTGGCAGGTGACCCTGCTCAACCGTGGCAACCACAATGACCTGGTGCCGGAGGCCGAGCACCTGCTGTGTGACATCAATGACGACATCGCGGCGGAGCTGGCCCTGGAAGGGCGGCGCTTTGATGTGGTGGCGCAGTTCGTGGCCTTCCACCCCGCCCAGGTGGCGCGGGACATCAAGCTGTTTGCCGGCAGGACGCGGCAGTACATCTTCATCTCTTCCGCCTCCGCCTACAGCAAGCCGCCGCGCAACCCCCTCATCACCGATGCCAGCCCCCTGTCCAACCCCTACTGGCAGTACAGCCGGGACAAGATTGCCTGTGAGCAGGTGCTGATGGCCGCGCGGGACGGGCAAAACTTCCCCATGACCATCGTGCGCCCCAGCCACACCTATGGCCCGGGCAGCCTGCCCCTGTCCGTACACGGCGGCAAGGGCCCCTGGCAGGTGCTCCAGCGGGTGCTGGACCGCAAGCCGGTGCTGATCCCCGGGGATGGCACCAGCCTGTGGACGGTGACCTGGTCGGAGGATTTTGCCCAGGCCTTTGTGGGGCTCATGGGCAATGACCACGCCATTGGTGAGGCGGTGCACATCACCTCCGACGAGGCGCTCACCTGGAACCAGATTCACCGCCTGGTGGCCGAGGCGCTGGACAGGCCTTTCCTGCCCTGCCATGTGCCCTCCACCCTGCTGGCCCAGTACCGCGGCTATGACTACACCGGCAGCCTGCTGGGGGACAAGGCCAACTGCGCCGTGTTTGACAACAGCAAGATCAAGCGCCTGGTGCCCGGCTTTGCGGCCACCACCCGCTTTGACCAGGGGCTGCGCCTGTCGCTGCAGCACATTCTGGGGGACAAGGCGCGCCAGGTGCCAGACCCTGCCTTTGACGCCTTCTGCGACCAGATGGTGCAGATCATGGGCGAGGCGGAAGCGCGGGTGGCCGCGCTATGAGGCGGAAAGGAACAATGAACCACAAGCTGTTGCGGCGCTTGGCGCCTGCCCTGCTGGCCCTGCTGCTGGCCCTGCCGGCGGTGGCCCTGGCCGCCACCGCCCAGGTGCCCGAGTTTGGCCTGTCGGTGTCCTTCCCGGCCAGCCTGGATGTGTTTACCCGGGACATGAGCCCGGATGACCCGCTGCTTGCCCTGTATGGCCAGGACACGGCCCGGGTGCGCGAGGAGCTTGCCGCGGCCGGGCTGTATGCCCGCGCCTTTGACATCGCGGGTGACTTCACCCTGGACCTCGCGGTCGCCCGCCAGGGCGGGCAGGCGCCGGCGGACATGGACGAGGCCGCCTTGTCCGCCCTGGCCGGCCAGCTGGGCGGCGGGGGCTACGAGCCCTTTGACGGGGCCAGCGGCCGGGGCCTTCTGGTCTATACGGCCGATGGGCAGGGCCTGGTGGCCCTGCTGCGCGCGCGGGACGTCCAGCTGACCCTGCGCCTGCGGGCTACAAGCCCGGTCAACGCGCGCATGGCGAACCTGGTCCGCGGCATCGCGTCGGGGGTGGACCTGGGGCAGGGGCAATAGCCGGGCGCCTGGCCCCGCGGCGGAAACAACCAGGCTGGTATCCCATCGCTTGAACAGCAAACAAACAGGCTGACGCGCCTTGGCGGCAGCCTGTTTCTGTCAAAGGGCCCAGGGGCCGGTGGCCACGGCGGGCACTCCGCCCGCTTACTTTTTGTCCCCGCCCAGCAGGGACTTGAGCAGGTCCTCCGCGTCAAAGCCGGCGTCCTTGAGGCTGTCCAGCACGCCGACCAGCAGGCTCTCATCCTTGGGGTCTTCCTGCTTGGCGGTGGTCTTGCGGGTGGTGGTTTTCTTGGCCGCGGTGGATTTGGCCGCGGTGGTCTTTTTGGCTGTGGTGGCCTTCTTGGTGGTGCTTGTACTGCCGGTGCCGGCCTTCTTGGCCGCCTCGGTGGTCTGCCTGCGCTTTTGCGCCTGCAGGCCGCGCTTCTCGGCGTTGAGCTGCGTGACGCGGTCCTTGAGCAGGCCCACCATCTCATCGATGGCCCTGATCTGCGCCTCCAGCTGTTTGACGGTCAGTTTCTTCTCGCTCATGTATGCGCCCTCCCTTTGCTGTCCTGATTGGATTTTACACACAAACAACCCGGTTGAACGGGGGTTGCCGCAGGCCCGTAAAACGCCGTCCTACACGCGCCGGAAGGCCCATTTGCCGCTCTCAAAGCGCCAGTAGAAGGCTGTCAGGCGCAGCACCATCTCCGACATGCTCAGCAGCCAGGTCATGGCCAGGCCCAGCTTGAGAATGTCCACCGTCAGCCAGGCCATCACCGGGCGGAAGAAGGACACGCACACCATCATCACCCCGGCCACAAACAGGTTGTCCCCGGCGCCGCGCAGGCCGCCGGAGAGCACCACCGCGGACATCTGCAGCGGCTGCATCAGCGCCACCACCAGCATGGTCTGCGCGGCGAATATGACGACATTGCCGGCGTCCGGCGTGCCCGCGTTGATGAACAGCTGGCTTAAGGGATAGCGCGCCAGCGCTGTGCCCGCGCCAATGAAAAGGCTGAGCACCAGCGCGATGCGCTGGGTGGCCTTGCCGTACAGCATGCTCAGGTCCCGCCGGCCCCGCCCCAGGTTCTGCCCCACCAGGGAGGTGGCGGCCACCGACAGCCCGTCGGCAAAATTGAAGGTGAGCGAAAGAAACTGTATGGCGATGTTGTGGGCCGCGAACAGCGACACACCCAGGGAGTACATGATGCGCGAATAGATGAAAAAGCCAAAGCGCATGCTGGCCTGCTCCACCATCGCGTTGCCGCCCACCCGCGCGATGGCGCCCAGGATCTTCAGGTCCGGACGCCAGTTGTCCCTGCGGGAAATGCGCAGGTAGCTGCCCTCATGGTGCACCACCGCCACAATGGACAGCACCATGCCGGTGGCCATGCCAATCACGCTGGCGATGGCGGCGCCGCGGATTTCCAGCCGCGGCAGCCCCAGGTGGCCAAAAATCAGCAGGAAGTTGAACAGCACGTTGACCAGGTTGGACACCAGGTTGACCTTCATGGGGATTTTGGTGTCCCCCACCCCGCGCAGGGCCGCGTTGATGCACATGCTGATCACGTTGATGGGCAGGGCGTAGGCCATGATGGTGAAATACTCCACCGCGCCGCGCAGCACCAGCGCGTCATCGGCCGTGCGGGTATGCCCCCCGGCCAGGCGCATGAGGGGCTCGGCGAAGGCGACCGCCAGCGCGGCCACGATGACGGACAGGACAAAGCCCAGCATGATGGCGTTGCGCAGGGTGGCGTTGGCGTCCTTGCGCCGGTCCTCCCCCTTGCGCCGCGCCACAATGGCGGTCACCCCCACGTTCAGCGCGAAAAACAGCGCCAGCATAATCATGCGCGGCTGGCTGGGCAGGGAAACGGCAGCCAGGGCGTTGCGGCCCAGCTGGCCCACCATGATGATGTCCGCGGAGCCAATCAGGCTCATCAGCACCAGCTCGGTGATGGCCGGCAGGGCGATGGCCATCACGTCCTGATAGGTCTGGCGGGTGCCGGGCAGTTCCCCCAGACGCCGCTTGGGAGGCACCAACGAGGAAGAGGCGAAGAGCCGCCTCAGCGCCTGTGTCATTCATGAACCTCCGATATTTTCATACGCCATATGGTAGCAGAAAGTACTTGCGGAGGCAATGAAACCGATGGGGCAAAACACCGGCTGCTTGTCCATCAGCGCGCCTGGCACATCCCGCGCGCAAGGTGGGCGGGCAGCCCCGCGCGTGGTATATTCATAGGGAAGGGCCTGCCGCCCTTTGGAAAGGACGCGCCATGTATCTGGATTCCACCATGTTGTTGCTCATCCCCGCCCTGCTGCTGGCCCTGTTTGCCCAGGGCCGGGTCAAGGCCGTATACGCCAAGTACGCCAAGGTGCCCATCGCCACCCGGGTGACGGGGGCGGAGGCTGCCCAGCGCATGCTGCGGGACAAGGGCAACGACGCGGTCACCGTGCGTCCGGTACAGGGCCGGCTGACCGACCATTATGACCCGCGCAACAACACCCTGAGCCTGTCAGAGGAGGTGTACGATGGCGCCAGCGTGGCGGCGGTGGGCATCGCCGCGCACGAGACCGGCCACGCCATGCAAAAGCAGGAGGAGTACGCCCCGCTGAGCCTGCGCAGCCTGGTGGTGCCCGTGGTCAGCATCGGCTCCAACCTCAGCATGCCCATCTTCATCCTGGGGCTGGTCATGTCCTGGCAGCCGCTGGTCACCGCCGGCATCATCCTCTTTTCCTTCGCGGTGGCCTTCTCCGTCATCACCCTGCCGGTGGAGTTCAACGCCAGCCGTCGGGCGGTGGACATGCTGCTGTCCTCCGGGGTCATCACCACCCGGGAGGAGGAAAAGGGCGTGCGCGCGGTGCTCAACGCCGCCGCCATGACCTATGTGGCCAGCGCCGTCGGCGCCCTGCTGCAGCTGGCGCGGCTGCTGCTGCTCGCCCGCGGCTCCAGAAGCCGCGACTGACCCGCTGGCCTGTCATCTGGCGCGCGCCTGCCCGGGCGCGCGCTTTGTCGTGTGCCTGCCCGCCCCCATATTTGCATTGCTCCCCCGGCATGATACAATGGGCGGACAACAAGCACACTCGCACACAAGGAGGACGACAATGCCCAAGCTGGTCAGAAAGCCGCTGTTCAACCCCAAGGGGGATGTGGATGTGCGCTCCCGGCGCATGGTGGGCGGCAACCCCACCAACCTGAATGATTTCAACAACATGAAGTACGCCTGGGTCAGCCCCTGGTACCGCCAGGCCATGAACAATTTCTGGATCCCTGAGGAGATCAACCTGGCCACCGACAAGAAGCAGTACCCCCTGCTGGCCCCGGCCGAGCGGCGCGCCTATGACAAAATCCTCTCCTTCCTCATCTTCCTGGATTCCATCCAGACCGCCAACCTGCCCAACATCGGCCAGTACATCACCGCCAACGAGGTCAACCTGTGCATCGCCATCCAGACCTACCAGGAGGCCATCCACTCCCAAAGCTATTCCTACATGCTGGATTCCATCTGCGAGCCCCAGGAGCGGGACAACATCCTCTTCCAGTGGAAGGATGACGAGCACCTGCTGCGCCGCAACACCTTCATTGGCGACATCTACAACGACTTCCAGGAAGAGAAGACTATGCGCAACTTCCTGCGGGTCATCATGGGCAACTACATCCTGGAGGGGGTGTACTTCTATTCGGGCTTCATGTTCTTTTACAACCTGGCCCGCAACAACCGCATGCCCGGCTCCGCCCAGCAAATCCGCTACATCAACCGGGATGAGGCCACCCACCTGTGGCTCTTCCGCAACATCCTGACCGAGCTGCAAAAGGAAGCGCCCGAGCTGATTGATGAGGAGGTGCGGGCCCTGTTCGCCCAAATGCTGCGCGAGGGCTGCGAGCAGGAAATCGCCTGGGGCCGCTACGCGATTGGCGAGGAGATTGAGGGCCTCAACGGCCAGATGGTGGAGGACTATATCAAGTACCTGGGCAACCTGCGCGCGGCCAACATCGGCCTGCCGCCCATCTACGAGGGCCACGACCAGGAGCCGGAGACCATGAAGTGGGTCAGCCAGTACAGCAACGCCAACATGATCAAGACCGACTTCTTTGAAGCCAGGAGCACCGCCTACGCCAAATCCACCGCCCTGGTGGATGACCTCTGATGACGATCTGATGCCGGCTGTTGGACAGCTTTCCGCTGGTTGCTTGTTTGGCCAGCTGGGAAGATGTGACACCAAACGGACGCGCGCTGAGGGATATGAGAAGGGATGAAAGAGACAAACGGCAAGAGCGGCACCAGGGTGACCCTGAAGGATGTGGCCAACGCCAGCGGGTATTCGGTGAACACCATTTCCCGCGCGCTGCGCAATGACAGCAAGCTCAACAAGGCCACCCGGGACAAAATCAAGGCCAGCGCGCGGCGGCTGGGGTATGTGCAGAACATGCTGGCCTCCTCGCTGCGCTCGGGCACCAGCCACCTTGTCGCTGTCATCGTCAATGACCTGCGCAACCAGCACTTCACCATCATGCTCAGCAAGATTGACAGGGCGCTGCGCGAGGCCGGGTACAACATGATGGTGCTGTGCATGCAGCTCAATGAGGACCTGGGCGAGCAGCTGATCAAGACCGCCATCTCCCACCAGGTGGACGGCATCCTGTATTTTCCCTACCATGACAACCCCGGCCATGTGGAACACATGAGAAACTACAACACGCCCTTTGTGCTGGTGGACCGGTGGATCAAGGGCGTCACGGCCGATTCCGTGCGCTGTGACGATACCATGGGCGGCTACCTGGCGGCCCGGCACCTCATCCAGCTGGGGCACACCAGGTTCCTGCGCCTGGCGGGCGTGCTGGCCAGCAGCTCGGAGCTGGACCGCAGGGAGGGCTTCTACCGCGCCCTGCAGGAAGCCAACCTGCCTGCCCACAGCGTGCGGACCATCCCCTGGGAGGCCTCAGAAGCCGCGATTGCCAGCAACACCTACGGGGAATTGATGGCCCCGCTGGACTACACCGCCGTGTTCTGCTTCAGCGATGAGCTGGCCTACCATGCCCTCAACGCGCTGGAGTCGCGGGGGGTCCAGGTGCCCGGGGATGTCTCCCTCATCAGCTTTGACCACATCAGCGCGGGCGTTCCCTTCCTGGAGCGCATCACCAGCGTGTATGCCGATGGGCAGCGGGATGTGGCTACCCTGGCTGTTGACGTGCTGCTCAAGCGCATCGCCAACCCGGACATCCAGACCCAGAACCTGATTTTACCGGTCAAAATCTTTGACGAGGGGACGACAGCGCCGCCCAGGGCCTGGTGCTGACATCACACCCAGCAACCCTTCCGGGCGCCAGGCGCGGTGCCGGAAGGGTTTTGCTTTGGGTCAGCCGCCCGTTTGGCTGCTGGTTACGGAGATGAGGTCAGGGCAACCAGTATTCAGGGGACGCGGGCCCTGACGATTGGTCGCGCCTTGCGCCCTTTGCCCCGGGCATTCATGGCGGAAACCTTGCCCAGCAGGCTTGCCAGAAACAGCGCGCGGGCCTTGACCCTGTGCCTTTCGCGTACCTTCCTCCTAGGGGAACGCTCGCGTCAGCATGGCGCACAGTCGGCGCGCAAGGTTAACGTTCATCATGCCTGCCACGCCCTCTTTTCCCGCGTTTGTCTGGTCCGGATTTGTTGATGCGGGTGTCTGGTGTGGCCGGGATACAGATTGGCGCAGAGCAGGGGCAGGGAAATTGATGCAAAACACATAAGAATCCTTTGGCATGCAAGCAATATAGGGCCTTCAGGGCATGGGCATGTTGCCGGAACGCCTTTTTCCAGGGTTGGGGCGCGCCGGCAGCCAATGCCGGGCTGGCGGTCGTGAAACGCGGCGCGATTGCCAACTGTTTTCAAGCAATGGCTGTATATATGAACCTTCACACAGACCAAATCATCCAAATCCTTGTCGTTTTCCAACCCATTCTTGTCATTGCCCCAACATCTTTGGGTTATTTGGCTAAATGACAGAATATTCAGGAAAGACCTTGCATTTTCTGGAAGAAAATAGTATATATAGCACAGTGCATGGCGGTTAACGATATTCCTCCGGTTCTGGTGTGCCGCTGACAATATGATAGCAAGGAGAGCGTTTTTGATGAAGCAAGCCAAGATGATTCTGGACCGTGATTATGCCATCGGCCAGGTGGACAAGCGCCTGTACGGGTCCTTTATTGAGCACCTGGGCCGCGCCGTCTACGGCGGCATCTATGAGCCCGGGCACAAGACGGCTGACCATCACGGCTTCCGCCGTGACGTGATTGACCTGGTGCGCCGGCTGGACGTGCCGGTGGTGCGCTACCCCGGCGGCAACTTCGTGTCCGGCTTCAACTGGGAGGATTCCATCGGCCCGCGGGACCAGCGTCCCCGGCGGCTGGATTTGGCCTGGGCCACCACCGAGACCAACGAGGTGGGCCTGCATGAGTTTGTGGACTGGGCAAAGAGCGCCAACACCGAGGTGATGTACGCGGTCAACCTGGGCACCCGGGGCCCG
This sequence comes from Clostridiales bacterium, assembly GCA_012728815.1. Classification (GTDB taxonomy): domain Bacteria; phylum Bacillota; class Clostridia; order Christensenellales; family Aristaeellaceae; genus UBA6115. Next base: position 41,495 of record JAAYEI010000012.1, read on the forward strand.
GACGCTGCGCGCAACATCGTGGAATACGCCAACCACAGGGGGGGCACCTACTGGTCGGACCTGCGCGTCCGGAACGGCGCCCGCGACCCCTTTGACATCAAGCTGTGGTGCCTGGGCAACGAGATGGACGGCCCCTGGCAGATGGGGCAGAAGACCGCCTATGAGTATGGCCGCGCCGCCAACGAGGCGGGCAAACTGATGAAGCTGGTGGATTCCAGCATTGAACTGGTGGCGGCCGGCTCCTCCTCCCACATGATGCCCACCTTCGGCGCCTGGGAATATGAGATGCTGGAGCAGTGCTACGACCAGGTGGACTATGTGTCCATCCACCGCTACTACGGCAACCCCACCGGGGACACCCCCGGCTTCCTGGCCCGCAGCATGGACATGGACGCGTTCATCAAGACGGTGGTGTCCATCTGCGACGCGGTGGGCGGCAAGAAGCACAGCAAGAAGAAGCTGATGCTCTCCTTTGATGAGTGGAACGTCTGGTACCACTCCAACGCCCAGGACCGCGAGATTGTCAAGCAGGACAAGTGGGGCGAGGCCCTGCCGCTGCTGGAGGACATCTACAACTTTGAGGACGCGCTGCTGGTGGGCAGCATGCTGATCACCATGCTGCGCAACGCCGACCGCGTCAAGGTTGCTTGCATGGCCCAGCTGGTGAACGTGATTGCCCCCATCATGACCCGCAAGGGCGGCGGCGCCTGGGCGCAGACCATCTACTGGCCGCTGATGCAGGCCAGCAAGTATGGCCGGGGCACCGCGCTGCGGCCCATCGTGCAGTCGCCCACCTACGACTGTGAGGACTACAGCGAGGTCCCGCTGCTGGATGCCACCGCCACCCTGGGGGAGGACGGCAGCCTGAGCATCTTCGCCGTCAACCGGGACATGGAGGAAGACATTGAGCTGAGCGTGGACCTGCGCGCCTTTGGCAAGCTGAAGACGGCTGAGCACCTGCTGCTTCACCATGAGGATGTCAAGGCCGTCAACACCGAGGAGGAGCCTGACAAGGTGTCCCCCGCCCACGGGCAGCACGGAAAACTGGACGGCGGCCAGTTCACCATCCGCGTGCCCCGGCTGTCCTGGAACGTGATCCGCCTGGTGCCCTCGGAATAAAGCGTCCCGCCCGCGCGGCGCGCCCTGTACAACCGGTATATTGGCTTTGTGAGGCCTTTGGGCTGCAAGGCTAAGAATAATAGGAGGTATCTATGAGAAGACTACTGACCCTGGTTCTGGCCATAGCGATGCTGCTGTCCCTGATGATGGTGGCTCCGGCGTCCGCCGCGGAACCCACCAAGCTGGAGTTCTGGACCTTCCAGGCCCTGCATGTGGAGTTCTACGAGAAGATGGCCGAAATCTGGAACGAGCGCAACCCCGACCGCCAGATTGAGCTGGTGGTGACTTCCCTGGGCTATGATGACATGCACAACAAGCTGCTCATCGCCCTGCAATCCGGCACCGGCGCGCCCGACTTTGTGGACATTGAGATTGGCAAGTACGCCAACTACCTCATGGGCGAGACCCAGCTGGTGCCCCTCAACCGCGTGGTGGAGCCGGAGCTTGACAACATCGTCAGGTCCCGTGTGGACATCTACGCCAAGGACGGCAACTACTATGGCATCTGCTTCCACGTTGGCGCCTCCGTCACCTACTACAACCAGGAAATCCTGGAGGCGGCGGGTGTGGACGTCAACAGCATCATCACCTGGGATGACTTCGCCGAGGCGGGCAAGGTCGTGCTGGAGAAAACCGGCGTGCCCATGGCCACGGTGGAAGCCAACGACCCCTGGTTCTTCCTGCAAACCCTTTCCCAGCAGGGCAGCGACCTGCTGACCCCCGAGGGTGAGCCCAATGTCAATTCCGACGCCATGAAGAAGGCCCTGGGCTTCTACCAGCAGATGGTCAAGGACGGCACGGCCATGGTCGCCCCCGGCGGCGGCCACCACGCTGAGGAGTACTACGGCTTCATGAACTTCGGCGGCGCTGCCTCCGTCACCATGCCGTTCTGGTACATGGGCCGCTTCACCGACTACATGCCCGACCTGAAGGGCAAGATGCTGGTCATGCCCAACCCCGTGTTTGAAGTGGGCCAGCCCCGTTCCGTGGGCCTGGGCGGCACCGGCACCTCTGTGACCAACCAGAGTCAGCATCAGGACCTGGCGGTGGACTTCCTGGGCTTTGCCAAGCTGTCTGAGGAAGGCAACCTGAAAATCTGGGAAATCATGGGCTTTGACCCCATCCGCAAGTCCCTGTGGGGCAGCGAGGAGCTCAAGAAGCCCAACAAGTTCATTGATTACTTCGCCAACTTCCCCTTTGACGCCCTGATCGAGGTGCAGGATGAGATCCCCGCCATCGTGGTGTCCGAGTCCCTGCCCAAGACCATGACGGCCGTGCGCACCAGCATCATGACCCGCGTGTTTGAAGGCATGGAGGACATTGATACCGTGCTGGCTGAAGAGCAGGCGCTGCTGGAGCAGACCCCCAACTAAAAAACCCCGGCCTGGCCGACGGGCAGTCCCTGCCCGTCGGCCAATCGTATACAAGGAATGAGGGATTGTGATGAACAAAATGCCGTTCTATAAACGCTTCATCTACAACCAGAAGCTGGCGCCCTATGTGTTTACGGCGCCCTTTGTCATCACCTTCCTGGTGTTTTTCCTCTACCCGGTCATCTCCAGCATCATCATGACCTTCCAGAACATCCTGCCCGGCCGGGTGGAGTTTATCGGGCTGGAGAACTACCGCCGCCTCAACGACCCCATCTTCTTCAAGGCGCTGGGGCTGAACCTGCGCTACACCCTGTGGACCCTGGCCATCCTCATCCCGGTCCCCATGCTGCTGGCGGTGCTGCTCAACAACAAGCACATGCGCGCCAAAAACTTTTTCCGCTCCACCCTGTTCATCCCGGCACTCACCTCCGTGGTGGTGGCCGGCACCATTTTCCGCCTGATGTATGGCGAGCTGCCCGGCGCCCTGATGAACCAGATCATCGGCCTGGTGGGGCTGAAGCCCATCAAGTGGCTGCGCCTGGCGGACTACGCGATGATCCCCCTGCTGTCCCTCGCGGTCTGGCGGTGGACCGGGGTCAACATCCTGTACTTCCTGGCCGGGCTGCAAAACATCCCGCCGGAGATGTATGAGGCCGCGAACATCGACGGCGCCAACCCCTGGCAGGTGTTCCGGCACCTCATCCTGCCCATGCTCAAGCCCACCACCATCTACGTCATCACCATCAGCATCTACGGCGGCATGGCGATGTTCACGGAGAGCTACATGCTTTGGGGCGGCAACCGTTCGCCCAACAACATCGGCACCACCATCGTGGGCTACCTCTACCGCAAGGGCTTTGAGGAGAACAACATGGGCTATGGCAACACCATCGGCGTTGTGCTGCTGCTGATCGTGCTGGTGGTCAACCTGCTGCAGCTGTTGGCCAACGGCTTTTTCAGGAAGGAGAAGGACGCATGAAACAGCGCGCGCGCCACATCACCATCCTGCAGATTCTGCTGTTCACCGTGCTGGCGGTCATCACCCTCTTTCCGCTGTACGCGATTGTGCTGGCCTCGCTCAAGCCCACCACGGAGCTGTTCCGCTTTGGCCTGAACGTGCGCTGGGACCTGCCCCGCATGAGCTTTGACAACTACGTCTATCTCTTCACCGGGCAGGAGGGATATTTCCGCTGGTTCACCAACAGCCTGTTCATCACGCTCATCCAGACCACCCTCACGCTGTTTGTCAGCTGCTTTGTGGGCTACGGCTTTGCCATGTACAATTTCAAGGGCAAGAACCTGATTTTCGCCGGCGTGCTGATAGTGATGATGATCCCGCTGGAGATCATCCTGCTGCCGCTGTTCCGCCTGATGCTGGGCATTGGCCTGGTGGACACCTACGTCGGCATCATCCTGCCCTTTATCGCCCAGGCGCTGCCCATCTTCTTCTTCCGGCAGTACATCTCCGGCCTGCCGCATGACTTCCTGGACGCGGGGCGGGTGGACGGCTGCAGCGAGTACGGCATCTTCTTCCGCATCATGGTGCCCCTGACCACGCCTTCCTTCGCCGCCATGGGCATCCTGGTGGGCATGAACAGCTGGAACGGCTTCCTGTGGCCCCTGATTGTGCTGCGCACCCAGAGCAAGCTGACCCTGCCCCTTGGGCTGGCCTCCATGCTCTCGCCCTATGGCAACAACTATGCCGTGCTGATCGCCGGCTCGGTCTTCGCCATCATCCCCATCCTGACCCTGTTCTTCATCTTCCAGAAGTACTTCATTGAGGGCATGACCGCGGGCGGCGTCAAAGGATAGGCCCGACCTACCAGGCAAAAAGAGCAGCCCATGCGCGGCTGCTCTTTTTGTTGCCTTGTCAGGGCCTACCTGCCTTCCATCAACACCAGCCGGGCGGTCTCGCCCAGCGCCTTCAGCAGGCTGTCCACGTCCCCCTGGCCGTCCAGGTAGGCCGCGCTCAGGCCATAGGTCCGCTGCAGCGCGTCCCGGGCCAGGCCAACGGCCTGGTCGGGGCTCAGGTCCTCCGCACCGGGCACGATGTTGGTGTGCGTCACTTGCTCGCCATAGGCCAGACGCAGCTGGTCCAGCGCGCCCAAGACGGCCGCGCGGCGGAAGTCCCGGCAGGTGTTGATGGCGATGCGGGACAGCCAGGTCTTCTCCCCGCTTTCTCCCCGGAAGCTGGCCCAGGCGAGGTAGGCTTTCAGGAAGGTCTCCTGGGCGGCATCCTCCGCCGCCGCCTCATCCCGCAGGTACACAAAGCACAGGCGCTTGAGGTAGTCGCCATGCTCCTGCATCAACCGCTGCAGCTGGGTCGCGGCCGCGTCCTGTGTCTGCTTCAACGTTTGCCCCCTTTGCCCCTTGGACGGGGGAAGGGGGCAGAATTATTCACTTTTTGAAAATTTTGAAAATAATGTTGAACACCGGGTCCGGGTGAGGCGGCCATCAGCCGCGCGCGCCGGGGTGCAGCCAGCTTCTGGCAAGCGCCCGTAGCGCCTCCTTGCTGTTGTCCGTCTGGCCTGTCAGCACCAGCTTCAGCAGCCGCTCCAGTGCCTGGCCCAAGACCTGCCCTTCCTGATAGCCCAGCGCCAGCAAGTCCTGCCCGCTGATGGCCAGGTCCTTCAGCGCCAGGGGCGCGCCACCCTCCCTGCGGGCCGCGCTCTGGGCGCGCAGGGCGGCCAGCTCAGGGCTTATGCCCTCCCCGGCCTGGCGCAGCGCCAGCAGGCTGTCAACCGCCTCATAGCCCAGCGCGGACAGCCAGAGGGGCAGCTCATCCGGCCTGATATCGCTTCGCGCGTACTGCGCCAGGGTGACAGCGCGCGCCCGCAGCGCCCCGGGCTGCTTCAGCCGCGCCAGGCAGGCCTCCAGCAGCGCGGCGGCCGGCCGCAGCGGCGTGGCGCCGGGGTCAGGCCAGCACAGCCCGGGCGGCGGGTCAACCTGGGGGGCGCTGTCCACAAACAGGGCAGCCCAGCGCAGGGGGAGGCTTGCCGGCGTATCGCGCAGCCGGCGCAGGCCGGCGTCCCAGGCGGCCGGGTCATCAAACAGGCTGTTCAGCTCCGGCAGCGCCAGCAGCAGCACCCGCGGGTAGCGCGCCAGGGCGGCGGCGCTGTGGCCGGACACCAGCGCGCGGTTGAGCTCCCCCGCGATCCGCTCCGCCGACACCGACCCAAGGCCCTGCCCCTTGTCCATCATGGCCCGCAGGGTGCCTTCCTCAATGGCGAAGCCCAGCTGGCAGGCAAAGCGCAGCGCGCGCAGCACGCGCAGCGCGTCCTCCTCAAAGCGCAGCCCGGGCTCGCCCACCGCGCGCAGCAGCCCGCGCCTGCAATCCGCCTGGCCGCCGCAGGGGTCCAGCAGGCCCCGCGCGGGGTGCCAGGCCATGGCGTTGCAGGTGAAATCCCGCCGGGCCAGGTCCTGATGGATGTCGCGCACAAAGCGCACCTGGTCGGGGTGGCGGCGGTCGCTGTAGTCGCCGTCCACCCGGTAGGTGGTAACCTCCAAAGTCAGCCGGCCGATCTTGACCGTCAGCGTGCCGTGGGACAAACCGGTGGGGAAGGTCCTGTGACCGGCGAACACCGCCTGGGTCTGCGCTGGCAGCGCGCTGGTGGCCAGGTCAATGTCCCCCGGGGGCAGGCCCAGGCAGGCGTCACGCACGCTGCCGCCCACCAGCCAGGCCTCAAAGCCGGCCTGCTCCAGCAGGTCCAGCGCCAGGCGGGCTTCCGGGGGCAGGGCGATGGCCATCAGGCAGGGCCTCCTTGTGTGTTTGTTCCATTGTAGGCAGGGGCATGTTTGCTTGTCAATCAAGGGGGCGCGTGCTACAATTTGACCAATGAAACACCGTGATGACAGTGCGGCCGCCCTGCTGGCCGCCAGGGACAGGCTGGGCGAGGTCACGCCGCTTCACCGCGACTGCGGCGCGCTGTGCGCCGCCGCCTGCTGCGCGCCGGATGACCAGGGGCGCGGCGGCATGCTGCTGCACCCGGGGGAGGAGGCCTGCTACCGGCGGCTGCCCGCCGGCTTTGCCATCGCCCGGGATGACAGCCTGCTGCCGGAGGGCCGCCTGCTGACCTGCCAGGGGCATTGCCAGCGCCACACCCGGCCACTGGCCTGCCGGATTTTCCCGCTCATGTTCACCCGGGCAGGGGCTGGCTTTGATGTGCGGCTGGACCCGCGCGCCTGGCCGCTGTGCCCGCTGATGCCCTCGGGCATCCAGGGGCTGCGGGCGGATTTTGTGCAGGCGGCGCGGGAGGCCGCGGCCATCCTGGCCCGGGACGCCGCCCAGGCCGCCTTCCTGGACGCCCAGGACCAGGCGGTGCGCGCCCTTGCCCGGCCCCTCTGGGGTGAGGAGGGGCAGCCATGATCTGGCACCGCTCCACTTGTTCCCGTGAAATCAATGACCGGCCCCAGGAGGGTGGCCTGCTCCTTTGTGAGGATGCCCTCAAGGCCGATTTGACCGCGTTTTATGGCCAGGTGCAGGCTGTCTACCTGGACCCGCCCGGCAGCAGCGGCCAGCGCCTTTCCTGCAAGCTGCGCGTGGGGGAGAAGGGCTGGGCCACCAGCCGCCAGGCGGTGCTGCTGCCCGCCTATGAGGATTATCCCGACCCGGCGCACGCCGGCTACCTGGGCTACCTGCGCGCCCTGCTCACCCTGGCCCATCACCTGCTCAATGAGACCGGCTCCCTGTTTTTGCAGGTGAATCCGGACAACCTGGCCCGCGCCCGGCTGATGCTGGACGAGGTTTTCGGCGCGGACAACTTCCGCAACCAGCTGGTGTGGAGCTTCCAGACCGGCGGGCGCAGCAAGCGCTATTTCAGCCGCAAGCATGAAATCATCCTGTTCTACGCCAAGTCATCCCGGCACCATTTTGACATCTCCGCGGTGCCCGTGGCCCGCAAGGAGGAGCGCAGCAACCACCTCAAGCGCCATGTGGACGCCCAGGGGCGCAGCTACCGCAGCATCACCTCCGGGGGCAAAACCTACATCTACTATGACGATGAGCCGGTCTACCCGGATGATGTCTGGGCTGATGTCAGCCTGATGCAGCAGCGGGACCCCCAGCGCACCGGCTACCCGGGGCAAAAGCCCCAGGCGCTGCTGGACCGGATGATCCTGTCCACCACCCGGCCCGGTGACCTGGTGGCCGACCTCACCTGCGGTTCGGGCACCGCGCTGATGAGCGCGGCCAGCAACGGCCGCCGCTTCCTGGGGGTGGACAGCTCGCCTGTGGCCTTCTCCGTCAGCCGCAAGCGCCTGGACCCCTTCCGCCTGGTCTGCCGGGCGCCCTTGAGCGATGGTGCCGCCATGCTGGACGCCACCACCCTGCCGGGCATCGGCTTTTACACCGTCACCCTCAACGCCTACACCGTACCGGAGGAGGAATTGGCCCACCTCAAGCGCCAACCGGCCAGCCTGCGCCTGGACGGGCTGGACCTGGTGGACCAGTGGTACGCGGGGCTGATCAACAAGGGTGTGTTCGTGGCCTATGCCTCCGCCCTGCGGGCCAAGCAGACCCCGGACCTGCCCACCAGCCTGGAGGTACCCCTGCTGCGGGGCACAGTGGCCATCCTGCTCATCGACGTGGCCGGACGCCGCAGCCTGTGGACCGGCGCCCCGGCCGTATAGCACGGAACAGGACAAGTTTCACGCGATTTGCACAAACCCGCCCGCCAAAGTGGGGACAGGGGCCTGAAAAAACGGTTAATCTTACAAAATTGTGGCATTTGTTACCATTATATGATATAGTGTTTGCAATTGACGGCGAAGGTGTGACAACGCCGCGCCGTCCGCTGTCCAAATGACCGGAAGAGGAGAGTTCCGATGGCTTCAGTTGAGGATATCGGCATTGATTTAGGCTCATCCAACGTCATCATTGCCGAGCGGGGCAAGGGCGTTGTGCTCAGCGAGCCGGCGGTGCTGGCGGTCAACCATGACACGCGCAACATCATCAGCATCGGCACCGAGGCCTACCAGATGTGGGGGCGCCAGCCCTCCGGCGTTGCCATGGTGCGGCCGCTGCAAAAGGGCAGCATCCAGGATTTTGACATGCTGTCCATCATGCTCAACTATTTCGTGATGCGTGTGGTGGGCAAGCACCTGTTCAACCGCCCCCGCGCGCTGATGAGCGTGTCGGCCACCTCCAACGAGATTGAAAAGCGCCAGCTCATCCTGCGGATGCTGGAAGCCGGCGCCCGGCGCACCCAGCTGATTGAGCGCCCCCTGGCCGCCGCCCTGGGCGCGGGGGTGCCCATCAACGACGTCACCGGGCGCATGGTGGTGGACATCGGCGGCGCCACCACCGACATCGCGGTGATCTCCTCCGGGGAGATCATGGCCCGCAGCATCCTGGGCACCGCCGGGGACACCTTCACGGATGAGCTCATCCGCTACGTGCGCCTCAAGCACAACCTGCTGATTGGCTGGCGCACGGCGGAGGACTTAAAGTCCGCCATTGGCACCGCGGACATCCAGGAGCAGAACACCCTCTCCCTGCCGGCGGCCGGGCGCAACCTGGTCTCCGGCCTGCCCCGCCAGGCGGACATCACCAGCCTGGAGTGCGCGGAGGCGGCGGAGGAGCCGCTGCACGCCCTCATTGAGGGCCTGCACAGCGTGATTGAGCGCATCCCGGCGGAATTGGCCAACGATGTCTTTGACGATGGCATCCTGCTCACCGGCGGCGGCGCGCGCCTGCGCTCCCTGCGCGAGGTCATCCAGCGGGAGATGCAGATCCCCGTGTTCGTGGCCGAGCACCCGCAGGACTGCATCGCCCTGGGCTGCGCGCTGGTGCTGGAGCGCCCCAGCGAGTACGCCAGGGTGCTCGGGGAGTCAAGAAGAGGGCGATAAAACAAAGAAGCCAGGAGGTTCAAAGCCTCCTGGCTTTCCTGGCCTGCGGCCAGGCCCTTTTGCCTGATGGATGTTGACGCCAATACCAATGGTTCGGCAGGTTGATGGCACCAAAAACCAGGTGCTGATTGCAAAGAAAATGTGTTGCCCTTTCAAAGCCAAGGGGGATTTTTCTTCAGAAAAATCCCCCGCTTTATTATCCATCCTGCCCGTCTTTGCCGTCCTCCGCCGCGCGCCTGGCCACCTGAAGCGCCACCAGGAAGGCGGCCAGCTGGTGGTCAGCCTCCTTGCTGCCGCTGTCCAGGATGCGGGCCTCCCAGGCGGGGGCGTCCAGCAGGTCGCCGGTATAGAAAAAGGTGTAGTACTCATAGCCGCGGAAGTCGCACAACGCCTGCAGGCCCGCGCACTCCATGTCCACCGCGATGCAGCCCTCGCTGACGCGCCTGTCCATGTTGCCGCGGGTTTCCCGGAAGAGGGCATCCGTGGTCCAGACCGGGCCGGACACCCGGGGCAGGCCCAGGTCATCCAGGACCTGGGCGACCAGGGGCGCGTTGCGCACGGTGATGTAATCGGCCGGGGGCGCGTAGTGGTAGCTGAGCCCCTCATCCCGGTAGGCGCGGGTGGGCACGATGAGGCGGCCCTCGGTGAGGCTGCTGGTGAGCGCGCCGCAGGAGCCAAAGAGGATGAAGCGCCGCGCGCCGGTGGCGGCGGCCACCTGCTCCAGCATCAGGCCGGCGCCGGCGGAGGTGATGGGGCTCATGTAAAAGAGCAGGTCCAGGCCACAGGCCGCAAGGCGCCAGATGGTGCGCTCGCCGTTCAGGGCCGGGACCAGGCAGGCGGCCTGGTGGGGGTAGCGGGCCAGCACATGGTCCAGCACGGTCTTGGAAAAGGTGATGACGCAGGTGTCCGGCAGGCCGTCCACGCGGTCCACAAGCATGTCCGGGCTGATGATGCCGGGGGCGGGGTCAAAGCTGCTGGTGATCATGGCATGCCTCCAGGTGGGGTGATGAGGCCATGCTATCAGCCGGGGCGGCGGCTGTAAAGCGCTTGCGCGCGGGCGGTCATATCTGCTATACTGCGCGCAATTGAAGAGGCGATGCCGGGGAGCAGCGGCCAGCTCCAGCGAGCGCGGAGGGTGCAAGCGCGCGAAGGCCAGTTACCCGCCCCGGTTGCCGCGGCCAATCCCCGCCGTGCGCCCGCGTTAAGGGTTCAAGCGGGCGCTTCGGCGCCAAGCAAGGTGGTACCGCGAAGGCAGCAGCCTCCGTCCTGGCAGCAGGGCGGGTTTATTTTTTAGGAGGACAGCATGGCAAAGCAGGCAAAACAGGAATTCGTGCAGCACATCACCCCCCGGGAGGAGAACTTCTCCCAGTGGTATACCGATGTGGTCAAGATGGCTGATTTGATGGACTATACCCCGGTGCGCGGCTGCATGGCGATGAAGCCCTATGGCAACCGCATCTGGGAACTGATCCGCGAGGGCATGGACAAGCGTTTCGCGGACACCGGGCACGAGAACGTGTCCCTGCCCATGCTGATCCCGGAGAGCCTGCTGATGAAGGAGGCTGAGCATGTGGAGGGTTTCGCGCCGGAGGTGGCCTGGGTAACCCAGGGCGGCAACGAGGTGCTGCCCGAGCGCCTGGCCATCCGCCCCACCTCGGAGGTGCTGTTTTGCACCATGTTCTCCCAGTGGGTGCAGTCCTGGCGCGACCTGCCCCTGAAGTACAACCAGTGGTGCTCGGTCATGCGCTGGGAGAAGACCACCAGGCCCTTCCTGCGCACGGCGGAGTTCTGGTGGCAGGAGGGGCATACCGTGCACGCCACGGCGGAGGAGGCTCAGGAGGAAACCCTGCTGATGCTGGAGGTTTACCGCGCCTTCATTGAGGACGTGCTGTGCATCCCGCTGTTCACGGGACAAAAGAGCGACAAAGAGAAATTCGCCGGCGCCCGGGCCACCTATTCGGTGGAGGCCATGATGCAGGACGGCAAGGCGCTGCAGGCGGGCACCACGCACAACTTCGGCACCAATTTCACCGAGCCCTTTGAGGTGCGCTACCAGAACAAGGAGGGTCAGCTGGCCTACTGCCATGAGACCAGCTGGGGCACATCCACCCGGCTGATCGGCGCCATCATCATGGCGCACGGGGATGAGCGCGGGCTGAAGCTGCCCCCGGGCGTGGCGCCCTTCCAGGCGGTCATCCTGCCCATCGCCGCGCACAAGGGCGGGGTCATGGAAACCTGTGAGGAGGCCAAAACGCAGCTGCAGGCGGCCGGCATCCGGGTGAAGCTGGATGACCGGGATCACCTGTCGCCCGGCTGGAAGTTCAACGAGTGGGAGCTCAAGGGCGTGCCGCTGCGGCTGGAAATCGGCCCCAGGGACATTGAGAAGGGCGTGGCCACCTACATGCGCCGGGACACCTTTGAGAAGGGCATCCTGCCCCTGAACAGCCTGGCGGAGGGCGTGCGGGCCCTGCTGGAAGACATCACCCGGGAGATGTTCAGCATCGCCAACCAGTTCAGGCTCTCCCGCACCAAGGATGTGTTCAGCATGGCGGAGATGGGCGAACAGGTGAATGTGGGCTATGCCCGGTCCATGTGGTGCGGCCGGCGCGCCTGCGAGGACCAGGTCAAGGAGGCCTTCTCAGCCACCAGCCGCAACATGCCCTTTGACCAGACGCCCATCGCGCCTGACTGCGTGGTCTGCGGGGAGGCGGCGGACAAGGTGATGTACTGGGCCAAGGCGTACTGACCAGGCAACCAGACGCTGCTCCCCCCGCGGGCCGGCACGGCTCCGCTTCCAGGGGACAGCCCATGAATCGTCCGGCACCGGCCTGGGTGATGATCAAACCCTGGTGCGGGGGCAGGCGTTCTCCAACATCATCGGTTTTTCAGGGACAAGGCAAGGGGGAGTGTGCTTTTCTCCAAAGCGCCACGCCCCCTGTGTTTGTCCCTTGTACCTGTCCGTTTTTACATGCAAGCGATGTTGCTGTCGGTCCGGCCCTCGGTGCCGCCCAGCAGCGCGCCGTTGTCCAGCTTCCAGATGATCTGGCCCCGACCAAAGCCAACGCTGTCGGCCATCATCTCCACCTGGTGCCCGCGGGCCTGCAGCTGCCGGGCGATGGCGGGGGAGAATCCGGCCTCCACCGTGAAGCGCCTGCCCGCCATCCACTGCCAGCGCGGCGCGTCCAGCGCCTGCTGGGGGTTGAGGTGGAAGTCCGCCAGGTTGGTCACCACCTGCACGTGGCCCTGGGGCTGCATGTAGCCGCCCATCACGCCGAAGGGGCCCACGGCCTGGCCTTGCCTGAGCAGAAAGCCGGGGATGATGGTGTGGTAGCTCTTCTTGCCCGGGGCCAGGCAGTTGGCGTCCTGCGGGTTGAGGGAAAAATCGGCGCCGCGGTTTTGCAGGGCGATGCCGGTGCCCCGGATCACGATGCCTGACCCAAAGCCCATGTAGTTGCTCTGGATGTAGGAAACCATGTTGCCCTCCCCGTCCGCCGTGCACAGGTATACGGTGCCGCCGGCGGCTGGCTGGCCGGGGCCGGGCAGCGCGGCCTGGTCGGTGATGAGCCGGGCCCGGGCCTGGCCATAGGCGGGGCTGAGCAGGTCCTCCGGGCGCACCCGCATGTGGGCCGGGTCGGTCACATAATGCTTGGCGTCGGCAAAGGCCAGCTTGATGGCCTCCCACTGCAGGTGGTAGCTGCGCGCCAGTTCCCGCTGGGGCAGGTCCAGGTGCTGCAGGATGTTCAGGGCCATCAGGGCCACGATGCCCTGGCCATTGGGTGGAATCTGGGCCACGGTGTAGCCGCGGTAGGGCTGGGTGAGGGGCTCCACCCACTCAGGCGCGTAGGAGGTGAAGTCCTCCGCGGTGAAGTACCCGCCCAGCTGCTCGCTGTCCTGCAGGATGCGTGCCAGGAGCGCGCCTTTGTAAAAGCTTTCCGCCCCGGTTTCCGCGATCTGGCGCAGGGTGTCCGCGTGGCCGGGCAGGCGCACCATCTGGCCCACCCTGGGCGCCTCGCCATCAAACAGGAAGGTGTCCCGCCAGGCCTGGTGGGCAGGGCCAAGGTTCTCCGCCTGGTAGTTCGCGGCAGCCCGCTGCCACATCCGGGCCAGCAGCGGGGCAACCGGGTAGCCTTCCTGGGCGTAGGAAATGGCCGGTGCCAGGGTGGTGGTGAGGGGCAGGCGCCCGAAGCGCTGGCTGAGGGCGGCCCAGCCGGCAGGCGCGCCGGGCACCATGGTGGGCAGCCAGCCGTACCTGGGCATGGTGTCCGCCCCGCTGGCCTGCTTGACGGTGTCAATGGTGAGCCGGCCGGGCGCGCGGCCACTGGCGTTGAGGCCGTACAGGGTCTTGTCCTTCTCAATCCAGACCAGGGCAAAGGCGTCCCCGCCGATGCCGTTGGCGGTGGGCTCCACAACCGTCAGCGCGGTGGCGGCGGCCACGGCGGCATCCACCGCGTTGCCGCCCTTTTGCAGCGCCAGCAGCCCGGCCTGCGCGGCCTGGGGGCTTGAGGCGTTCACCATGCCGCCCGCGGCGATGATGGGGTAGCGCTGGGAGGGATAGGGCAGAAAGCCCGGGTCAAAGGGCAGGGCCTGGCTCATGCGCGACCTCCTCAAGGCTGTCCTTCGTGTACAGGTGGCAGCAGACGCTGTGGCCGGGGGCGGCCTCCACCATCGGGGGCCTTTGCGCCTGGCAGATGGGTATCATGTCCGGGCAGCGCGGGTGGAACACGCAGCCCCCTGGCGGGCTGACGGCGGAGGGCACCTCGCCCATCAGCGGCGCCTCGTCGGTTTCAAACTCCGGCACCTGGGGCACCGGCACGCTGGCCAGCAGCGAGCGGGTATAGGGGTGCAGCGGCCGGTCAAACAGTGGCTTGGCGGGTGCCAGCTCGCAGATGTGGCCCAGGTACATCACCATCACCCGGTCGCAGAAATGCTTCACAACCCCGAGGTTATGGGTAATGAAGAAATAGGTCAAGCCAAACTGCGCCTGCAGGTCGTTGAGCAGCAGCAGCACCTGCGCCTGCACGGACACATCCAGCGCCGAGAGCGACTCATCCAGCACCACGAAGCGCGGGTGCAGGGCGATGGCCCGCGCGATGCCCACCCGCTGCTTCTGGCCGCCGGACAGCTGGTGGGGGTAATAGCCGTGGTGCTCCTCCTTCATGCCCACAATCTCCAGCAGCTCCACCGCCCGCGCCTTGCGGGCGGCCTTGTCAAGCTTGGTGTGGATGCGGAAGGGTTCCTCAATCGCGCGGCCCACGGTCTGGCGCGGGTCCAGGCTGGCGGCCGGGTCCTGGAAGATCATCTGCAGGTCCCGCCGCACATCGCGCAGCTCCCGCCCGGACAGCTTGCCCAGGTTGATGCCGCTCTCCTGGTTGTTGTCCAGTTTCTGCCAGTAGGCCGGGTCCCCGCAGCGCTCGGTGAGCATCAGCAGGTTCTGGTGCTTCATGCCTTCTGCCTGGGCCAGGGCGGCCCGGGCGCTGTCCATGGCCTGGTTCATCCGCCTCTGGGCCAGCTCGGCCGCGGCGCGGTGCTCGGGCATGTCCTTTTCACTGTCAGGCAGGTAGGCCGGCGCCAGGCGGCCCAGCCGCAGCAGCTGGCGCCTGGCCTGATGGGCCTGGGTCAGCTGGTGGAGGGCTTGTGTGTACAGCTGCTGCACCTGGTCCAGGTCCTTGCTGAGGATGAGGGAGCCCACGGTGCGCGAGCCTTCCCGCAGCTGGCGGCTGGCCTGCTTGCGCAGCTCCAGGGCGCGGAAGGCTTGCCGGTCCGCCCGGCGCGACCAGCGGTTGTAGGCCCGCGTCTCCCTGTGGCTGGCCTGGGCGGAGAACTCCTCCATGTGGGCCCTGGCGGCCCTGGCCTGGTCCTCCACTTGCAGCGAGCGCTGATAGGCCTTGTCCGCCCGGCGCTGGTAGCGGGGCAGCTTGCGCACTTCCCGGGCGAAATAGCGCGGCCGCGCCTCCTGCAGGCTCTTGCCGTAGTACACGCAGGCGCCGCTGGTCTGGCGGTAGAGCTGCAGGATGACCCGGCCCAGGGTGCTCTTGCCGCAGCCGGATTCGCCCACCACGCCCAGTTTCTCGCCCTGGAACACGGTCAGGGAGATGTCCTCCACCGCCTTGATGCTGCGCCCGCCGCCCAGGGGGAACCGTTTTTTCAGCTTGTTCAGGGTCATCAGGGGGGCAAGGCTCATGGGCGCACCTCCAGGTGGTGGCAGGCGGCGCTGTGGCCGGGCGCCAGGGCGCGCAGCGCGGGCGCCTGCTCCCGGCAGATGTCCGTCGCCCTGCCGCAGCGGGGGTGGAAACGGCAGCCCTCAATGGCCTGGGCGATGTTGGGCGGCGTGCCCGGGATGGGGGACAGGGTGTAGCCCTCGGATTTGATGTTGGGCACCGCGGCCAGCAGGCCGATGGTGTAGGGGTGGGCGGGCTGCTCAAAGATCTGGCGGACGCCCCCCTCCTCCACCTTGACCCCGGCATAGAGCACAATGACCCGGTCGGCGATTTCCGCCACCACGCCCAGGTCGTGGGTGATGAATAGCACCCCGGCGTCCAGCTGGTGCTTCAGCTGCCGCAGCAGCAGCAGCACCTGCTTCTGGATGGTGACATCCAGGGCGGTGGTTGGCTCATCGGCGATCAGCAGCCGTGGGTTCAGGGACAGCACCATCGCGATCATCACGCGCTGGCGCAGGCCGCCGGAGAGCTGGAAGGGGTACTGGCGCAGGCGCTCTTCGGGGTTGGACACCCCCACCTGTTTGAGGGTCTCCAGGGCCACCCGCCTGGCCTCCTCCTTCCCCAGCCCCAGGTGCAGCTTCAGGCCTTCCGTCATCTGCCGCCCGATGGTGAGCAGGGGGTTGAGGCAGGTCATGGGCTCCTGAAAAATCATGCCCATCTTGCGCCCGCGCACCTTGTTCATCTGGCGGGGGGACAGCGCGGTCAGCTCCTGCCCGTCCAGGCGGATGCTCTGCGCCTGGACGGTGGCGTTTTCCGGCAGCAGGCCCATGATGGACAGCGTCATCACGCTTTTTCCGCAGCCGGACTCGCCCACCACGCACAGGGTCTCGTGGCGGGCCACCTCAAAGGAGACGCCGTGCAACACCCGGTAATCCTGTTTATGCAGTTGGAAGGAGGTCTTCAGGTCCCTGACCTCCAGCACCAGGTCGCCCGGCATCGCGCGCTCCTTTCGTGGTTCCAGTCCTGGGGTGGCCCCTCCCCGCCAGCTGGCGGGGAGGGGTTGATGTCATGGGTCATGGGTCAGGGGGTCAGCTGGAACTCCTTGATGTAGAAGGAGCCGTCCGTGGTCAGGTCCACGTTGGTGTAGTCCTTGTTGTTCCACGCGAAGTCGTACTCGGCGTTGAACAGGGGCGCCACAAAGGCCTCGCTCATCAGCAGTACGTTGGCGGCGTTGAGGGCCTCCATGCGCTTGGCGATGTCCACCGTGGTCTTGGAGTCCCGGACCAGCTGATCAAAGGCTTCGCTGTTGATCTTGTTGCGGGCGGACACCTTGGATTCCCAGTTGGGCTCCAGCAGCTCGGTGCCATCCCGGGTAACGTTGGACCAGGCGGCCAGGGTGATGTCAAAGCGGTCCTCCAGCTTGCTCTCGGTCAGCCAGGCCGCCCAGTCAATCATCTCCATGGTCACGTTGTTGAAGCCGGCCGCCTTGAGGTTGGCCTGGAAGAACTCGCCCATGGGCGTGTACATGGGGGAGGTGGGCACCAGGAAGTGGATGGGCTCGTCCTGCCAGTTGTTGGCGGCAATCAGCGCCTTGGCGCCTTCCAGGTCGTAGGTGATGCAGGCGGCTTCCGCCGCCGCGTCATAGCCCAGCACCTTGGGCCCGATGACGGAGTTGGCCACGGTGGCCTTGCCCTCCATCACATACTGCACATAGCTTTCCTTGTCGATGCTCTTGATGATGGCGGTGCGGAAGTCCTTGTTGGCCATCAGTGGGTTGACCCAGGAGGTGGGGCGCAGGGGCAGGTAGTAAATCTGCGCGGAATCCTGTGTACCCAGGCTCACCCCCTGCATGGACTGCACCCGGGGCAGGGATTCGATGGTGATGGAGGGGATGAAGTCCGCCTCGCCGGTTTGCAGGCGGGCCAGGGCGGTGGATTCCTCCAGGATGATGGTCATCACCACGTCCTCAATCGCCGGCTTCTCGCCCCAGTACTGGTCAAAGCGCTTGAGGGTCACGCTGGAGCCGGACACGGCGGACACAAACTGGTAGGGGCCGGTGCCGCAGGGCTGCACCATCAGGTCCTGGGCCTGTTGGGCGGAGGGGGAGACGATGGCGGAGTTGGTGTGGGCCAGCTTGGCCAGCAGCACGCCGTCCTCGTAGCTCAGGTTGATTTTGAGCGTATGCTCGTCCACCGCCTCCAGGGATTCCATGCTGGCGGCCAGCGAGGCGCGGGCGGAACCAAAGTCCGGGTCCTTGATCAATTCAAAGGTGTGCTTGACCGCCTCGGCGTCAAACGGTGTGCCGTCGTGGAAGACCACACCTTCGCGCAGCTTGATGGTGACGGACTTGCCATCCTCGGCAAACACCGGCATCTCCGCCGCCAGAAGCGGCTCGATGCTGCCTTCGCGGTTGATGAAGTAGAGGGTCTCATACATCTGGGTGTTCACGTAGGTGGAGGCGCGGTCGTTGGTGCGCAGCGGGTCCATGCCGGCCACGTTGCTGGTGAGCACCACCTGAAAGGGGCCGGTGGCGGCCAGGGCGGGCGCGGACAGGGTGAGCAGCAGCGCGGCGCACAGCAGCAGCGCAAGCCATCTTGGAGCGCGGTTTGGTCTGGTCATGATGTGGTCTCCTTTGTGTATTTGCTGCGCGCGGGTTCCGCGCGACGGCTTCAGGTTTTCAGGCTGGGGTCCAGGATGTCGCGCAACTTGTCCCCCAGGATGTTCAGGCAGATCACGGTCAGCATCACGGCGGCGCCAGGCAGGATAATCAGGCTGGGGCGCTGCCAGAGGTAGTTCTTGCCGGTGGCGATCAGGCCGCCCCATTCAGGCGCGGGCGCTGGCACACCCATGCCCAGGTAGCTCAGGGTGGAGATGGAAATCAGCGAGGTGCCCATGCGCATGGTGGCCACGACGATAATGATAGGCAGGGTGTTCTGGAAGACATGCCGGGTCAGGATGCGCGCGTCCGACGCCCCCAGGGAGCGGATGGCCATGACATAGTCCTCCTCGCGCACCTGCAGCACCCGGCTGCGCACCATGCGCGCGAAGGAGGGCACCGACCAGATGCTGATGGCCATGGTGGCGTTGAAGGTGCTGCTGCCCAGCATGGCCACAATCAGCATGGCCAGCAGGATGCCCGGAAAGGTGAACAGCAGGTCCATCAGGCGCATGATGAGGTTGTCCAGGCGCTTGTAGTAGCCGGCCAGCATGCCCAGCACCACGCCCCAGAACAGGCCCATGGCGGTGGAAACCAGCCCCACCATCAGGGAAGTGCGCCCGCCGTAGAGCAGCCGGGAGAGCATGTCCCGCCCCAGGTGGTCGGTGCCCAGCGGGTGCAGGGGGCTCACCTTCATCCGGTCCACCGGGTTGTCGCTCCATTGCGCCCAGAAGCCGGGGGCCAGGCGGCTGGCCACATCGGTGTCCTCCGGCCCCCAGGGGGTGATGAGGGGTGCCAGCGCCAGCACCACCACCAGCGCCAGCAACAGGATGAAGCACAGCGTGGCCAGCTTGTTCTTCAGCAGCTTGCGCCCCGCGGCGCGCAGCCCGCCACGGGTGTAGGGGTTGAAGGTTGTCTTCGCCGCGCCGCTCATTGGTAGGAAATCCTCGGGTCCACCAGCAGGTAGACCAGGTCCACCACCAGGTTGACCAGCACAAACAGCGCCGCGATGACCAGCACCGTGGACTGCACCACCGGGTAGTTGCGCGTGTTGATGGCGTTGACCAGGTAGGTGCCCACGCCGTTGATGACAAAGACCTGCTCCGTCACGATGGCGCCGCCCAGCAGCGCGCCGAAGCTGGTGCCAAACTGTGTCAGCAGCGGGATCAGGGCGTTGCGCAGCGCGTGCACGAAGAGGATGCTGCCACGCCTTAAGCCCTTGGCCCGGGCTGTGCGGATGTAGTCGGACTGCAGCACCTCCAGCATGGCCGAGCGCCCGATGCGCATGAAGGAGGCGATGGTGGCGGTGGACAGCGCGATGGCGGGCAGGATGGCCTGGGAGAAGCCCAGGGGGGTGTAGAAGAACTCCGTCATGCCCCCGGAGGGCAACCAGCCCAGGATCACCGAAAAGACCAGCATCAGCATGGTGCCCAGCCAGAAATTGGGGATGGAAATGGCCACCAGCGAGGTGGTGGTGAGCAGGTTGTCCACGATTGTGTCCCGCTTGATGGCGGTGAGGATGCCCAGCGGGATGCCCACCAGCGTGGACAGCAGGATGGCGGCGACCGCCAGGTTCATGGTGTAGGGCAGGCGCACCGCGATTTCCTGCAGGATGGGTTGCCGGGTGATATAGGACATGCCCAGGTTCAGGGAGAAGAGGTTCTTCAGATAAATCCAGTATTGGGTCCAGAAGGGCTGGTCCAGCCCCAGCGCGGCGCGCACGGCCAGCACGTCGGCCTCGGTGGCTGAGGCGCCCGCGATCATCTGGGCGGGGTCCCCGGCGGCCAGGAAAAGGCTGCCAAACACGATGAAGGTGATGCCCACCAGCAGCACCAGCATCATGCCCAGCCGCTTGAGGATGTACTTGGCCAATGTTTCCGCCGCCTTTCCGTATAATTATGCTGCGCGTGGGTGCCTGATTGGCTAATGCAAATCCAGCAAACAAGCTGCACGGTTTGCCGGATATCAAAAGATATATCACCATCCGGTTCGGCTTGTCAATCCGCCGCGGGCGGTTGGCAGCCTCTTACAAGCGTGTATGATTATGAATAGGGAACAATCTGCCCGGTTTGGACATCAGGCCATTTAAAGCACATCATTAATACAGAAAACCGGCGGCCAGTGGCCGCCGGTGGGATTGTATATATTTTGCGTTTTTTCTGGCACAGGGCCCGGGCGTTGCCTCAGCCCAGGCCGAACTCCTTGCGCAGGGTGTCCGCCATCAGCTGCTCCGGCGCCTCCTGCCCGGTCCACAGGGTGAAGTTGACCGCCGCCTGGTTGACCAGCATGCCCAGGCCGTTGATGGTGGCGGCGCCCTGCCCGGCCGCCGCGCGCAGGAAGGCGGTGTCCGGCGGGTTGAACACCACATCGCAGGCCACCATGCCCGGCCCCAGGCTGCGGTAGTCAATGTCCGGCCTGGCCTGCGTGTCAGGGTACAGGCCAATGGAGGTGGCGTTGACCAGCAACTGGCTGTCCCCGGGGATGGCCATCCCCGGAACCCAGGGCAGGGCGTCACAGCCGGCCTGTGTGCGCTGTCGGATCAGGTCGCGCAGCTCCTCCCCCCTTTGTTGCGTGCGGTTGATCAGGGTGAGGTGTCTGGCGCCTGCCAGGGCGCACTCCACCGCGATGGCGCGCGCGGCGCCGCCCGCGCCCAGGATGGTGAGGCGCTTGCCGGCCGGGTCCTGGCCCTGCTGGCGCAGCGAGCGCAGGAAGCCCTTGCCATCGGTGTTCTCCCCGTGCAGGCGGCTGTCCGTCAGGGTGATGTTGTTCACCGCGCCGATGATGGCCGCGGCCTCAGACAGGCTGTCCAGCATCGGCACAACGGCCACCTTGTGGGGGATGGTCAGGTTGACGCCGCGGTAGTTCATGGCGCGCAGGCCCAGGACGGCGGCCTGCAGGTCCTCCGGGCGCACCAGCATGGTGATGTAGCGGTAGGAGAGCCCCAGGGCCTGGTAGGCCGCTTCCATGACCCTGCCGGTGGGGTTCTCATCCACCGGGTAACCCAGCAGCCCGGTCAGGGCGGCGCGGTAGTTGGTGGACATCGTGACCTCCTTGTGATGCGGGTGATGTGAATCACCCGGGTTCAGGGCAGCGGCGCTTACGCTTTCCGCCTGCCTTCTATGGCTGATGGTACAGGCCCATTGTAGGGCCGCCCGCTCCAAAAGGCAAGGCGGGCCTGGCCGCGGGGCGGCGGATTCGCGGTGTACGACACACCCGGGAGGGCGGACAGGGATCACCGGGCGAAAGACAGCCTGAACATGCCTTTGCCGGGGGATATTTTCTCGGCTTTGCAGAATAAAGTCAATTTCGAGTGAAAAAATGCTTGCTTTTTGCCCTGCACCTGTGTAATATAGCACTGCTGTCTGTTTTTTGGGATGAAGCGATAGGTTGCCGCCCCGGCCTTGGGCGGGTCATTACCGCGGACCATGCCCGACAATCGGGCGACGGACTCACAGGCCGGATAGCAGCCGGCGGCGGGCACCGCCCGCAATGAGTGCGAACTATAAGGAGGAAAATGAATGGCCAGCCAGAAAATCCGCATCAAGCTCAAGGCTTACGAGCACCACCTGATCGACCAGTCCGCCGAGCGCATTGTGGACACCGCCAAGCGCACCGGCGCGCGCATCTCAGGCCCGGTGCCGCTGCCCACTGAGAAGGAGATCATCACCATCCTGCGCGCCCCGCACAAGTACAAGGACAGCCGCGAGCAGTTCGAGCGCAGGACCCACAAGCGCCTGATCGACATCCACAACCCCACAACCCGCACGGTGGACGCCATGATGAAACTGGATCTTCCCGCCGGCGTCGAGATCGAAATCAAACTCTAAGGCAGGAGGCAGCCATCATGAAGAAAGCAATTTTGGGCAGAAAACTGGGCATGACCCAGCAGTTCCTGCCGGATGGGCGTCTGGTGCCCGTGACCGTGGTGCAGGCCGGCCCCTGCACGGTGGTGCAGAAGAAAACCGTGGAAAAGGACGGCTACCAGGCCCTGCAGCTCAGCTTTGAGGAGCTGGCCCCGCAGCGCGCCAAGAAGCTGGTCAACAAGCCCCAGACCGGGCACTTCAACAAGGCGGGCGTGGCCCCCGCGCGCTTCCTGCGCGAGTTCCGCCTGGATGACATCTCCCAGTACGAGGTGGGCCAGACCCTGAGCGTGGCCCAGTTTGGCGAGGGCGAGAAGGTGGACGTGACCGGCACCAGCAAGGGCCATGGCTTCACCGGCGTCATCTACCGCTGGAACCAGAGCCGCGGCCCCATGTCCCACGGCTCCAAGTACCACCGCGGCCTGGGCGCCATGGCGGCCAACTCCACCCCCTCCAAGGTCTTCAAGAACAAGAAAATGTCCGGCCAATACGGCGTGGAGCGGGTGACGGTACAGAACCTGGAAGTGATTGGCGTGGACGCGGAGCGCAACCTGCTGCTCATCAAGGGCGCGGTGCCCGGCCCCAAAAAAGGCCTGCTCATCGTGCGCGACGCGCTGAAGGCCTGAAGGTAGGAGGAAACGAAAATGCCGACAATCTCCGTATTGACGATAGAGGGCAAGGACGCCGGCCAGATGGACCTCAGCGAGGACATCTTTGGCATCACCCCCAACACGGCGGCCATGCACCTGGTGGTGCGTTCCATCCTGGCCGCCAAGCGCCAAGGCACCCAGAGCGCGCTGACCCGCGCCATGGTGCGCGGCGGCGGGCGCAAGATCTACCGCCAGAAGGGCACCGGCCGTGCCCGCCACCACAGCAACCGCGCGCCCCAGTTCCGCCACGGCGGCGTGGTGTTCGCCCCCCAGCCGCGTGACTACGTGGTGAAGGTGCCGCGCAAGGTGCGCCGCCTGGCCCTCAAGTCCGCGCTGTCAGCCAAGCTGGCCGCCGGGGACCTGATTGTGGTGGACAAGCTGAACCTGCCCGAGGCCAAGACCCGCGTGATGGCCAAGGTGCTGTCTGACCTGGGCATCAGCAAGTCCTGCCTGATGGTGCTGCCGGAGCGCGACGAGATGGTGCAGCGCGCCGGGCGCAACCTGCCCACCCTGCGGGATGCCTATGCCGCCAACATCAATGTCTATGACATCCTTCGCGCGGACAAACTGCTGCTCACCAAGGACGCTGTCCAGGCCATCCAGGAGGTCTACGCATGAAAACACCCCATGACATCATCCGCCGCCCGGTGCTGACTGAAAAGGGCTACCTGGGCATTGAGGACAAGCGTTACGTCTTTGAAGTGGACGTGAAGGCCAACAAGGTGGAAATCAAGAATGCCCTGGAAGAGGTCTTCGCGGGCATCAAGGTCAAGTCGGTCAACACCCTGCGCGTGATGGGCAAGATCAAGCGCCAGGGCCGCACCCAGGGCCGCACCCCCGAGGTCAAGAAGGCCTATGTCAGCCTGACGGAGGACTCCAAGCCCATCGAGTTCTTTGAAGGCATGGTCTAAGGAGGAGCAAGCAGCATGGCCATTCGTGTCTACAAACCAACCTCACCCGCTCGCCGCTTCATGTCGGTGAACGCTTTTGAGGAAATTACCAAGAAAAAGCCGGAAAAGGCGCTGACCGTTTCCAAGAAGAAGTACGCCGGGCGCAACAACCAGGGCAAGATCACCGTGCGCCACCGGGGCGGCGGCCACAAGGCCAAGTACCGCATCATCGACTTCAAGCGCAACAAGCTGCAGGTGCCGGCCAAGGTGGCGGCGATTGAGTACGATCCCAACCGCTCCGCCTTCATCGCCCTGCTGCACTACCTGGACGGTGAGAAGCGCTACATCCTCTCCCCGGTGGGGCTCAAGGTGGGCGACATGGTGGTGGCCGGCGAAGGCGCCGACATCAAGCCGGGCAACGCCATGCCCCTGTCCGCCATCCCCACGGGCACCCTGATCCACAACCTGGAGCTGCGCCCCGGCGCTGGCGGGCAGCTGGTCCGCTCGGCCGGTGTGTACGCCCAGCTGATGGCCAAGGAGGGCGGCTACGCCCAGGTGCGCCTGCCCTCAGGCGAAATCCGCAGGCTGCCGCTCAACGCCCAGGCCACCATCGGCACGGTGGGCAACACCGACCATGAGAACATCCGCATCGGCAAGGCCGGGCGCAAGCGCCACATGGGCTTCCGGCCCAGCGTGCGCGGCGTTGTCATGAACCCGGTGGATCACCCGCACGGCGGCGGCGAGGGCAAGTCGCCCATCGGCATGCCGGCCCCCGTCACCCCCTGGGGCAAACCCGCGCTGGGCCTGAAGACACGCAAGCGCAAGAAGTATTCCAACCGCATGATTGTCAAGCGGATCAACGAGAAGTAAGCCCCAGAGGATGAAAGGAGGCACCCAAACAGCATGAGCCGTTCAGTAAAAAAAGGACCTTTTGTCGATCAAAAGCTCCTGCAGCGCGTAGAGAACCTCAACAAATCCGGAAAGAAATCCGTTTTGAAAACCTGGTCCCGCGCCAGCACCATTTTCCCGGACTTCGTGGGCCACACCATCGCCGTGCATGACGGCCGCAAGCATGTGCCCGTCTATATCACCGAGGACATGGTGGGCCACAAGCTTGGCGAGTTCGCCCCCACCCGCACCTTCCGCGGCCACGCGGGTGAAAAAAAGTCAGAGCGCAGATAAGCGAAAGGAGCGCAATTTATGGCAAGCAACACCAGCAAAAAGGGCGAGCTGCACCGCCAGCGCGATGAGAAGCGCCCCCATGCGCACGTCAGGCACATCCGCATCTCCCCCCGCAAGGCACGCCTGATCATTGACCAGGTGCGCGGCAAGGATCTGGATGCCGCCCTGGCCATCCTGCGGCTCACCCCGCACGCGGCCTCCCCGGTGCTGTACAAGCTGATTGAGTCAGCCGCGGCCAACGCCGAGAACAACCTGGAGATGGACCGCAAGGGACTTTACATCGCTGAAATCTACGCCAACCCCGGTCCGACGATCAAGCGCTTCAAGCCCAGGGCCCGTGGCAGCGCCTCGCAGATCCTGCGCCGCACGAGCCATTTCAGCGTCGTACTGGACGAACGTTAAGGAGGTTTTGGCAGATGGGACAGAAAGTAAATCCCCACGGCGCGCGCGTTGGCGTCATCTTTGACTGGTCCACGCGCTGGTATGCCGACAAGAAAGACTTCGCGGACTTCTTGGTGGAAGACCACAAGATCCGTGAAACCCTGAAGAAGCGCTATTACCCCACCGGCATCAGCCGCATTGATATTGAGCGCAGCGCCGCGCGCATGACCATCAACCTCTTCACCGGCAAGCCCGGCATGATCATCGGCCGGGGCGGCAAGGGCATTGAGGAGCTCAAGGCCTTCGTGGAGAAGATGGTGGGCCGCCCGGTCACCATCAACGTGATTGAGATCAAGCAGCCCGACACCGACGCGCAGCTGGTGGCCGAGAACATCGCCCAGCAGCTGGAGAAGCGCATCTCCTTCCGCCGGGCGCTCAAGCAGAGCATCCAGCGCACCATGCGCGCCGGCGCCAAGGGCATGAAGGCGGCGGTATCCGGCCGCCTGGGCGGCGCGGACATCGCCCGCAGCGAGCACTACCACGAGGGCTCCATCCCGCTGCAGACCCTGCGCGCCAACATTGATTACGGCTTCGCCGAAGCCAAGACCACCTACGGCCGCCTGGGCGTCAAAGTGTGGATCTACAAGGGCCAGGTGCTGCCCCAGGCCAAGAACCGGGGCGGCAGGCACGCAGAAGGAGGCAAGTAAACCATGTTGATGCCAAAACGTGTCAAGCGCCGCAAGGTGTTTCGCGGGCGCATGAAGGGCAAGGCCATGCGCGGCAACTTCATCGCCTACGGCGATTATGGCCTGGTGGCCATGGACCCCAGCTGGATCACCAGCCAGCAGATTGAAGCCGCCCGTATCGCGCTCACCCGCTACATCAAGCGCGGTGGCCAGGTGTGGATCAAGATTTTCCCCGACAAGCCCGTGACTGAGAAGCCGGCGGAAACCCGCATGGGTTCGGGCAAGGGCTCCCCGGAGTACTGGGTGGCCGTCGTCAAGCCCGGCCGCGTGCTGTTTGAGGTGGGCGGCATCGACGAAGCCGTCGCCCGCGAAGCGCTGCGCCTGGCCTCCAACAAACTGCCCCTGCGCACCAAGATTTACTCCAAGGCGCAGATGGAGCACATGAGCGGTGGTGACAACTGATGAAGGTAAGTGAATTTTTGGCCATGAAGCCTGAAGAGCTCACCGCGAAGATCGCGGAGCTCAAGACCGAGCTGTTCAACCTTCGTTTCCGCCTGGCGACCGGCCAGCTGGAAAACACGATGCAAATCCAGGCTGTCAAGCGGGACATTGCCCGCGCGCTGACCGCCCAGACCCAGGCCCAGAAGCAGGCCACCCGATAAGAAAGGAGGCAGGAACCCATGTCTGAAGCTACCACCAAAGCAAGCGGCAAGCGCAAGAGCCGCGTGGGCGTTGTCACCAGCGACAAGATGGACAAGACCATCGTGGTCACCATCCGCAGCCGCTACAAGCACCCGCTGTACGGCAAGACCATCAGCCACACCAAGAAGTTCAAGGCGCATGACGAGGAGAATGCCTGCGGTATCGGGGATACCGTGCGGATCATGGAGACCCGGCCCCTCAGCCGCGACAAGCGCTGGCGCCTGGTTGAGATCATCGAGAAGGCCAAGTAAGGGATCGCCATGGCAGGCCCATGGCGCAGGCGATAGAAGGAGGAACCCCCTATGATCCAGTCGCAGACGCGGCTTAAGGTGGCCGACAATTCCGGCGCCAAAGAAATTATGTGCATCCGGGTGCTGGGCGGCTCGTTCCGCCGCAGCGGCTCCGTGGGCGACATCATTGTGGCCAGCGTGAAGTCCGCGGCCCCTGGCGGCCAGGTCAAGAAGGGCGAGGTTGTGCGCGCCGTCATCGTCCGGGTGGTCAAGCAGAACCGCCGGCCCGACGGCAGCTACATCCGCTTTGACGACAACGCCGCCGTCATCATCAACGACCAGAAGCAGCCCCGCGGCACCCGCATCTTCGGGCCCGTGGCCCGCGAGCTGCGCGAGAAGAACTACATGAAGATCGTCTCGCTGGCCCCTGAAGTTCTGTAAGGAGAAGCAGATGAAAGTACACGTGAAAACCAAGGACGAGGTCATCGTCATCTCCGGCAAGGACAAGGGTGTCAAGGGCGAGGTGCTGTCCGTCAGCCCCAAGACCGGCCGTGTCACCGTTGAGGGCGTGGCCATGGTCACCAAGCACCAGAAATCCCGCGCCCAGGGGCAGCCTGGCGGCATCATCCGCAAGGAAGCGGCCATTGACGCCTCCAACGTCATGCTGGTCTGCCAGAAGTGCGGCAAGCCGTCCCGCGCTGGCCGGAAGGTGCAGGAGGACGGCAGCAAGATCCGCGTCTGCAAGAAGTGCGGGCAGCAGATTGACTAAAGGAGGAGCAGCCACATGGCAACCCGTTTGAAGGAAAGATACCTGGCCGAGGCTGTGCCCGCCCTGCAGCAGAAGTTCGGCTACAAGAACCCCATGCAGGTGCCCAAGCTGGACAAGATTGTCATCAACATGGGCCTGGGCGACTGCAAGGACAACGCCAAGGCGCTGGAAAACGCCGTGGAGGAGCTGGGCCAGATCGCCGGCCAGAAGCCGCTGGTCACCAAGGCCAAGAAATCTGTCGCCAACTTCAAGCTGCGCGAGGGGATGAGCGTGGGCGCCAAGGTCACCCTGCGCGGCACCCGCATGGAGGAGTTTTTTGACAAGCTGGTCTCCATCGCCCTGCCCCGCGTGCGCGACTTCCGCGGCGTGTCGCAGAAGGCCTTTGACGGCCGCGGCAACTATGCCTTGGGCGTGCGCGAGCAGCTCATTTTCCCCGAGATCAACTATGACAAAGTGGAAAAGATCCGCGGCATGGAGATGATTTTTGTCACCACCGCGCACACTGACGAAGAAGCCAAAGAGCTGCTGTCCCTGCTGGGCATGCCCTTTGCGCAGTAAGGGAGGAGAAGGCAATGGCCAAGACTAGCATGCGCGTCAAGCAGACCCGCACCCCCAAGTATTCAACCCGCGCCTATTCGCGCTGCCGCCTGTGCGGCAGGCCGCATTCTGTGCTGCGCCGTTATGGCATCTGCCGCATCTGCTTCCGCGAGCTGGCCTACAAGGGCCAGATCCCGGGCGTGCGCAAAGCCAGCTGGTAAGGAGTTTAAGGAGAAGGAGGTTCCCCCATGGTTGTGAATGACCCCATTGCCGATATGCTCACCCGCATCCGCAACGCGCAGATTGCCAAGCATGACACGGTGACCATCCCCGCCAGCAACGCCAAGAAGGCGATCGCCAGGATTTTGCTGGACGAGGGCTATATCAAGGCCTATGACCAGATCAACGACGGCGTGCAGGGCCAGATCAAGCTGACGCTCAAGTACGTCAACAACAAGCAGCAGCCGGTCATCGCCGGGCTGCGCCGCATCTCCAAGCCTGGCCTGCGCGTGTACGCGGGCTGTGAGGACCTGCCCCGTGTGCTGGGCGGCCTGGGGGTGGCCATCATTTCCACCTCCAAGGGTCTGATGACAGACCGCAAGGCGCGCCAGGACAAGCTGGGCGGCGAGGTCCTGGCCTACATCTGGTAAGCAAGACGCACAGGAGGAAGAAAACATGTCTCGTATCGGAAAACTTCCGATTTCAGTGCCCGCGGGCGTGACGGTGACGGTGGACGAGTCCAACCTGGTCGTCGTGAAGGGGCCCAAGGGCACCCTGAGCCAGGATGTCAACCCGGCCATCCGCCTAAGCCAGGAGGGCGGCGTGCTCAGCCTGGAGCGCGCCAATGATTCCAAGCCCCAGAAATCCATGCACGGGCTGTACCGCTCCCTGGTGCACAACATGGTGGTGGGTGTGACCGAGGGCTACAGCAAGACGCTGGAGCTGGTGGGTACCGGCTACCGCGCCGCGGTGGAAGGCGACACGCTCACCCTGAACGTGGGCTATTCCCACCCGGTGGTGTTCACCGCGCCCAAGGACGTCACCTTTGAGACCCCCAACGCCACCACCGTGGTGGTCAAGGGCATCTCCAAGCAGGTGGTGGGCAACCTGGCCGCGGACATCCGCGCCGTGCGCCCGCCCGAGCCCTACCTGGGCAAGGGCATCAAATACAAGGACGAGCACATCCGCCGCAAGGCGGGCAAGGCCGGCAACTAACAGGAAGGAGTGACCGCAGTTGTTTAAAAAACGTGACCGTAATGAAGTGCGCCAGATCCGCCACGCGCGGGTGCGCAAAAAGGTAAGCGGCACCCCCGACATGCCGCGCCTGTGTGTGTTTCGCAGCAACGCCGCCATCTACGCCCAGGTGATTGACGATACCCGGGGCATCACCCTGGCCTCCGCCTCCACCCTGGACGCGGACATCAAGGCCCAGGAGGCTGACCTGGACAAGAAGGGCGCCTCCAAGGCCGTGGGCAAGCTGGTGGGTGAGCGCGCGCTTGCCGCCGGCATCACCCGGGTGGTCTTTGACCGCAGCGGATACATCTACACCGGCCGTGTCGCCTCCCTGGCGGACGGCGCCCGCGAAGCCGGGCTGACATTCTAAGGAGGACACGCAGGGATGCAACGCAGAGACAGAGACAGGGGCCGCGAGGAGCAAAGCGAATTCAGCGAGAAGCTGGTCGCGGTCAACCGTGTCGTGAAAACCGTCAAAGGCGGCCGAAACTTCCGCTTTTCTGCCCTGGTGGTGGTGGGCGATGGCGCGGGCCGTGTGGGCGCCGGCATGGGCAAGGCGGCCGAGATTCCCGAGGCCATCCGCAAGGCCAATGAGAACGCCAAGAAGCACCTGATCACCATCCCGCTGGCGGGCACCACCGTGCCCCACGCGATCACCGGCTATTTCGGCACCGGCAAGGTGGTCATCCTGCCCGCGCCCGAGGGCACCGGCGTCATCGCCGGCGGCGCCGCGCGCGCGGTGCTGGAGCTGGCCGGCGTGAAGGACATCCGCACCAAGTCCTATGGCACCAGCAACCCCATCAACACCGTCAAGGCCACCATTGAAGGCCTCAAGCTGCTGCGCTCTCCGGAGCAGGTGGCCAAGCTGCGGGGCAAGACGGTTGAAGAAATCCTGGGCTGAGGAGGACAAGATGAAGCTGAAAATCACGCTTGAAAAATCCCCCATCGCCAGGCTGGCTGCCCAGAAGGGCACCATCGCCGCGCTGGGGCTGCGCAAGATTGGCCAGAGCGTCATCAAGGAGGACAACCCCAGTGTCCGCGGCCAGATCTTCACCGTGCGCCACATGGTCAAGGTCGAGGAAATCAACGAGTAAGTAGGAGGGCATCCTCATGAAATTGCATGAACTGCAACCCGCGCCAGGTTCCAAAACCAGGCCCAGGCGCCTGGGCCGCGGCATGGGCAGCGGCCTGGGCAAGACCTCAGGCAAGGGCCACAAGGGCGCCCTGGCGCGCTCCGGCGGCGGCAAGGCCCCGGGCTTTGAGGGCGGCCAGATGCCCCTCACCCGCCGCCTCCCCAAGAGCGGCTTCAAGAACCCCTTCCGCAAGGAATACGCCATTGTCAACCTCGGCAGCCTGCAGCGGTTTGAGGATGGCACCGTGGTCACCATTGACCTCATGCGCCAGACCGGCCTGGTCAAAGCGCTCAAATCCGGCGTGAAGGTGCTGGGCAACGGCGATTTCAGCCGCAAGCTCACCGTGCAGGCCAACCGCTTCACCGGCTCCGCGAAGGAAAAGATTGAGCAGGCCGGCGGCACAGCCGAGGAGGTCTGAGATGCTTGAAACCTTGCGCAATGCCTGGAAGGTGCCGGAGCTGAAGCAAAAGCTGCTCTACACCTTCATGATGCTGTTGATTTTCCGCCTGGTGGGTGTCATCCCGGTGCCCGGCATCAACTCCGAGGTGGTCCGCTCCCTGGCCGAGCAGTATGACATGCTGGGCCTGGTCAACATGATGACCGGCGGCAGCTTCAGCCAGATGACGGTCATGGCCATGGGCATCACCCCCTACATCAACGCCAGCATCATTATGCAGCTGCTCACCATCGCCATCCCGGCGCTGGAGCGCCTGCAGAAGGAAGGCGGCGAGGAGGGCAAGGAGAAGATCAACAAGATCACCCGCTACGCCACCGTCGTGCTGGCCGCCATCCAGGCCATCGGCATCATCGCCGCGCTCAACGGGCAGACCGACCCCGTCACCGGGCTTCGCGTGCTGCAGCAGGGCTACAACTCCGCCTTTGGGCTCATCACCATCGGCGTGGTCATGGCGGGCGGCACCGCGCTGGCCATGTGGATTGGCGAGCGCATCACCGCCAAGGGCATTGGCAACGGCATTTCCCTGCTGATTTTTGCCGGCATCATCTCCAACATCTTCTCGGGCCTGCTCACCGCCTTCACCGACGTGCTGGGCATCACCCGCTACGGCACCACGGTGTCCGGCTTCCTCATCCTCATCGTCACCACCCTGGTGCTGGTGACGGTGGTCACCTTCATTGACCTGGGCGAGCGGCGCATCCCCGTGCAGTACGCCAAGCGCGTGGTGGGCCGCAAGATGTACGGCGGCCAGTCCACCCACATCCCCATGAAGGTGCTGTCCGTGGGCGTGCTGCCGCTCATTTTCGCCTATTCCTTCATGGCCTTCCCCGGCACCATCATCGCCATGTTCGGGGTCAATTCCGCCGCCTACAAGTGGTGGAACGCCAACATGGGCCAGGGCGCGCCGCTGAACCTGGTCGTCACCGCGCTGCTCATCCTGGCCTTCACCTACTTCTACGCCTCCATTTCCTTCAACCCGCAGGACATCGCCAAGAACATCCAGCAGCAGGGCGGGAACATCCCGGGCATCCGCTCGGGCCCCAACACCGTCAGCCACCTGGCCCGCATCTCCAAGCGCTTGACGCTGTTTGCCGCGATCTTCCTGGCCGTCCTGGCCACCCTGCCCACCCTGCTGTCCGCCTGGCAGAATGTCCGCATCCCCTTCGCGGCATCCTCCATGCTCATCGCTGTGTCAGTCTCGCTTGAAACCATGCGCCAGGTGGAGGCACAGCTGGTGATGCGCAACTACAAGGGCTTCCTGTAAGCCCGGGGGGCAAGCAATGAACTTTATTTTCCTGGGCCCGCCCGGTGTGGGCAAGGGCACGCACGCCAAGCAGCTCAGCCAGCTTCTGGGCATCCCGCAAATCTCCACCGGGGAGATGCTGCGCGAGGCCATCAAGCAGGGCAGCCAGCTGGGGCTGGCCGCCAAGGGCTACATCGACCGGGGCGAGCTGGTGCCCGATCAGGTGGTCATCGACATGGTCAAGCAGCGCCTGCAGGCGCCGGACTGCCAGAAGGGCTACATCCTGGACGGCTTCCCCCGCACCGTGCCCCAGGCTGAGGCGCTCAACCGCTTCACCCGGATCAAGTCGGTGGTCAACCTGCTGGCCAATGAAGACACCATCATGAGCCACCTGTCAGGCCGGCGCGTGTGCCGTGACTGCGGCGCCACCCACCACATCCGGCGCCTGGACGGCGCCACCGCCTGCCCCGTCTGCGGGGGCCCCCTCATCCACCGGGATGACGACCAGCCTGACACCATCCGCCACCGCCTGGAGGTGTACCACGCCCAGACCGAGCCGCTCATCGCCTACTACAAGGCGGCGGGGCTGCTGGTGGATGTGGTGGTGGAGGGCACCATCGAGGGCGACTTCGGCCTGATCAAAGAGGCGCTGGGCCTGGCGTCATGATTTCCATCAAGAACGCCGCCCAGCTGGAGCGCATGCGCCAGGCCGGCGCGCTGCTGTATGAGGTGATGCAGAAGCTGCGTGAGGTGGTCCGGCCGG
Source organism: Clostridiales bacterium (assembly GCA_012728815.1). Taxonomy (GTDB): domain Bacteria; phylum Bacillota; class Clostridia; order Christensenellales; family Aristaeellaceae; genus UBA6115. The sequence goes on from JAAYEI010000012.1 coordinate 74,363, forward strand.
GGGAGACCACCGCGGCGATTGACGCCTACGCGGAGGAGCTCATCCGCAAGGAGGGCGCCCTGCCGTCCTTCCTCAACTACCGTGGCTACCCGGCCAGCATCTGCGCCAGCGTGGATGACCAGGTGGTGCACGGCATCCCCACCGACAAGCAGCCCCTGCAGGCGGGCAGCATCCTGAGCATTGACTGCGGGCTGGTCCTGGACGGCTGGCAGGCCGACAGCGCCTTCACTGTTGGCGTAGGGGAGATCTCCCCGCCGCTGGCCCTGCTCATCGAGGTGACCGAGCGCTGCTTCTTTGAAGGCGCGCGCCAGGCCATCAGCGGCAACCGGGTGGGCGACATTGGCCACGCGGTGCAGACCCTGGCAGAGCGGCATGGCTATGGCGTCATCCGCGACCTGACCGGCCATGGCATCGGCCGCAACATGCATGAGGACCCCTCCGTGCCCAACTTCGGCGAGCCCGGGCGCGGCGCCAGGCTGCGGCCTGGCATGACCCTGGCGCTGGAGCCCATGATTTCCCTGGGTTCCTGGCAGGTGCAGGAGATGCAGGACGGCTGGACCATCACCACCCTGGACGGCTCCCCCTGCGCGCACTACGAGCACACCATCGCCATCACCGAGGACGGCCTGCCCGAGATCCTCACCCTGCCCGGGCACACCTGGCAGTGAGGGGGCGGGATGAAACCGGAGCTCAAAGGCGGCATCGCCGCGATTTCCCTGAAAGGGCGTGACAAGGGCCGGATCTTTGTGGTATTATGTGAGTTGGACGCTGATTTTGTACTGGTAGCCGACGGCGGCCTGCGGGCCTTGTCCCGCCCCAAGAAAAAGCGCAGAAAACACCTGCGGGCCATCGGGCAAGAACTGCCCGGCCTGCCCGGTGAATACGCGGCCGGGACGCTGACAGACCACCGCATCCGCATGTTTCTCAAGCCCCTGCAAGACCCAGCCCCACAAGACCCCGCCTGAAGGAGGCCCATGTTTGTCCAAAAGTGACGTCATCGAAATTGAAGGGAAGGTGGTAGAAGCCCTGCCCAACGCCATGTTCTCTGTTGAGCTGCCCAACGGCCACAGGATCATGGCGCACATCTCCGGCAAAATGCGCATGAACTTCATCCGCATCTACCCCGGGGACCGGGTGACCATCGAGCTGTCCCCCTATGACCTGACCCGCGGCCGCATCACCTGGCGCAGCAAGAACTAAGCCAATTCCTAAGGAGGTTGCCCCATGAAAGTCCGTCCTTCCGTCAAAGAGATCTGCGAGAAATGCAAGATCATCAAGCGCAAAGGCCACATCATGGTCATTTGCGAAAACCCCAAGCACAAGCAGAGGCAAGGCTGAGGGGTTCCTCTTTGGCATCGCCCGCCGCGCGGGCGGCTGCCCGGTGTGTACGCCCCGGGACCGTGCGGCTCCATCATATCCCGGGCGCGGCCCGATTCCCACAAGCAGTAATTATGGAGGTGTTCCCAGCACATGGCACGTATAGCGGGCGTTGATTTGCCCAGAGACAAGCGCATTGAAACCGGCCTGACCTATATCTTTGGCGTCGGGCTGACCACCAGCAAGAAAATCCTTGATGAGACCCAGATCAGCCCGGACATCCGCGTGCGCGACCTGAGCGAGAGCGACATCAGCAAGCTGCGCGAGTACATCGAGCACCACGTCAAGGTGGAGGGCGACCTGCGCCGCGAAGTCAGCCTGGACATCAAGCGCCTGGTGGAGATTGGCTCCTACCGCGGCGTGCGCCACCGCCGCAGCCTGCCGGTGCGCGGCCAGAACACCAAGCAGAACGCGCGCACCCGCAAGGGCCCCAAGCGCCAGGTCACCGGCAGGAAAAAGGCCAGGTAAGGCAGAAAACCGCCCCCCGGGGCATGGAGGAGAAGAATGGCAAGACCCGCATTGAAAAAGGTATCGCGCAGGCGGCGTGAGAAGAAGCTCGTCGAGCGCGGTGTTGTGCATATCCGTTCATCGTTCAACAACACCATCGTGACCATCACGGACACCCTGGGCAACGCGCTGTCCTGGGCCTCTGCCGGCGGCATGGGCTTCCGGGGCAACAAGAAGTCCACCCCCTTCGCGGCGCAGATGGCCGCGGAGACGGCTGCCCGCGCGGCAACCGAGTTTGGGCTGCGCACGGTGGATGTGCTGGTCAAGGGCCCGGGTTCCGGGCGCGAGGCCGCGATCCGTTCCCTGCAGACGGCAGGCCTGGAGGTCACCATGATCAAGGACGTGACCCCCATTCCCCACAATGGCTGCCGCCCGCCCAAGCGCAGAAGAGTGTAAGAAGGAGTAAACCCAGATGGCAAGAAACACCGGCTCCGTTTGCCGTATGTGCCGCAGGGAGGGCGTCAAGCTCTTCCTGAAGGGTGAGAAGTGCTTCACGCAGAAGTGCCCCCTCACCAAGCGCCCCACCCCCCCTGGCCAGCACGGCCACGCCCGCCAGCGCAAGATGAGCGAGTACGGCACCCAGCTGCGTGAGAAGCAGAAGGCCCGCCGCGCCTACGGGATGCTGGAGACCCAGTTCCACCGCACCTACCTCAACGCCCTGAAGATGAAGGGTGTCTCCGGCGAGAACCTGCTGCAGCTGCTGGAGCGCCGGCTGGACAACGTGGTCTACCGCGCCGGCCTGGCCTCCTCCCGCGCCCAGGCGCGCCAGCTGGTCAACCATGGCCACTTCCTGGTCAACGGCCAGCGGGTGGACATCCCCTCCTACAGCGTCAAGCAGGGCGATGTCATCAGCGTTGGCTCCACCAGCCGCGAGATTGAGCTGTTCAAGGTGCTGCGGGAAGGCAGCGCCCGCATCCTGCCCAAGTGGCTGACCGTCAACTATGACGAGCTCAAGGCCACGGTGGACGCCCTGCCAGAGCGTGGCGATGTCGACTTCGCCCTGCAGGAGAACATGATCATTGAGTACTACTCCCGTTAACCTGTTCCACAACGACATCATTTGATCGAACAGGAGGGAAAGCGCGTGATTACTGAATCCGTCAGTCCCCGCATCGAGCGGGTTGAGTACAATGAAGAGAGTTCCTATGGCCGTTTTGTGGTGGAGCCCCTGGAGCGTGGCTTTGGCCACACCCTGGGCAACGCCCTGCGCCGCAGCCTGCTGAGCAGCCTGCCCGGCGCCGCGGTCACCAGCGTGCAGATTGAAGGCGTGCAGCATGAGTTTTCCACCATCCCCGGGGTCAAGGAGGATGTGACCGACATCATCCTCAACCTCAAGGAGCTGTCCGTGCGGCTGCATGTGGACCTGCCCAAGCAGGTGGAAATCATCGCGGAGGGCCCGGGCGCTGTTACCGCCGCGGACATCCGGGTGGACAGCGAGGTGGAGGTGGTCAACCCCGACCTGCACATCGCCACGCTGTCCGAGGGCACCAGGCTACACATGACCCTCAACATCGAGCGCGGCCACGGCTACGTGTCCGCCGAGCGCAGCAAGCCTGCCGAGCAGAAGATCATCGGGGAAATCCCGATTGACGCCATCTACACCCCCATTCGCAAGGCCAACTACATGGTGGAAGACACCCGTGTGGGCCAGATCACCGACTATGACAAGCTGGTGCTGGATGTGTGGACCAACGGCTCCGTCACCCCAGAAGAGGCCATCGGCATGGCCGCCAAGATTCTCACCAACCAGCTGGGCATCTTCACCCGGTTGACCGACCAGCCCATCAGCCAGGAGGAGGAGGAAACCGATTCCGGCCTCACCGGCAAGACCGCCGAGATGACCATTGACGAGCTGGACCTGTCCGTGCGCGCCTTCAACTGCCTCAAGCGCGCCGGCATCAACACCGTGGCCGAGCTGGTTCAAAAGAACCAGGAGGACATGATGAAGGTGCGTAACCTGGGCAAGAAGAGCCTGGAAGAGGTTGAGCAAAAGCTGGCGCTGCTGGGCCTGGCCCTGCGCAGCAACGACGAATAAGCATTTCGCCCCAGAGGCCTAAGGAGGATTACCCGCAATGGCACAGCAACGCAAGCTTGGCCTGACCGCTGACAAACGCAAGGCGCTCATCCGCAACCAGGTGACCAGCCTGCTTTGGCATGGCCGCATTGAGACCAGCCTGGCCCGCGCCAAGGAAGTCCGCCGCGTGGCGGAGAAGATGGTCACCCTGGCCGTGCGCGAGCATGACCAGGTGGTGAACACCAGCAAGGAATACCACAACGAGAAGGGCCAGATCGTCAAGATTGACGTGGTCAACGACGCCGCCAGCAAGCTGCACGCGCGCCGGCTGATGATGGCCTACCTGTATGACTTCAAGGAGCTGCGCCGGGATGACGAGTCCCGCTCCGAGTACCGTGAGCGCACCCGGGACAACAAGCACCCGGTGGTGGAGAAGCTCTTCCGCGAGTATGGCCCCAAGTACCGCAAGCGCAACGAGGAAAAGAACAGCGCCGGCGGCTACACCCGCATCTACAGGCTGGGGCCCCGCCGCGGCGACGCCTCCGAGCGCGTGCTCATTGAGATGGTGTAAGGCCCGGGCACTTGCCCCGCTTCAAAGGCCCTGTCAGGGCCTTTTTTGTTTTGCCAGGGCTCATCATGGGCACCGGTCTTTCAACAGGCCCGTTTTGTCCTTGCTGCCTGTCACAGGGGAACGGCTTGGCCATGTTTCGTCGGCAGGGTATCGCCGCACCCTTCCTTGCCCACGGGCAGCCCGGTTCATTCACTGCAGATTCAGGGCCGGCCCGAATCCCCTTGCCCCGCATCCTTGCCAGGTTTGGTGGTTTGCCCCAATCTGTGTATAATAAGAAAGGAAGCACTGGCACAAGGAGCGCATCGTGCGGCGAATCGGCATATTCAGCGGGACCTTCGATCCTGTCCATATCGGGCATCTGCGGGCAGCGCAGGCATGTTTGTCGTTCATGAAGCTGGACACCGTGGTGTTCCTGCCCTTTGGCCGGCCGCTCATCCGACAGGCGGAGGCCGCCGGCGACCACCGCGCCGCCATGATCCGCCTGACCATCGCCCACAGCCCGGGGCTTTCGCTGGATGAGGCCGATCTGCTGGACCGCCCGCGCTACGCGGTGGACACCGTGTGTCACCTGCGGCAGCGCTACCCGGGCGCCCAACTGGTGTACATTGTTGGCGCGGACAAGCTTGCCGACATCCCCTTTTGGAAGGACGCGCCCGCCCTGTTTGAGCTGTGCGAGTTTGCCGCCTTCCCGCGGGCCGGCTATGAGGCCGGCGCCCTGTGCGAGGCCCTGCGGCAGCAGGGCGCCAGGGTCACCCTGGTGCCTTCAGAGCTGATGACCATGTCCTCCGGGCAGATCCGTGCCCAGCTCCGCCTGCTGTCTGACGCCCCAGGCAGGCTGCTGCCACAGGTGGCCGAGTACATCGCCGCGCGCGGCCTCTACCAACCAGATTATGAGCGCATGCTGCGCCAGGCCCTGCTGCCCGCCCGCCTGCGCCACGCCCAGGGCACGCGGCAGACCGCGGTGCATTTGGCGCGGCTGCACCACCTGCCCATGCAAAAGGCGGGGGTGGCCGGCATCCTGCATGACTGCGCCAAAAACATGGAGCTGGCCCGGCTGCAGGCCATCGCGCGGCAGGCCCGGCTGGACATCCCGCCGGAACATCTTGGCAGCAACGCCCTGCTCCACGGCCCGGTGGGGGCCCAAGTGGCCCGGCTGCGCTACCACATTTCCGACACCCAGGTGCTGGACGCCATCCGTTACCACACCACCGGGCGCGCGGGCATGGGGGGGCTGGAGCTGGCGGTGTTCGTCGCCGACGCCATCGAGCCCGGCCGCAGGTACCCGGGGCTGGACAAGGTGCGCGCCCAGGCGGAGAAGGATCTGCGCCTGGCGGCGCTCACCCTGCTCACGGGCAGCCAGTCAATCATCAAAACCAAGGGCCAGGTGAACAGCCCGCTGTCCGCCCAGGCCATCACGGATTTGCGCGCGCGCCTGCGCCGCCACCCCCTGGGGGAGCTGGCGGCCCAGGCCTGACAGACAGATACAATCAATATGAAAAGAGGGGAACAGATGAGCGAAGAGAAACTGGCACTGGACATCTCAAAACTGCTGTATGACAGAAAGGCGCAGCAGCTGGTCACCCTGCGGGTGGGCCACCTGAGCGTGCTGACGGACTACCTGGTCGTCGCCACCGGCCACAACCAGCTGCAGGTGCGCGCGCTGTGCGACCACCTGGAGGAGCACCTGGCCCGCCAGGGCATTCTGCCCCGGCGGGTGGAGGGGCGGCAGGAGGCCAGCTGGGTGGTGATGGACTACGCCGATGTCATTGTTCATATATTCATGCCCGAGCCCCGCGCCTTCTACCGCCTGGAGCGCTTGTGGGAGGATGGCCAGAACCGGGTGGAGCTGCCCTTCATGCAGGAGGAGGCTGTCTGACCCATGGCCATCCAGCTCTATTGGCACACCCGCAATTTTGACACCCAGAAGGTTGAGCGTTTTTTCAAGGAGCGGCGCATCCCCTTCCAGTCCGTGGATTTGCGCCGCCACCGCCTGGGCCAGCGGGAGGTGGAGGCCTTCATCCGGGGCAGTTCCCCCCGCGCCATCCTGGACCTGGACAGCAACAAGGTAAAGTCCCACCCTGTGGCCTACACCAACAGCACCCAGGCCATTGTGGCCTACATCCTGGAACAGCCTGGCCTGCTGCGCTCGCCCATCGTCCGCTCAGGCCAGCAGATCATAATCGGCTATGATGAAACGCGCCTTGGCGCGATCACGGAATGAACAAAACAAAAGGAGGGCAACCATGAAGAAACTATCCATCCTACTGGCTGTTGTGGTGCTGGCCGCGGCGATTGGCATCGGCGTGCTGGTGAACCAGAAAAACAAGGCCAACACCGACCTGACCGCCGCCAACACCCGCGTGAGCGAGGTGCAGACCGCGCTGGACGAAGCCGTCAAAAAATCCACAGAGGTGGAAGCCCAGCTGGAAACGGCCCAGGCTGAGCTGGCTGCGGCGCAGGAAAGCCTGGCCGCTTCTGTCAGCGCGGCTGAGCAGGCTGAGGCGGACCTGGGCGCGCAGCTCAAGGCCGCGCAGGATGAGCTGGCCCAGGCCCAGTCCGGGCACGAGGCCGCCCTCGCCGGCCTGGAGGAGGCCAACGCCCAGCTGGCCGCCGCCTTCAAGGAGGAAAACGCCAAGGTGCTGGGCCTGCGCCTGATGCTGGAAAACGCCAACAAGGCCCGGGACGTCGCGCTGGCCAAGGGGGATGAGCTGCTGGCCCTGGTGGAGTCCGGCGCCACCGAAAAGGGCGAGCTCAGCACCACCCTGGATGCGGCGCTGACAGAAAAGCTGGCGCTGGAAACCCGTGTGGGGGAGCTGGAGCAAACCGCCCGGGACCTGGGTGAGCAGCTGGCCGCCCTGCAGGGGCAGGCAGTCGAGCTGGAGGCCGCCCGGGATGCGGCCCTGGCCCAGGTGAAGGAGCTGGAGACCGCCAAGGCCACCGCGGACGCGCGGGTCACTGAGCTGGAGGCCGCGCAGGCTGCCGCTGAGGGGGATGCCGCCGCCCGCGTGAGCGAGCTGGAGGCCGAGCTTGCAACCCTTCAGGCGCAGATGGACCAGCAGGCGGCTGAGGTTCCTGTGCTGCGCCATGGCCTGGGCATGGTCACCTCCATTGGCTCTGTCAGCGAAGCCACCGAGGAAAAGGCGGGCGCCGCCCAGGTGAACACCACCGTGTGCTCCCTGGTGCTGGACGCTGAGGACCGCATCCATTCCGTTGTCTGGGATGTGCAGCAAAGCAGGGTGCAGTTCTCCCTGGAGGGCAAGCCGGTTGACCTGCCCGAGGAGCTGCTGACCAAGCTGGAGAAGGGCCCGGCCTATGGCATGGTGCGCGCCAGCGAAATTGGCAAGGAATGGAACGAGCAGATTGAGGCCTTCGCCCAGTATGCCGTGGGCAAGACGGTGGAGGAGGTGTTGGGCATCCCGGTGTTTGAGCGCGACGCCAGCCACCTGCAGGTGCCCGATGTGGAGGAGCTGAAGGGCTCTGTCACCATCACCGTGGGCGACTACCTGGAGAGCCTGCGCAAGGCCGCTGAAAACGCGAAATAACCGGATGCGCGCATCCGGGGCTGTCACAGGTGTGACAGCCCCCGCGTGCCATCGGGCCGTTCGGCTCCGCCATCGGGCCGTTCGGCTCCGCCA